>JAFYAH010000024.1 GCA_017540825.1 Candidatus Methanomethylophilaceae archaeon | reverse complement strand
GCGCGGCCTTCCCATAGTATTTACCTACTATAATATTATGGTAGGTAAACTATAAAAAACCTTCCACTGCGGCATAGCCAGCATTCAGAAAACGGCAGGAATGTGAGATCAGAATTTACTGCACACGGCAGACTTTAGGTTTCTAAAGGATCTCCGCTATGAGCCGGGTCTTGTCGTCGTGGTGCCCGTCGTTCTCGCGGGTCTTCCTGAGATCGTCGGTCCCGATCGGCGCATCCTTCATAGATTCGAGGATGTGATCGGACTTGATGATTGTTGGAGGCGCGAGCCCGCACTCTTCCATGTGGTTTTCAGTATTACCTACCAAACAGATAGGTTATTATATGCCCCCTACGTTCACCATGGCACGATAACATGGCGGAAGCACCGAAATACAAACTGGAGACGCTCCAGCTGCATGCGGGCCAGGAGAGCCCCGACCCTACGACCGACGCCCGCGCCGTCCCGATATACATGACCACCTCGTACGTCTTCAAGGACTCCGCGCAGGCCGCCGGCCGCTTCGCTCTGACCGAGCCCGGCAACATCTACACCAGGCTCATGAACCCCACCACCGGCGTGTTCGAGGAGAGGATGGCGGCCCTCGAGGGAGGAGTCGCAGCCCTGGCGACCGCTTCCGGATCTGCCGCCATAACCTACGCGGTCCAGAACATAGCCCTGGCCGGTGACCACATAGTGTCCTCCACCAATCTGTACGGAGGCACCACCAACCTGTTCGCCAACACCCTCCGCGAGCAGGGGATCGAGACGACCTTCGTGGATCCCTCCGACCCCGAGAACTTCGCAAAGGCCATCAAGAGCAACACCAAGCTGCTGTACACCGAGGCCTTGGGGAACCCCAACTCCGACGTCGCGGACCTCGAAGCGATATCAAAGATCGCCCACGAGCACGGTATACCGCTGATAGTCGACAGCACCTTCAGCCCGCCGTCGGTCCTGAAGCCGATAGAGCACGGGGCGGACATCGTCGTGCACTCGGCGACCAAGTTCATAGGCGGCCACGGCGTCGCGATGGGAGGGGTCATAGTCGACAGCGGGAACTTCGACTGGGCGCAGAACGACAAGTTCCCTACGCTCTCCAAGCCCAACCCGTCCTACCACGGCGTGGTGTTCACCGAGGCGGCAGGCAAGGCGGCCTTCGTCGTCAAGATACGCACCACCCTCATGAGGGACCAGGGCGCCACCATCTCGCCGTTCAACTCGTTCCTGCTCCTGCTGGGCCTGGAGACGCTCTCCCTCCGCACCGAGCGCCACACCGAGAACGCGCTGAAGGTGGTGGAGTTCCTGAAGGGCCACCCCCAGGTGGAGAAGGTCAACCACCCCTCCCTCGAGACCGGGAAGCGGAAGGAGCTGTACGACAGGTACTTCCCGAACGGGGCCGGGTCGATATTCACCTTCGAGATCAAGGGAGGGGCGGAGAAGGCGAAGAAGTTCACCGAGTCCCTGAAGCTGTTCTCCCTCCTGGCGAACGTGGCGGACGTGAAGTCGCTGGTCATCCACCCCGCTTCCACCACCCATTCCCAGCTGGACGAGAAGGCCCTGCTGGCCAGCGGCATAAAGCCCAACACCATACGCCTCTCGATAGGGACCGAGCACATAGACGACATAATAGAGGACCTCAGACAAGGATTCGAAGCTGTGAAGGAGCGATTTGAATGACGCTGTACAAATCTATAGACGAGACGATAGGCGGGACTCCCCTCGTGGAGCTCAGGAACATCGAGAGGGAGCTCGGGCTGAAGGCCAGGCTCTTCGGCAAGATCGAGTTCTTCAACCCGGCCGGCTCGGTGAAGGACAGGATAGCGAAGGCGATGATCGACGACCTGGAGGCCAAGGGGAAGATAGACAAGGACACGGTCCTGATAGAGCCCACCTCCGGGAACACCGGGATCGCCCTGGCCTCCATAGCGACCGCCAGGGGGTACAAGATCAAGATCGTCATGCCGGAGACCATGTCCGTCGAGCGCCGCAAGCTCATCAAGGCCTACGGGGCCGAGCTGGTGCTGACCGAAGGAGCCAAGGGGATGAAGGGGGCGGTGGCCAAGGCCGAGGAGCTCTCCAAGGAGATCCCGAACTCCGTCATCCCCGGGCAGTTCGTGAACCCTGCGAACCCGGAGATCCACTTCAAGACCACCGGGCCGGAGATCTTCAGCGACCTGGACGGCAAGGTGGACATCCTCGTGGCGGGGGTCGGGACCGGGGGCACCCTCACCGGGACCGGCAGGTACCTGAAGTCCAAGATCCCGGGCGTCAAGGTCGTCGCCGTGGAGCCAAAAGGGTCCCCCCTGCTGTCCGAGGGCAAGGCCGGCCCTCATAAGATCCAAGGGATCGGAGCCGGGTTCGTCCCGGACACGCTGGACACCAAGGTCTACGACCAGGTCATAGCCGTGGAGGACGACGACGCATTCTCATACGGAAAGCTGGTCGGGCGCAAGGAGGGCATCCTCGTCGGGATCTCCGCGGGAGCGGCCGTCGCGGCTGCCGTGAAGCTCGCCAAGGACCCGGCCAACGAGGGGAAGAACATAGTCGCGATCCTCGCCGACACCGGGGAGAGGTACCTGTCCACCGCTCTTTTCGAAGAGTGATCTTTTTCGAAGGGGAGGCGCGGCGGAGCCCTTCCGTCTCGCTTCCCTTGGCCGTCATGGCGCGCGCCGGCGCTGAATAGTCCAGGCTATTTGCGGACTGGTTCGGACTATCCAGATCCAGCGAAAGCCTGCTCGCGCATCCGTCAGGCAGCGGACCGCCCATACGCTTCTTCTGTCGGTGCCTTCGCTCGAAAGCAGGCCCTTCTCCTTCAGCGAGCCTATGGGCCTTGACTGGCTAATGTCTATCCTGTCAGCCACGTCGGAATCCTGACGCCGGGGCCTCTGGCCAGTATTCCGAGCAGCTCCGATTCCTTGCTTCCGAGGCCGGAAGGCATCGCCCCTGCCATCGCATGCGTCGGCTCGAAGGAGAACGGCATGGTCACTTAACGGACTGCTCTTTCACCGAGATCGCCTCTCTTCCGTACCTGCCCACTATGTCGGGATTCCGCGGCCCGAATGCTCAGCGAACCCGAGCATGCCGAACATCCTGAACAGCGACTCGCTCACCGGCCAGCTCATTCCCTCGTGGAAGTCGCTCATATGGAGGCTGAAAGGTATCCTTCCTACGGAGTCTACCTCTATCCTGTCTTCGAACACCGCCACCATCGGCGACGCGCCCGTCCTCCAGGAGTCGTGGACGCAGGCGTTTACGAACGCCTCCCTGAAGCATTCGAAATCGAACAGGTCCAGGGCCTGACTACTTCCTCAGAAGGCAACTGACGGTCTTTGGTAGGCGATACCAGCCATGAATCCGGCGGAATGGCCGTGTGATTCATTCATCGAATAAATCGGAATGAGTTCCCGTCCTTATGAGGTGAAGTATCATTTCCCTGTCCAGAAGCTCATAGATCAATAGCCAGTTCGGGCGTATATAACATTCACGATAGCCTTCATACACACCTGTGAGCTTATAATCGTGGTATCTATCCGGTAATGGCTTTCCGTCGGCCAACACATCTACGACATTCCATAATTCTGCAAGATCCAAACCTCTTTTCTCTGCTTTTTTGAGGTCCTTCCTGAAACCTGTAGTTATTACGATGTCGTAAGTTGGTTTGACATCTCTTGAATGAACCTTCTCTAAATCTATTGTTTCCAGTTCACGTTCTCCACGTTCGTATTTCTCGACTTCCTTCAACGCCTTGCGAGTTTTGCGATTGGGATAAACTGGCTTTCCATCAATATAGTCCATCGGTTCTCTGTTTTTACGGAACAACGCGAATACATGGACCATGATTTTTCATCCTCTTGCAGATATATTAACCCTTTATAGCGGGAATCACATCAAATGAACCGGGATGAATTTGCAAACACAATGTTTTATGCAAATCTATATCGGACGGTTTAGCCCTGCAGCGAGCTATCATGTCAATCGTCCTGAAGCCGCTGGAAGAGGCAGACCGCGAAAGGTTCATAAGGACAACCAGGAGGCGTTCAGATACGGCGCCACGGAGGAGTTCGGACTCAGGGACGACCATTTCGAGGAGCCCGGGGAGATAATCTCGAGGGAGACCATCGAGCGGTCCATCGACGGCGGCACGGCGTACAGGATAGTGAAGGACGGGAGGCCGGTCGGCGGAGCCATAGTGTCCGTGGCCGGGGACAGGGGGGACCTGCAGATCCTCTTCGTCTCTCCCGAGGAGCACAGCAAGGGGATCGGGTACGAGGCCTGGCGCGCCATCGAGCGGGCGTATCCGCAGGTGAGGGTGTGGGAGACCTGCACCCCTTATTTCGAGAAGCGGAACATACATTTCTACGTCAACAGATGCGGCTTCCACATCACGGCGTTCTTCCACGGCAGGCATCGCGACCCGAACAGCCCTGATGACGAGGGCGAGATGTTCCATTTCGAGAAGGTCATGTTCTGATGTTCCATCCGCAGGCCGAGGGCGCCGTCCGAAGTCTCCGCGTCATATCCAGTACGATTCCTTTTCCTATTCGCAGAGCAGTTCGAGCGGGTGAAGACGGCTACCCCTTGTTCAATGGCAGCATCGAGTCCGAGGGCATGGGCATCTCGGGCTTCTCCTTCCCGGTGCCTTCCACGGTGTAGACATCGTCAAGCCCTCCCGCAGATGCGATTTCGCGATGGACGGACCGTTCCATCAGCTGGGCGAGCTCTTCCTCTGGTCGCAGTGATCCGAGATATATACAGGGGAGCGGGAGAGGAGCGTTATTAGTAAGAGAACGCAGATAGCATCATCAGATAGACGAAGGAGGTGTCGAGCTATGGGACCCACGATGGAAGAGAAGCTTGAGGCATGCATACGGCTGTGCGAGGAAGGCGACCCCGAGATGTGCGCGTTCCTCGGGAAAGAGTTCTATTACGGCATGAACGTGCCGCAGGACTTCGACCGCGCCAAGCGCTACCTTGCAGTCGCTTCGGAGCACGGGGACGCCATCTCGCAGTTCACTCTAGGCTTCATGTACTGGTCCGGCAGAGGGACCGAGCCGAATCTCGACGAGGCCCTCAGGCTGTTCCTCCTCGCGGCCGAGCAAGGCGTCCCGGAGGCGATGTACAACGTCGCGAAGATCCTTCTCGCAAAGGATTTCGAAAAGAACAGGGACGAGGCCGTCGGATGGCTGAAGCGTTCCGCCAACGCCGGATATGACACGGCTTACGACATGCTGTCCGATCTGGACGAATGACGCTGCGCTCCTCGGAGGACGTCGTCCAGGGCTCGATCTCCCGGGACGTATGGCCCAGGCATGAAATCCCTAGGTGCCGAGCACGGCGAGAGAGGCTGTCGGAAGGGAGGGCAGCCGTGCAGACCTTTCCGTCGAGGTCCAGATGCGGTCGGGGAGGGCTATGCCGGCGTCAGGAAAGCTTCTTGTCTTGCAAATTATTAGATTTTTAGACATTCCTAAATTATTAAATAAGTTTAGGTATTCCTAAAAATTAGCGATCGTACAGGATTCCAGCCAGAAATCGTCTCAGAAAGGGTCGCGACGAATGACGTCAGCAGGCGGGGGCGGTCGTCAGCATGGTCAGATTGCAGGCAGGTTCCGGATACTGGAACATAGGGGGCGGAAGCTAATGAAGGAAAAGGTGACGATAAAGAGGGGGACCCCTCAGGAGACCCTGATGCTCCCGCTGTACGGGAGGTACAGGGCGAACCAGATGTATCCGCAGCTGTTCAAGGATACGACGGCGAAGGAGATCATCGACCGCATAGACTACAGCATAGAGAAGTCGGACATGGGCAAAGGGCCCCAGATCGTGTACGGCATGAGGCAGGACGTGGCCGAGAGGAAGGCCAGGGCGTTCCTGGCCTGGAACCCGGAGGGCATCCTCGTCAACATCGGGTGCGGCCTCGACACCATCTTCGACCATATCGACAACGGGAAGTGCAGGATGGTCAACATCGACTTCCCCGAGGTCATAGAGTTCAGGCGGAAGCTGTTCGATCCGAAGGACCGGGAGACCGACATCGGGAAGGACGCCAACGACCACGCCTGGATGGACGAGATCGGATTCGGTCCCGGGGACAAGGCGTTCATCATGGTGCTGGGGGTTCTGTTCTATTTCGAGCCCGACGACGTGAGGAGGCTGGTCGACGCCATAGGGAGGCGTTTCCCGGGTGCGACCATGGTCTTCGACTACGAGAACGCGAAGATGCTGGCGAGGTCCAACAGGGCGGTCAGGAAGACGGGCAACAAGGGGGCCTGGATGCCCTTCAGCATGGAGGACGCCAGGAAGGAGGTCGCCGCCTTCTCGGACACCGTGGAATCGGTGAGCGTGATGAACGAGATGCCTCCGGAATACGAGGCGCTGCCGTTATTCTACAGATGGTACTTCAAACGCTGCCTCAGGAACGAGTCCATGACTTTCGCAGAGGTCAGGTTCAGGGAGGCCGCCGAATGACGGACGGCGTTCCCGACACCCTGTACATCCCGCTGGCCGCGCGGGTCTATTCGACGGAGCGCTTCCCCGACTACTTCAGGGACGACGCCGCTCTGAGGCTGAAGGACAGGATACCCGAAGGGGTGACCAAAGGCTCGTCGGAGTACTCATTCCTGGCGTCGGTGGCGAGGTACTACAACACCGATGCGATGGAGAGGGATTTCGTCAGAAGGAACGGGAGGAGCTCCATCGTGCATCTCGGCGCGGGGCTGGAGACGGCCTACCTCAGGCTGTCCGACCTGGACGCGCATTTCTATGATATGGACCTCCCGGAGGTCATCGGGCTTAGGAAGGAGCTGCTGCCGCCGTCGGACAAGGAGACCCTAATCGCGGGCGACCTGTTCGACATGCGGTGGGCGGACGAGGTGGACAGGTCCCTCCCGGTGATGATCCTCGTCCTAGGGGTGTTCCAGTATTTCCACGAGGAGCAGATCCTGGACGTAATTGAGAGGATGAAGGAGGCCTTTCCAGGGGCGGAGCTCGTGTTCGACGCGACCACCACGGACGGGCTGAGGTATGCCGCCAGGTACGTGAGGAAGACGGGCAACCAGTCGGCGGCCATGCATTTCGCGGTGGACGATTCCCACGCCTTCTGCGAGATGACCGGGACAGGATATCTCGAATGCAGGCCCTTCTTCACCGATGCAAGGGCGATGCTGAGGGGAAGGGTCGGGCTGTACACCAGGATCGCGATGAAGGTCGTGGACAAGGGCTTCAAGGCGAAGCTGATACGGCTGAGGCTCCGACGGTCCCGCATCCTCGATGCTGTTTCTTCAGGATCAGGCAAGCCGTCCTCGCTATCGGCGGATCCATGTCGCCGAATGCCGCATGCCGATCGTCTATCTCGGAAAAGCACATATACAACTATTATCATTAATGATAATAAAATCAAAACTAATAATGGTGTGAAAGATGAGGCTCTCCGACATCCTGTCCAATCCCGTCAGGCTGAGAATAGTCCAGCATCTCCAGATATACGGGGATGCGACGGCCAAGCAGCTATCCGAAGGCCTGGAGGACATCCCCGTCCCCACGCTGTATCGCCATATAGGCCGCCTGGTCGATGAGGGGGTGCTGTGCGTCAAGGAGGAGAGGAAGGTCAGAGGAAGCGTCGAGAGGCTGCTGGCCGTGAACCCGGAGAGATGGTCCGCCGAGACCGCGGACATCGCCGACGTGTCCTACCAGTTCCTCATGGCCCTGTACGGCAGGTTCGAGCGGTACCAGGGGGAGGACCCGGCCAAGGACAGGCTCTGTCTCAGGACATGCATGCTCAGGCTGTCGGACGAGAGGTTCGACGAGTTCCTGGGGGAATACGCTTCTCTGCTGGGCAGGTACATCGGGTCCCAGGACGGAGGGAGGACGAGGAGCGTCTCGTTCGTTTCGGCACCTGTGGAGGACGATGACGATGGCAACTAACGAGGAAGAGGTCATTGTGGCCGGCCCGGCATCGCTGGGCGCGACGGTCGCATATCCGAGCAAGGAGGGGAGAAGGCCCGCGATCGTGATAATCATGGGGACCGGAAAGCTGGACCGCGACGGGAACGGCCCCGGGAGCAGGATGAACATCTACAGGGACCTGTCGGACCTGTTCGTGGAGGAGGGCTTCGTCACCATCCGCTACGACAAGAGGGGGACCCACCGCTCGTCGGGGGATTTCAACAGTGCAGGCCTCAGCGATCTCGTGGACGACGCCGTATCCGTGACGGAATACGTGAAGTCGCTCCCGTACGTCGACGCCGGCAGGGTCGTGGTGTGCGGCCATTCCGAGGGGACGATGGTGGCGACGCTGCTGTCCGAGAGGGAGGACGTCGCCGGGCTCATGCTTCTCGGAGGCGCGGTCACATGCATGAAGGACGCCCTCCGCTACCAGAGCAGGCTGATGGGCGAGCAGTCCGAGGAAAGGAAGGGGATAACGGGCGCCCTGCTGCGCAGAACGGCGTCCCAGGAAAAGACGGACGCCAGGCAGGACGAGCTGTTCGAGAGATGCCTGAGCACCGACGAGGACACGATACGCTTCCAGGGCGTGAGGATCTGCGCCAAGTGGATGCGGGAGCACCTGTCCTATTCCTCGGAGGACTATGCGGGGATGCTGAGAGGCTTCGGGAAGCCCATACTCGCTATCACGGGGACCGCCGACCTCTCCGCGGACTTCCGCTCGCTGGATTCGATCAAGGACGTACCGACGGCGACCTGCTATGCTCCGGAGGGCGTCAACCATATACTCAGGGAGATAGACGACGACAACAGCATGACGAAGGTCAAGAAGCAGTACCTCAGGCTGTCAGCGAGGCCCATCCATCCCGGGACCAGGCAAGCCATGGTCGAATGGCTGTCCCAGTTCTCAGGGCGAGGCCATCGAGGGGCCGCTGACCGATTCCCGGCCCCTCATGTGAAGACGACGGGGATCGCTCTTCCAGGAACTCCACCGTGCCGTCGCGGGTGACGTACGTGAGCGCCAGTATGGCTACGATGACCATCGTGACGACCGCGACCAGGCGTGTGGAACGCATGATGTCGGGACGTGTTCCCCCGAATTATAGATGGCGCCCGTTTGCTCAGAGAACCGAGGACGTCATGCCTTTGAAGGATGTCGTTCGCATTCTCTCTATTGATTCAGGGTTTTTTGCCAGAGAGAATCTCCAGCACCCCCTCGGCCAGGAACACCATGTTGCGAGACCTTCCAGTGATTTCGCGGAGGATGCCCTCGCTTTCCAGATCTTTCAAGGCACGGATCGCTGTGGGATGCGTCACCTCGGCGACCTTTGACAGATCGTTGGGGCGGATATAGGGGTTGGAGAAGGACAGGTCTATCGCATGTATGAGCGTAGTGCTTTTGCCGTATGTCTTTTTGAGTCTGTCGCGATATGATCTGAGCGCGTTGATGGTATTCATGGAATCTTCTGCTTGGCTTTTGAGCGCGATTGCGAAGAATTCTATCCATTCCTCTATCTTGTCATCGGAACTCACGGCGGACAGCGCATCTATGTATTGGTCTCTGTTGCGATCGAAGTACTCGCTGGGATATATCATGGGGTATGCGAGTACGCCCTCCATCCGCAGAAGAAGCATTATCAGCAGCCTTCCCATGCGGCCGTTCCCGTCTCTGTACGGATGAATGGCCTCGAATTGATAGTGGACGAGCGCGGCCTTGACGATGGGGTCGTCGTAGGAATCGATGTATTCTATCAGATTCTCGATCAGATGCTCGACGGATTCCGGGGGAGCAGGCACCATCGGGGCCGAGTCCAGCGTATCTCCGGGGCGCCCTATGGCATTCTGTTCCGTTTTGAATTCTCCAGGGGATTTGCTTCCTCCTCTGACGCTGTCCATTAGAACCTTGTGCATGGAATGCAGCAGCTCTATGTCCACTCTCCTGGATTCTTCGATTTTTTGCATTCCGAGTTCCAGGGCATCCCTGTAGTTGGAGACCTCCTTCGCATTGCGTCTGACCGATTCGCCGACGTCTTCCACTTCCTGCAGGAACATGTCGCTCAGGGTGGACGTCGTGCCTTCTATGGACGAGCTGTGCACGGATTCCTTCAGAGTGAAGTTCAGGAGAAACGTGTTGCGTTCTTTCGGCGACATGTCGGACGATCTTCCATCTAGGCGGGACAGAGCCATCAATGCCTCGTTGCAAGCTTTGCGGGTTTCCGGCGATAGATTCATCTCGAAAGGCAGATCGTGCGGCTGAAAATAGGCGTAGAAGCCACGGTTTGATATTCTGACCTCGCCTGATATCTTCGATTTGAATCTTGTTTCGTCCATGTAATGTAATTATTTGATTCAGTATTTTTATTGTTTGATTTTTATATTATCAGTTTAAATAGTTATTTTCATAACGGCTTCCTTATGAAAATACTTTACATAACTCCGGGCTTATGAAAACGCATTTAAATACTGCTTTCATAAAACCCGAGGCGATTTTCCCGTTTATCCGATTTCGCCGTCGGCTATCGTCTCCAATAAAGGTGTGAAATGAAGCTCTCCGACATCCTTTCCAATCCCGTAAGGCTGAGGATAGTGCAGTACCTCCAGATACACGCCGACGCGACATCCAAGCAGATCTCCGAAGGGCTGGGGGATGTCCCTGTCCCGACGCTCTACCGTCATATCGGCCGTCTGGTCGAGAAGGGGTTCTGTCCGTCAAGGAGGAGAGGAGGGTCAGAGGAAGCGTCGAGAGGCTGCTGGCCGTGACCGGGACGGCCGACCTTTCCGCAGACTATAGTTCTCTAGATTCGATCAAGGGAGTTCGGCCGTGACATGCTATGCTCCGGAGGGCGTGAACCACGTACTCAGGGAGATAGACGGCGACAACAGCGTTATGAAGGTCAAGAAGCAGTACCTCAGGCTGTCAGCGAGGCCCATCCATCCCGGGACCAGGCAAGCCATGGTCGAATGGCTGTCCCAGCTCTCAGGGCGAGGCTATGGAGAGGCCGCGGACCGATTCCCGGCCTCTCATGTGAAGACGACGGGAATCGCTCTTCCAGGAACTCCACCGTGCCGTCGCGGACGTCGTATATGGCCCCGGCCACGACGATGTCGTGCCTCGCAGAGAGGTCTTCGGATATCAGGCGGACGCTGTTGAGGACGTTCAGCCTCGAAGCCTCCACGGGATCCCTCTCGCCGCCGATGCATGCGCGGATGCCGTCTATGATCTCTATGGAATGTCCCTCGTGCAATCCTTTTAGAGCTTCTGCTATGGCGCCGCAGCAGGTGTGGCCCATGACCACCACCACTCTCACCCCCATGTGTCCCACGGCGTACTCCAGGCTGCCGAGGGTGCACCCGTCGACGATGTTCCCGGCGGAGCGGATCACGAACAGGTCGCCGATCCCGGCGGAGAAGACCGCCTCCGGTATCACGCGGGAATCGGAGCAGGAGACGACGGCCGCGAAGGGATGCTGCCCCTCGTCGGCGGCGCGGACCCTGGCCGTATGCGACACATCCCCCGAGAAAGCGCCGCTCCTCACGTATCTTCTGTTGCCCTCCTTCAGCGTCTCCATGACGCGGTCCGGGTCGTATCTGTCCATGCTCGGTCCGGAGGGCCCTTTATTTTTAAAGCCGGCGGACGGATCATCAGAGGGGAGGACGCTCATCCAGCTCCGCGATGCGCGGGACGCCGCCCGTTGCTCCCTGCCGGGTGCACGACAGCGAGGCGGCCTTCGCGGCCATGTGGCCTGATTCTTCCAAAGAGGAGCCCTTCGACAGGCCCGCGGCGAAGGCATCCGACGAAAGCGTCCCTGCGTCGGACGTGTCCAACGCATCGATATTCGGCAACAGAGGGCCCTCAGCGTTGCCCAGTGTCAGGGATCCGAGGTCTATGACAAAGGAATTTTGGATCAGAGGTCAGGATAAGGGAGTGGAGGGCCCTGCCGAATCGGCAATCATGCCACCTGGCCTTCTTCATGCAGCATTTTACAACCCTCCCGATCATCCGGGAAAGAAACCGTTCGGGCACTGGAGAGGGACTTCGAACGAAGTCGTGGGCCACCACAAGCATGGCGTGGTATCCATCGCACCAGGTTCCGGTTTCGATGGCCTCGAGGCCTGTCCCTCCTCTCAAACGAGGCGACAAAAAACAGCAGTCCATATTCAACTAAAGCGGCCCTATCAAGGGTGCAAAGAGCAGCCCCGGTGTGCCCAGGGCTTCTGATTCTCGATTGAAGAATCAAGATCAGCTGCCAAATCAGGTCGATCCCCGATTTGTTCAGAGGTCGCTTTGTCAAACTCAGGCCGAATCTTGAAATATCTTCAATAGATGGCTTAAGACGTGAAGAGCGGGGAGTACAAGGTCAGCTTCAAAGGGAGGAGCGTGGGCGTTTATTACGTGGATGCGGACGGGAGCAGCGAGTATGATGCGTTCAGCGCCTCGTTCATAGGCCCCGATTACGATATCCTCCCCTCGGAGCTCAAGGGATCCGTCGAATACAGGAAGCCTTCGCCGTTCTTCGAGGACCTGATGACGGAGGCGAACCGCGTCAATGGGACGAGGAGGGCCATCTACGAGAAGGGAGACGTCAGGGTCGCCCGCGTCCCCGAGGACGTGGACAAGTTCTACGTCTACAGGGTCAGCGCGGAGGAGGGGGACCCCGACTACTCGGACGAGGACCATTCCGCCCCCCACTGCGAGGGCTATGGACCGATAGAGGGCATGAGGGAATGGGCGACGTGGTACTGCTTCAACAAGAGGGACGACGGCACGTACGAGGCGGAGCTC
>JAFYAH010000023.1 GCA_017540825.1 Candidatus Methanomethylophilaceae archaeon | reverse complement strand
GCGCAGGTAACAATGACAAAGATCTGCATAAACATAGCATGGCCTTACGCCAACGGCACGATACACCTTGGCCATCTGGCAGGCTCCCTGCTCCCTCCCGACATATTCAGCAGGTACAACCGCCTCCTCGGGAACGAGGTCCTCATGGTCGGAGGCTCGGACCAGCACGGGACCCCCATAACCGTATCCGCCGAGAAGAGCGGGATGACCCCGGAGCAGTATGCGGACAAATACCATGAGATCAACAAGAAGGCAATCGAGGACATGGGCATAGAGTACACCCTGTACAACAAGACCCACTGCCCGACGCATTTCGAGGTCACCCAGAAGATATTCAAGGACCTCAAGGCCAAAGGGTACATCTACGTCAAGGAGACGGAGCAGTACTACTGCCCCAAGTGCGCCCGCTTCCTTCCCGACCGCTACGTGGAGGGCGTGTGCCCGGTGTGCAAAGCGGACAAAACGCGCAGCGACCAGTGCGACAGCTGCGGGACGACCTTCGAGGCCGGGATGCTCATAGACCCGTACTGCACCCTCTGCGGCTCCAAGCCCGAGGTCAGGCCAACCAGCCACTTCTTCCTCAAGCTCAGCGCCTTCGCGGACGACCTCATCAAGTTCATCGACAGCAAGGAGGACTGGAGGCCCAACGTCAAGGCCTTCACCCGCAACTGGCTCGAGGGCGGGCTGAAGGACAGGGCGATAACCAGGGATATGTCCTGGGGTGTGCCGATCCCCGAGGAGGGATGGGACGACAAGGTGATCTACGTATGGTTCGAGGCCGTCATCGGGTATCTGAGCGCGTCCGTCGAGTACTCCAGGATGATAGGCAGGCCCGACTACTGGAAGGAGTTCTGGAAGGATCCGGAATGCAGGCACTACTACTTCATCGGAAAGGACAACATCCCGTTCCACTCCATAATCTGGCCGGCGATACTGATGGGCATAGGCGGGATGGATCTCCCCTACGACATCCCCGCCAACGAGTACCTCATGATAGGAGGCGGGAAGTTCTCCAAGAGCCGCGGCGGAGCGATCGACATACCTTCCGTCCTGAAGGAGCACGACGCCGACCTGATCAGGTACTACCTCTCGGCGATAATGCCGGACACCCATGACTCGGAGTTCTCCTGGGAGGACTTCAACACCAAGATCAACAACGAGCTGGTCGCGGACCTGGGCAACTACTATCACAGGTGCCTGAGCTTCACCAGGAAGAACTTCGGGACCGTCCCGGGGATGGCCGGCGAGGAGGAGTCCAAGGAGGCCATGGACGCCGTCAGGAGCGCTCTCGAAGAGTACAGCGCCTGCCTCTCGAAGTGCGACTTCAAGAAGGGCCTGAAGGCGTTGATGGACCTCGCCCACTTCGGCAACAGGTACTTCGACTCCATGAAGCCGTGGGCCCTGGTGAAGTCCGACAAGGACGCGTGCGGCAGGGTCATGAACACCAACCTCCGCATCGTGAAGGCCCTGGCGATGATGGCCTGGCCCTTCATGCCGAGGTCCTCGGAGAAGATATGGGGATACCTGGGATACGACGGGACCCCGGAGGACGCCGGTCTCTCGTCGATACTGGATCCTGTGCCGGAAGGGCAGGAGCTCAGGGAGCCTATGCCCGTGTACAAGAAGATCGAGGTAAAGAAGGAGGAGAAGCCCAAGGAGCAGAAGAAGGAGGCTCCTGCGGCGGCTCCGGAGGGCCCGTTCGCCGACTTCAGGAGGATGGACATCCGCGTCGGGGAGGTCGTCTCCGTCGAGGACCACCCGGAGGCCGAGAAGCTGTACGTCCTGAAGATCGACCTCGGGGAGGAGGAGCCCAGGCAGATAGTCACCAACCTCAAGTCCGTGTACCCCAGGGACCAGATGATGGGCAGGAAGCTGCTGGTGATCTCCAACCTCAAGCCCGCCAAGTTCCGCGGGGTCCAGTCGTACGGCATGCTCATGGCCGCCGACGACGAGCCGCTGGGAGGGTCGGCGATACTGCTCCTGAAGCCGTCGAAGGACGTCCCCAACGGGACCGTCGTCAACTGCGGGATGCAGAACTCCTCCTCGCGCATAGAGGTGAAGCACTGCGAGAAGGCGGTCATCAAGGTCGCCCATGTGAAGGACGGGAGGTTCCTCGGGAAGGACATCGAGGTCCCGGAGGGCTCGCCGGAGGTCATAGCCGCGGTCATCGACGGCGACAAGGCCGTCCCGCTCGGAGACGGCAAGGGCTGCGTCATGACGGTGGAGTCCGAAGTCATGGACGGTGCTGACGTAGTATGAAGGCCGACCTGCACGTCCACACGCTGTACTCGAACGACGGCAAGACCACTCTGGAGGAGCTGGTGAGCTACGCCGTCGAGAAGGGCATCGGCTGCGTCGCGGTGACGGACCACAACAGCTTCGAGGCCTACGGTCAGCTGAAGGACAACGGCAGGGTCATAATAGTGCCGGCCGAGGAGGTCTCCTCCAAGGAAGGCCACATAGTCGCCCTGGGGATAGACAGGCTCATCCCCAGAGGCCGCCCCATACAGGAGACCATCGACCTAATCCACGAGGCCGGGGGATACGCCTTCGCCGCGCATCCGTACCGGTGGTGGTCCGGGCTGGGGGAGAGGAACACCCTCTCCTACCCGTTCGACGGGATAGAGGCCAGGAACGGGAGGTCCATCCCGTCAGCGAACGTCAAGTCCGAGGCCCTGGCGAAGAGGATAGGGAAGCCGATATCCGCCGGGAGCGACGCCCACACGCCCAGGCACATAGGCGAGGGGTACGTGGAGATACCGGACGACGTCAGGACCTGGCAGGACGTGGTGGACGCCATAATGGCTGGCAAGGCCACCGCCCACAGCAGCAGCCGGAAGATGAAAGGGACGCTGAAGTACGGCTCCAAGTCGATCGGGGAGTGGATGCTGAGGGGATTCAAGAAGATGCGACGCGAGTGTACTTTCACTCGAATCTCCCGATCATTCTTTCCCCTATTGTTTTCATCTTAGCGTATTGCGTCAATTAGTTGTAGCCGAACCTCTTCCAGTCTACCCTACGAGGTTGGCATCGATAGTCAAGGCTATGGTCTTCGAGAGGTGTTCCGTTAGCGCGATAGCCAGGCGGTTGAGATCAGCTCCAGCATCGTCTACGTCATCATCATCGGACTGGTGTTCTCGGAGGAGCCGACGAGGGCTTCCAATTCCAAACCGTCGATCTGCACGGACCTTGTACGCGAGTTTCCTCAACTGAGGTCATGAGCCCCGATTCTGGAGAGGACGGCGGGTCTACGACATGTAGCGCCAACGCTTTCAAGCTCAGGATGACAAAGCAGAACGCCTCGCATCACATTGGCATCCTGGAGAAGGAGGGGCTGGTCCAGAGGACGGAGAATTCGGAAGATAGTAGGCAGAAGGACATAAAGCCCACGAAGCAAGGCTACCTGATAGCCAGTTGGCTTGACCTGCGAGACCGCGTTGTAGACGTACATTGATAGAAGACCTATGATCCAATCAGACGGCCAGAACAGGGCTGTGTTGGAATAGTGTAAGGGCTCCCCTCAAGAATCGTACACAGATGAGACAATCGAACTAGGCCGAAGAATCAGATGAGGATTCGGGGTCACGACGGCCGGTCTCCTATCCACTCTCTCTTCAGTATCGCCCATTCCATCGTGTCCTCGTACACTGGGTTACCGTTCTCGTCATTTACGAAGGATATGAACTCATTGAACAGCCCCTCCTGCCTCATGCCGAGCCTCCTGCACAGCCTCTGGCTGCTCAGATTGTCGACCTCAGTGTAGGCGTAGATCCTTCTCGCACCCTTCTGTATGAACAGGTAGTCGAAGAACGCGTGCGCGGCCTCGTAGGCGTAACCCTTGCCGTGGTATCTCTTCGTGAGCATCCAGCAGGGGCTGAACGTGTCAGAGGCCCCGTTGCCCTCGCCATGTTCGCATGGATCCGGATGGGCCCCGATCTCGCCAATGACCTTGCCGCCATCCTTCAGGACTATAGCGAGGCAGTACTCCGGATCCCTGCTCCGTCTCTCGACCAGGGAACGCGCCGCATCCAGCGAGTCCAGCCTCATGTCTGCGAAACAGTTCACCAGCGACTCTCTCAGGTATTCGAAGACGTCCTCCGCATCGTCTAAAACGAACGTCCTTAGAATCAGCCTCTCAGTCTCAATCAATAGAATCTCCAATCTCCGCAATGTAGACAGAGTTAATATAATTGGAGCAAGGCCAAACCGAACGAAAAGGGAGAAAACATAGGAGCCGAAATCCGCAACCCTCTGTAAGTATGCAATCGCCTATTCCGCACGGCTCAGAGAGTCATTCAAGGTCGGATCTGACCTCTTCAAGGACGGACTCGGGGATGTACGCCCCGTCTCTCGCCTCGATGAACTTGTCTGGAATAGGGATGCCGAAGGAGCCTATGGCCGCACGGTTCCTCCTCGTGATTTCCAGCACGCGCCATCTGTCCTTGGAGCCTACGGCCAGGATGTTGTCCAGCAATCGGATCACCGACCTTACGGGCTCGGCTTCTTCTGCCCCTGAGCCCGAGCCATGGCGCACCACAGTATGGGGGACACGAATTTTATCACGAGATGGCCCCTGGTCGTCTCGGGGTCTTTCGCCCCTACCTCCTTCTGTCCAGCTCGTTATTCAATGCGTCGAACGCCTGCTCGACATAGGCCCTGCAGTCGTAGCAGGCCATCACGTCCTCCCACGATCCGATTCCTCTGACAGCATGACGAACTTGCCTTACCTGTTCGAGGCTAACGACATCGCGTTGTTCCTGCCCCTGATCTCCAGATCGCCTTCGACGACCATCAGCTCGAAGTACTTGGAATGCCCTTCTGCGACCTTCTTCAGCCCGTTCACAGCCGCATGGGAGTCCATCTTCCGGAGCTTCTGCTCGATGCCGTCGAGAGCCGAGCTCAGTATCCCAGGGTCCTTCGCCGATTTCTTCGAGTCGTAGCACGCGAGGGCTTTGATGCGATGCTCCTCGGGGACGTCTTTGAAACGCTCGTCGTCATCGGGGACGAGCTCGTAGTCAACAGGTCTTTCGAGAGGTGTACATCCAAGTGGCCATGGGTATGGATGATCCTGGGAAGATGGAACACGAGACCAGGCCGCTGAAGGCTATCAAGGACGGTTTCGCAAAGATCCTTCTCTTGGATTATGACGTCCCGGAGCACGTTACGGAAGACGGAATCAGGGTGATGTCCGTCATCGACTATCTTCTGGACGAAGGAACCTTGAGATTCAATTGAAAAAATCACGTAAACATTCGTGATAATATCAATAGAAATCGGCGACTTAACTACTCCTCAGAATGTTACGTCGGATAGGACTATAGTGCATCCACATAAGGCCATACCACTATAGTCTTAACAAGGCTGCCACAGCATCCTTGCTGCTCCAGCGAGGACTTACTGTGAGCCGGGTTTTCTGCAGGCCAGCCGAGCCTCGCGGGTTTCTTCTCCGAAGAGCCGAGGTTCTCAGGGAGTAGCGCCGAGGAGCCGAAGGACTCTGGGCAAGACGCAGTGAAGAGCCGCATCGGCACCCGGAAAGAGAAGATCTCGAGATGTCGTCTTTGAACGTCTCGAAGGCGCCGTCACTTCTTGAACAGGCTCTTGAATATCCCCTTGCCGATCTCCCTTCCGGCGGTTGCTGCCGCCCTGTTGATGGCCTTCTCCGCGACCTTGGTGGCGGGGCTCTTCGTGGACCTGCTCTTGGCGGACGCCGTGCCTCCCGAGGGCTTGGCGGCTGCTTTGGAACCGGCTGCCTTCGCCTCCTCCTTCTGCCTCTGCTCCTCCAGGCTCTGCATCGTCTCGTAGGCCGACTGCCTCTCGACGCGGTCCCTGTACTTGGACTCGAAGCGGGAGGCCTTTATGATCCCCTCGTACTCCGCCTGGGTCAGGGGGCTCAGGCAGCTCTGCGGCGGAAGGACGAAGGCCCTCTCGACAACCGTGGGGATCCCCTTCTCGTCCAGGCAGGACACCAGCGCCTCGCCGACCCCCAGCTCGGTTATCGCGGCCTCCGTCTTGAACTTCTCGTTGGCGCGGAACGACGACGCGGCGGCCTTCACCGACTTCTGCTCGGACGGGGTGTACGCGCGGAGGGCGTGCTGGACGCGGTTGCTCAGCTGGGCGAGGACGCTGTCCGGGATGTCCGAGGGGCTCTGGGAGATGAAATAGATCCCCACGCCCTTGGACCTGATGAGCTTGACCATCTGCTCTATGTTCTGGACTACCGGCTTGGGGGCGTCGGAGAACAGCATATGGGCCTCGTCGAAGAAGAACACAAGCTTCGGCTTCTCGGGGTCTCCGGCCTCGGGGAGCCTCTCGAAGAGCTCCTGGATCAGCCACATCATGAAAGTGCTGTAGAGCTTCGGGCTTCTCGAGAGCTTCTGGGAGTTGAGGACGTTGAGGACGCCCTTGCCGCTCTCGTCCACTCTTATCCAGTCGAAGATGTCTAGCGCCGGCTCCCCGAAGAAGAAGTTCCCGCCCTCGTCCTCGAGCGTGCGGACCGACCTCTGGATGGCGCCGAGGGTCTGGGAGGACATGTTCCCGTATTCCGCGATGTAGTCGTTGCGGTTCTTGGCGATGTGCTGCAGCACCGAGACGAGGTCTTTGGAGTCTATCAGGTCCCAGCCCTTGTCCTTGCAGATCCTGAAGACCATGGCCAGAACGTCGCTCTGGACGCCGGTCAGGTCCATGAGGCGGGCAAGAAGCGAAGCGCCCATGGAGGACACGGTGGTCCTGACCGGATGTCCGCAGTCCCCGTAGACGTCCCAGAACACGGTCGGGAACCCTCTGAACTCGAATCCGTCGGCCCCTAGCTTCTCCGCGCGGCCGCGCATCTTCTCCGTGTCCTCTCCGGCCTTGCAGACCCCGCCGACGTCCCCTTTCATATCGCTGAAGAACACGGGCACTCCCGCGTCGCTGAACGACTCGGCCAGAACCCTCATGGTGACGGTCTTCCCGGTTCCGCTGGCGCCGGTTATCAGGCCATGCCTGTTGGCCATGCGGGGAAGCAGGTACACCCTCTCGTCGCCTTTGGCGATCCAGATTTTCCCTTCCGAATACATGTTGAACACCGCCGGCATCGCCGGATACGATTATAACCGGTTCCTGATAGATAAAGGGGTCGTCCTGCCCGGATTTCTGATGAGAAGGTGGCGGGGCCCCTCGCAGGCATTATATCGGAACAAGAGGAATCATGCCGGCGATGCAGGAGGACAGCGCGAGGAAGCCGGGGGACGCCATCGTCCTTCACGTGGAAGGCGACCTGTTCCTCGAGGACATCGACGGGAGGCTGCACCTCATGGACGGCTCCATGGACTAGACGATAGGCTCGCATCCCTACGACCCGACCACCATCCTGTCGGAGGGGGACGCCGTCTGCGCTGCCGTCCGCAACGCCTTCGACGAGAGGGAGATCCGCCGCGTCGCCTGTTTCGGAGGGACGACCACGTCGATATCCGGCAACGAATACGACGCTGGCCGGATAATGAGGCTGCTGGCTCTCGCGGTCAGCTTCGGACCGGAAACGGACATCTCCGTCCTCGAGGGAGCGCTGGCGGAGGACGCTCTCAGGTCTGCTGGCGCCTTCGATCCCGATACCGCAGTGCGTCCTGAGGACATAGGGTTCCGCAGAATCCCAGAATCCAAGGGCCGTCGCGGGAAGCCGTCAGAGAGGGTCATGCATACCGACGATGGCAGGGTCTACCTGACATCAGGGGCGAGGCGAGAGCCGGTCTGAAAAAGGCCGCCCGCGACTCCTCGTCATGCGCCTTTCTTAGCCGGAGACAGCTCCTCGGCGTTGCCGACGTACCCCACGAACAGCGCCTCCCCGTTGCTGGACAGGACGAATACGAACGGCCTGTCGCAGATGAAACGCATGGGAGGCTTGTAATCCATCGGGCAGCCTTCTATCAAGACCAACTCTGTGACCGCTGCGGCCTCGGTCCCCTCCTCGTCGATAAGCATCCGGGCCTGGTGCTTGCCGCCCTGGACCATGAGCGGGAACCCGTCCAGGATGCGCGAGAAGCTCGGCTCTCCGAACGTCGAGGTCATGCCCATGCGCCTGGCCGCGTCCGCGAGGTCGAATGTCGCCGACAGGTCTATCCGAGGGAGAAGAACGACTGCCTCCTCCACGAAATCGGGCGTTATCGCGATCGAGCGCAGGAACCTCTCGCGGTACTCGGCGGTCTCGGACCTCCAGGACCCCAGGACGTCAAGACAGCCCGGGTCGGAGGGGAGGACGAGGTTCAAGCGCAGGTCCGAGCTCGCGTCCCCGTAGGTCAGCGCCAGGCCCCTATGCTTCCCGTCATCGTAGTACATGGGCTCGCTGAAGGTCCCGCTCATCATCTCCGCTTCCGACACGGTGCCGTCGGCGTTGCGGAAGTCCTCGATCTCCGTGTCCGAGGGGTCGAACGGGGACGTCCAGCTTCCCTTGAAGCACACGACGTTCAGGATGTCGGCGACCGCGTCCTCCGTGGCCGCGGACTCATAGTCCGGAATCATACCGTCGGTCTGTTCCCTCACCCATTCCTTCACCAGCCTCTTGACATCCTCCAGACGATGGGGGAAGTCCGCCTCTGACACCCCTCCTCCGTAGAACTCGTCCACGGCCCTCTCGAACCCTTCATGCACCTTGTGCTCCTTGACGTGCCCGGAGTCCAGCAGGAGAAGGCAGCGCGACTTGAACTCGGCGCCTCCGAACGATCCGTCCGCTATGCTTCTGACGAGCTTGTTCAGCGAGCGCTAGCTATCGAAGCGGAGGAAGCGCCTGAGCTCCTCCTCGGCCGCGGATCCGGGCTCGGCGCCGTTGGCCAGTATGGCCAGGGCCGAATAGATGCCGAACGGCGAGAACACCATGTTCTCTTCTCCGGCGGCGTCGAAGAAATCCCATGCGAAGGCGTTGACGCCGGACGACACACGGCTGTCGATTAATTCCATGAGACGGAATCCTGATTCGCGGTAATAAACACGGCGAGACGGAGCATCGGCGCCTTTGGTTCGCATAACCCTCTTTCAAAGTCCGACAGCGATCGACTTCTTGAATCCATCCAGAAGAAAGTCGCTGACACATCACGCATCTGTTCAATTCGTCACAGAATGAAATTAATTCTCTTCTGTAGTTTAGAGATCTATGGAAGACGCTCCCGAATATGATCCTTTTTTGAAATACCTCCAGTCCGATTCGAAATAGCTGACGCTGGCTCTTACCGACAGCTCTTATCGCAGGTATACGAATCAGCATCATCTGGAGGACAACTCTAAACTTGCTACTGTGGGAGATGCTGTTTTGCGTTTGGCAGCATCTTTGATTCTGTATTCCCAGGATACAAAAATGATTTCCAAAGAACGTCAAAGATACGAATCTGATAAAACACTAGTCACCGTCATTGCTAAACATTACGACATCCTGAAGATATTAAAGTATCATGAGGATGATGAAAAGAGAATAGACTACTCTTGGAACCCTTCTGGAAAAAGCAAAACCGACAGGAAACAAAAGTATGTCGCCACAGCGATGGAAGCCTGCTTGGGCGCATTCTTTCTTGACCACGAGTAGAGCATAACGGAGGCCGAAGCGGTTGTGCAGATGTGGATGAGGCTCGTGAACGAGAGTGACAGACTGAAAGGCCTCTCATGAGTCGGAGGATGGCCATCACTCCAAATGAGCGACGCGATCTGCGGTCTGCTAACGAGATGCTTCCGCGAGCAGTTCGATGCCATCCAGAACGGCTATGCTCCAGAGATGCTCTTCGAGTCAAGCAAGGTCGATCAGCGTCTCGGCGAGTCTCGACGATGGTAGCTAGACGCCCGGAGGAAATCGAGGGTTTATAAAAGAACGGGGCGCTCCCAGCCTGGAACGTCCCGAATCGGTTTTCATTCGTCCTCGTCCACGGACAGAGCCTCGCCGAGGGTTATGTGGGGTATGCTTATCCCCGCGTCCTGCCCTTCGTCGGACACCCCTTTGGAGGACTTCTCCACCCAGCAGTCTACGCCGTAGACGGCCTTTATGTTCTCGTCGGTGAAGATCTCCTCGGGCGTGCCGACGGCGCGTATGATCCCCGGCTTGGAGAGCATTATCACCTTGTGGGCGTACTTGGCGGTGATGTTGAGGTCGTGGCTGATGGTGAGCACTATGGTGCCGCACTCCTCCGATATGGCCCTCAGCATCTCCATGACGTACACCTGGTACTTCACGTCCAGATTGGCCGTGGGCTCGTCCAGGATCAGCACCGGGGTCTCCTGCACCAGGCCTCTGGCGATGGCGACCTTCTGGTGCTGTCCAGCGGAGAGCTCGTTGAATTTCTTGTACGCCAGCCCCTCGATGTGAAGGAGCTTCATGGCGTCGTAGACCTTCATCAGGTTCTCCTCCAGGCTATGGGTCTTGGAATGGTTGAAGCGCCCGACCATGATGGTGTCCACCACGCTCATGGAGAACGCGTCCTGTGAGAAGACGGGCACGTACCCTATCTTCTTGGACAGGCTCCTGTAGTCCATCCCGCTGATGTCCTCCCCGTCTATGGATATGGTCCCCTTCTGCGGCAGGAGGATCTTGTTAAGGCACTTCACAATGGTGGACTTCCCGACTCCGTTGGGCCCGACTATGCAGTAGAACCCTGGCTCGTCTATCCTCAGGTTTATGTCCCTGAGGACCGGCCTCTTCTCGGAATAGCCGAACGTGACTTCCTTGAGCTCGATAACCGTCATCGGATCACCACACGTTCTTCCCTCTCCTGAGGATCAGCCAGAGGAAGATCGGTCCTCCGATGAACGCCATGACCACTCCGACGGGAAGCGGCGTGGACAGCGCGACCCTCCCTATCTGGTCGGCGACGAGCATCAGCATCCCGCCGAAGATGGCCGACGCCGGGATCAGGTACCTGTTGTCGGCTCCGATGAATATGCGCACTATGTGCGGGCTCACCAGCCCCACGAACCCGACTATCCCCACGAAGCTCACTATCGCCGCCGCGAGCAGGCCGGTCACGAGCAGGAGGATGATGCGAAGCTTGTCCGCGTCTATGCCCAGGGCCTTCGCGCTCTCGTCCCCGGTGGCCAGCACGTTGATCCTCCCGGCCATAAGGCACATGAACACGGTTCCCACTACAGATACGACGAGTATAATCGGTATGTTGTCGAAGACTACGTTGTAGTTGGACAGCGACCCGACCTGCCAGGCGTATATCGCCGACATGGCCTGGGGGTCCGACCACAGCATCAGCACCGTGGTGCCTGCGCTGAACACGTACATCACGCCTATCCCGGCCATGATCATCGTGGTGGGCGATGCGTTGGACAGCTTGGATATGGCGATTATCACCGCGGTCGGTATTATGGAGAAGACGAAAGCGAACGAGACCACTCCCGTCATGCTCCCCACGACCATCCCGGTGGACATCGCCAGCGTGGCTCCGAAGCCGGCTCCGGAAGACACTCCGGTCGTGTACGAGTCGGCGAGGGGGTTCTTCAGGATGCTCTGCATCACCGCTCCGGCAACTGACAGCGCCGCCCCTCCGAACACGGCGAAGGCGACGCGGGGTATCCTGGTCTGCCATACGATGTAATCCTTGGCCGTGTCGGAATAATGCCCGAAGGTCAGGTGCGACCAGATTATCTCGTACGCCTCCTTCAGGGATATGCCGTACGGCCCGAGGGTGACCGAGTAGCCGGCGATGGCGAATATGACCACTATGCAGACGGCGATGAAGACGTACCTGAACCTTATAATCCTGCGGTATTCCTTCACGGTTCTGCCGAAGCCGACGTCCTCTGCGGAGGTCCCCTTGACCCAGCTCTTGATGGAGTCCTTGACAAGGTTCCCGAGGAGCGGATCCTGCTCGGTGTCATCGTAGTATCTCATCTAGACCTCCGAAGGTCGGAGGGCGTCCGGATCCGGTCGGCAGCGCCCTCCTGATTTCCGATCAGACGGTGGCTCCCCACAGCTCGGGAGCGTATCCCCTGATCTTGGTCATGTCGACGTTCTTCCCCATGTTGGTGAAGCTGCGGTAATAGTTGTTGATGTAGTCCCAGGCCTGGGCCTTGTCGAAGACCTTCTCGCCCCACACGAAAGAACCGATGAGCGGGAGGCAGGATATGCCTGCGGTGCCGCCGATGACCTCGAAGGCGATGGTCACGATCTTGTTGTTCTTGTAGGCGTTGGTCTCCTTGAAGTACTCGACCTTCTCCCTGACGATGCTCTAGTACTCGCTGGCGCTGATGTCTGCACCGGCGAGGTTGTAGGTGTCTATGATGATGACCTCGGGGTTGATCTCCATGATCTTCGCCATCTCGAGGTTGGTGTACATGCCTCCCATCTCCCTCGCGACGCGCTCCACGGGCATCTCGAAGGGGAGCCTGAGCGCATTGGTAACATCGGTGTACTGCATGACGAACGTGCTCAGGCAGTCCAGGCTGATCGAGTTGGGGCTGGACGGGTTGTAGCACAGTAGCATCGTCTTGGTCGCGGCTCCGGAGTCGGTTATGCTGGACTTGATCTCGGACTCGATGCTTTCCACGAAGTCGATGTACTTCGCGGTGTTGGCCTGCCTGTTCATCATGACCCCGAGCGTGATTATGGTGTGGGTGTAGTCTATTCCGTTCATGACCCTGTTCACGGGGAGCTTGAGGACGTTGACCTCGGGATCCATGGCCTTCATGGCCTTTTCGACCTCGTCGGTCGCGTCGTAGGGATCGCCGACGACGAGCTTGGTCCCGAGGGCGAACATCTTCTCGGGGTCCATGTTGCCCGCGTCGTTCCTGATGCTGTGGATCTGGCTCCTGGCCTTGGGGTAGAGGGTCTCGTTGTAGTTGGCGATGAGGTTGTCGGCGTCCCTGGTCCCGACGACCTGGTCGAAGGCGCCGAGGATGACGAACATGTCGTACGCCGTCGTGTAGTCGACGGAGACGGGGCCTTTGACGGGGTAGTTGATGCTGGCCTTGTCCTTGTACCAGTTCATGTAGTGCATGGTGGCCTTCTCCCCGTTCAGGAACTTCTTGAGCAGAGCGACGTCCTTGGAGTCCACGACCCCGTTCGCGTCCGTGTCGGCCAGCGGGTACTTGACGTTGTCCCACGTCGTCTTCTTGTCCACGATGGACTGTATGTAGTCCACGTCCTTCTGGTCCAGGTAGTTGTCGTTGTTGGCGTTGCCGAACACCAGGTTCCTGGTGGTCTGGACGTTGAAGTCGCTGTAGTCGCTCCCGCTCGGCTTGTTGTCGCTCCCGTTGTTGGAGGTCAGTATGAGCGTGGCCGCGATGGCGACGATCGCCACTGCGATTACAGCCACTATAGCTATTGCTGTCTTACTGTTCAACTTAAGCACCTTATGGATGTTTAATCCATAAATCAATTTATTTAATGAGTAATAATAATTTGTATGTTAAATTGGATGTATTGGTAATATAAGACTTAAGTGTTAAAGGTTGCTGGAAAAACCTCTCCATCTTTGCGAGGCGAGAGCGACGATCCATCATGCGAAAGCCCGGCATCGGCTGGTCGCATCCCGAGGCCGGGTTCTGTACCGAAAGGGCCCTCCTACCAAGATATCTGAAAGGTTCATCATAGGTCCGGAAGCGTCGGAGGCGCGTCAGACAGAAATGTCGGCGGCCGAGTGCTCCTTCAATGGAGTGCGACATAGGCATGCACTGCACAGAACTGGATGTATTACGTCATCGAACTAAATATCCGGCCGACGATTACGTCGCATGGACCAGACGCCGCTGGGAGACAGGAAGAAGCCTGTGGCCGAACGCCCCGGGGAGGACAAGAGAGGCCCTTCCGCCAGGCTGTTCGAAAGCGATGCGGATGCCGTGCTGGAGCGCATGAAGGAGCTCGGGTTCTCGCAGGTCGACATGGACTGCATCGAGATGATTCTGCGCTCCGAGGTTGTGGACGGATGGGACCCTGAGGGGATTGCCAGCAATCTTCCGGGCTGGATATCCAAGAGGGGGGTCACGGAGGAGCATACGGCGATGCTCGTCGAGAGGCTCAAGGAGGAGGGCTTCTTGCCAGAGAGGCCTCCGAAGAAATGGTGCCCTTTCCGTGTGAGCGACCACAGCTAGGCAGTCCATTCCTCGGCGCCTCCCGCGTCTGCTCCGGGCGAAAGGGACCGGTCGATATGGGCGCTGAAGAACTCATACGATGCGCGCAAGCCCATGGCGATCCCGGAGAGGGTCACCGTGGTACCAGAAAGGTGGTTCTCGGGGTTCAAGTTCTGGAATCTGTCCCTTCCTGGCGGGGTGAAGGCCATCGAGGACCGCGCCTTCGAGGGGGCCGAGATCCACAGCATCGTCCTTCCGGAGGGGCTCGAGCACATAGGGTTCAGGGCGTTCTTCGGAGTAAAAGAGCTCTGCGAGATCAGGATACCAGATTCGGTGAGGTTCATTGACGCGCATGCGCTCGTCCTGAACGACCTTCGCAAGATAGAGGTGGGGAGCGGCAACGAGCATTACTGCTCTCTGAGAGGCGTTCTGTTCGACAAGGGCAGGAAGACGCTCATCAAGTATCCGCAGCTCATGGAAGAGGGCGTCTACTGCGTCCCGGACACGGTCGAGACCATAGCCGACTATGCGTTCTGCAGAGCCAAGATCGGCAAGATGATCCTGCCGAAGGGGCTCAAGACCATAGGGCTGGGGGCGTTCTAGGACGCGGAGATAGGCTCCATAGACCTTCCCGAGTCCTTGGAACGTCTCGGGGAGGAGGCGTTCATGAACTGCAAGACGCAGCATCTTGAGGTGCCTTCCAAGATAACCCGCATCCCCAGGAGAGCCTTCGCTTCGGGATTCATCAGTTCGCTTCTGTTCAGGGGAAAGGTAGTCAGCATAGGGGAAGATGCCTTCCGCTATTCCGAGAGGCATTAGGTGCTTCCGGACAGCGTCGAATACATAGAGAACGGGGCTTTTCGTGGCTCCAGATTCGAAAGCGTGCGCCTCCCCGCCGGCCTCAAGCATCTGGGCAAGGAAGCCTTCCTCGGATGCGATAAGCTCAGGAGCATCTCGATACCGCCCTCTGTGAGGCTGGTGATGAACGAGACGTTCAGGGACTGCAGCGAGCTCCGCAGCGTGGAGCTATCGCCGGACACGACATTCATCGGTGATATGGCCTTCTATTACTGCATCCGGCTGAACCAGATAAACCTGGGGAGGTCGCTGGTCAGCATCGGGGCCAGCGCCTTCGAGGAATGCTTGTCTTTGAAGGAGGTGCAGATTCCCGGCACAACGAGGGCGATCTGCACGAGGGCGTTCTATCGCGCGGGTCTCAAGAACGTGCGCATCCCCATGTCCGTCGTCTCGGTAGGGGTATGGGCATTCCGCTGCAACTTCCTAAACAACGCCTACGTGTACCCGCAGACCAGGATCCACAACAGCGCGTTCTATCCGAATACGAAGGTGACCGTGCTGTCCGACATGCCGAAGGAAGAAGGCGGCGGGGTCCTGGGCAGGCTCAAGAAGCTGTTCCGACAGATGGGGCATGTTCGAGGGGCGATCGGCGAAGGGGGCGCCCTTCCCTGAATCGGTATTGTAGAAGAAGAGGGCAGGACGGGCGGAGCGCCCGCCGGATCCCGCCAGGAAAAGGTTGTCACAAGTTGGAGAAGTCGACGGTGACGCTTCCCGTATAGGATATCGCGATCACCCCGTATCCGTCCTCGACAGAGAACGTCGCGCTCCCTCCGGTGACGGACACCTTCTGCGTGGTGTTCATCCCGGTGGTGGTCTTCCCGGAGAACATGGACTTCTCGGCATCCCATTCCACTTCGCCCCATTTTCCGAGGAAGAGCTTTATGGTGCCGCTGGACTTCAGCGGGATTACGAGGTCGGCCGCCTCCATCGTATGGGAGTCGTCCGTGTAGTACAGCTTCAGGCCCATCAGCGGCGACAGGATGAAGGAGGGGTTCTCCACGGTCAGCGAGTTCTGGGACCACTGGGCGTAGAGCTTGGTGCCCAACGCGACGTAGTCGCCGGCCATGTACTTCTTGCCGGTGCCGTCCGATTTCGTGTTCCACGACAGGAACGCCTTGGAGCCGTTCTTGAAGTCGCATTCCTTGGCGGTAGTCTCGAGAGACTTGAAGCTGTCGGTTTCCCCGAGGGAGCCTCCGTTCCCGTAGTACGTAACGTATTCCTTGTCGGCGTTGTTGCTGGTGTTCTGGGTGAGCGCGAGCGCTGCCACGGCAACGGCCGCGATGGCCACAACGGCGACGACCAGAATGATCTTGTTGTTCATGTAGATCACTGAGTGCTATGCAGACAGCCAGGTTATTAAGGTATTGCTGGCATCCGGGAATTGATCCAGCAGCCTGGCCTTCCCAGCAGGCTGACATGAACGACTTTCGGCTCTCGCCAGCGACGTTCCGTGCGTGGATCACTTGCTCGCTTTGCGCCTCTTGTTCAGCTCCGATATCACGGTAACGACCCCGTCGATGCTGACCCCTTCGTCGAGGTCCTCCTCTTGCTTGGCGTTGTCCGATGCTTTTTTCAGGCCGTCTTTCACTTTTCCGAAGAATCCCATAGCGAATCGAAAGAGGAGCCTGCTTTGCAGGTATAAAGGTTGCTATAGAGGCGCCCTTGTCTGGCGGCGTGGGGAGGGGTGGCGATCGCAGATCCGGACGGCTGAGTTCCCGAGTTCTCTTCCAGCTGGAAGGGGGCCTTTCATCGCGGCTTTCGTCACGAGCCGTTTCTTGGAGAACCAGACGAACCGGTTATAAGTCCAGTCTCCGTTGTCCTCTCGATGAACATAATCCCTCGGATCAGCGTCGGACTGGTCGGGCTAAGCTTCAACTCCCGCTACCGTCTGGCGTCCATGACCCGCAGGCATCCCAGGATGGGCAAGGCGGTGAGGCGCATAGCATTCGAAGGGGATGACATGGCGGTCATCCCCAAGGCGGGCACCGCGCGCCGCAGAGTCGAGGTCGATATAGGGGTCGATGACCCGGGGGACAGGAACGTGGCCCCCACGGACCTGGTGAAGAAGGTCCTCCTCCGCTCGGAGAGGATCTTCGTCATGGACTTCTGCATCTGCAGGAGGTCCAACGGCTGCAAGGACTATCCGGAATCCAAGGGCTGCGTCTTCATCGGGAAGGGCACCGAGCGCATACCCCCCGAGTACGGGAGGTTCGTCTCCCCGGAGGAGGCGTGCGCCTACATCGACGAGTGCGACCGCCTGGGGCTGGTCCACATCATCGGCAGGAACAAGCTGGACAGCATCTGGCTGCACACCGGCGACCACAGGAACCTGATGACCATCTGCAACTGCTGCCCCTGCTGCTGCCTCTGGAACATGGTCAGGGACATAGACCGCGACATCTCCGACACGTACAAGCGCATGGCCGGGACGGAGGTGTCCGTCGACACGGAAGGATGCATCGGCTGCGGCATCTGCATGGAGGGGTGCTTCGTGCGCGCCATATCCATCGTGAACGGGAAGTGCGTCCTGGACGCTGACAAGTGCCGCGGCTGCGGGCGGTGCGTCGAGGGATGCCCCACGGGCTCCATCTCCCTCACCTACGACCCCTCCTTGATAGATTCGGAGGCCGAGAGGATTCTTTCGCTGGTGAATCAGCGAAGGCTAATGTCAGGGCAGTCCTCCTCCGGGATCGGCTCATGGGGCCGCATGGCAGCGCGAGCGCTCCTATCTCGCCGGCATGTTCTTCCGATTAGCCAGAGTTAAACATTGTTAGGCAAACCATAAATATGACGATAATCTCAGCCACCTTGCGTATGAGTCCCTCCGTCTACAGCGAAACATGCGTCTCGCCGTTTTTTCATGCAGCTCTCCAGCGTACTTTCAACAGGCCATGCCGCGCCCTAGAGGGACGTCTTCGCAAGGGCCGGGCCATCCAGGGGGGACTGCCGTGGTGAAGTGGCGCGTCTCCAGAGGGGAGGGCGGGAGCGCGGCGGAACGTCCTGCAGGGCACGATGCCGACTCCACCATAAGCGTCCTGTGCACGGGGAGGTCCGAAGGCGCCTGCGACTCGTGCGGGGGCGGATGCGACGACCGGGGCTCTCCCGTCGTGTCCTTGAAGGACATGGACGTGGGGGAGGGCGGCACCATAGTGCGCCTCACGTCCGACGACGACTCCGTCATCAGGCGCCTGCTGTCAATGGGCTTCGTGCCCAGCAGGCCCCTGCAGCTGGCCTCTGCAGTGTCCAGCAAGGGCGCGCGCGTCGTCAGGATAGGGTATGCGACAATCGCGCTCGACGCCGAGATGGCCTCGGCCGTGTTCGTCAGAAGGAGCCGATGCCTTGAAGAGCATCCAGGTGGCTCTCATCGGACAGCCCAACGTCGGCAAGTCCAGCCTTTTCACCAGGCTCACGGGCGTCGGGGTGATATCGTCCAACTATCCCGGCACGACGGTGGAGTTCGAGGAGTCTACCGTCATCGTCGGGGACACGACGGTCCACGTGCACGACCTCCCCGGGACATACAGCCTCTCCTCGGGATCCGGGGACGAGAGCATCGTGATAGACATGCTCCGCGACAGGACGAACGACGCCATAGTGGTGGTCGCGGACTCGACGAACCTGGAGTCCAGCCTGGTGCTCGCCATGGAGGTGATCGAGCTGGAGGTCCCCATGATCCTGGCCCTGAACAAGATGGACCTGGCGGGCAGGAGGTTCAGGATCAGCGCGGACAAGCTGTCCGACGTCCTGGGGATCCCGGTGGTTCCCGTGTCTTCGAAGACGGGAGAGGGCGTGGACGGCCTCCTGAAGCGCATATCCTCCGGAGAGGCCGCCGTCTCCGGATACAGGACAAGGTACGACGGCCACATCATGGGCTACATCCAGACGATGATGGGCATGGACGCCGCCGTCACGTGGGGCTCCGCGGTCAAGATGCTCGAGGGCCTCGACATGTTCGTGGAGAAGGAGTCCCCCGAGGTCGAGGCGTACGTGCGCAAGGTTTCCGCCGAGTTCAAGGACACCCACGGGGACATGCTGGACGTCCACATCGCCCGCGACAGGTACGGGGACGCCCATGTGTTGGCGATGTCCGCCGTCGAGCCCATCGTAGGCGAAGCGTCCCGGAAGGACAGGATCTCCGAGATGACCATCACCCCGTCCACGGGGATACCCATACTCGTATGCGTGCTCGCGGCGACATTCGTCTGCCTGATATACGTGGGAGGCCTCATCGCAGAGGCCGTCGACTCCCTCTACACTGGGCTGGTCGGGACCGCCCTGGTCGACTTCGGAAGGGAGGTCGGCGGCGACCTGGGGGAGGCGATAATGGCCGGCATAGACGGCAGCCTGGGCGCCATCCTGGGCCTCGTCGTGCCCTACATCATGGTCTTCTACATAGTCCTCGGCATTCTGGAGGACTCAGGATATCTGCCGAGGGCGGTGATACTCCTCGACCGCTCCATGCACAGGCTGGGGCTGCACGGCAACGCCTTCATCCCCATAATGGTCGGATTCGGCTGCAACGTTCCCGCCATCCTCGCCACTCGGGCGGTCCGCTCCAAGAGGGAGAGGACGATACTGTGCACGATAATATGCATGGCCGTCCCGTGCTCGGCGCAGCTGGCCACCATAACCGGTGTGACCGGAAGGTACGCCGGGGCGGTCTGGGTGCTGGTGATCTTCGCCGTGCTCATGGCGCTCGGGTTCGCTTCCGGGGCCATACTGAACAGGAGGCTCAAGCGCGAGCCGTCCAACCTGGCGATGGAGCTCCCCGAGCTGCAGGTGCCGAGCGCCAAGAACGTCCTCCTTAAGATGTGGTACCGTACCAGCGACTTCTTCAAGCTGGCCGTCCCCCTCCTGGTGCTAGGGAGCATAGTCATAGAGGTCCTGATGCAGTTCGACCTCCTCGAGCCTCTGGTGGAGCCGATGTCGTGGCTCACCGCCGGGATCCTGGGGCTGCCGCCGGTCACGATCATCGCTTTCATAGCAGGCATACTGAGGAAGGAGATGTCCTACGGAATGCTGGTGATCCTCGCTGCCGCCCAGGGGATAGCCGACATAACGCTGTTCATGGACGCCAGGCAGTTCGTGGTGTTCGGGGTAGTTATGTCGGTCTACATGCCCTGCCTCGCCACCATGACGGCGATGGGCAAGGAGCTGGGCCTGAAGGAGGCCGTCGCCGTGTCTATCACGACTATGTGCGTGGCGGTGGCGATCGGGGCCGCGTTCAACCTGGCGCTGGGCTGCTTCATGTGAGCGGCCTCGGCAAGGCGAGGTTCCGGCCGTTGGACGGCTCTCAGCCCGTTCCGATCCCGGATTTTTGATAGTTCAGTAATCAATTTAAATAAAATTCGTTATTCGGGCGTGGGGATCGGGCTTGGAAGAAGCACTTCTACTGACCAGTATATCGTTGTTCACTCTGCTAGCCGGAGTATGCTCCATCGTCTTCAACAAGGCGAAGCTGCCTCCGCTCATCGGTTATCTCGTCGCCGGGATAGTCATAGCGAATATTTTCACGGTCAGCGAGACGGGCACGGCCGCCATAGAGATGCTGTCCGACTTCGGCCTGGTGCTCCTGATGTTCTGCATAGGCCTGGAGGTCAACATAAGGAAGATCAGGAAGCAGGGTGTGTTCGCCATAACCGTCGCGGTGGTGCAGCTGCCTCTGATGGTCGTCGGCGGGATCGCAGCCGGGACGCTCATGGGATACGATCCGGTCCAGTCCATCGCTCTGGGCGCGATCATCTCGGGGTCGAGCACGGCTGTGGTCATGGCGGTCCTGAAGTCCCAGGAGAAGCTCTCCAAGGAGCAGATCGACATGCTGGTGCTGATCACCATCATGGAGGACATCGGGCAGGTGGTCATGCTGTCTATGCTGACCCCCGTCCTGGCCGGGTCCACCATGGAAGTCACCAACCTGGTGGTGCTGATAGCCTCCATAGCGGTGTTCATGATCGCAAGCCTGGCGGTCGGGCTCAAGATCATCCCCAGGATGGTGAACTGGGTCTCCGACAACGTCACTCCGGAGATAGTGATAGTGTTCTCCGTCGGCCTCGCGTTCGGCATGGCCTGGCTGGCGAGCATAGCCGGGCTTTCCATGGCCATAGGGGCCTTCCTCATGGGGATGCTCATGTCCGGATGCAGGAAGACCAAGGAGATCAGCGAGGCGGTGGAGCCGATGAAGAGCCTGTTCATGGCGATGTTCTTCATCTCGGTAGGGATGGAGGTCCATCTCGCCACGCTTTCCGGCAACATCCCCACGATGCTGATGTTCTACGCCTTGTTCGCCGTGCTCAAGACCGCGACGGTGCTTCTGGGATACTGGGTCGGAGGGGAGTCGGGTCGCAACGGCTTCATCTCCGCGGTCAGCCTGACGGCGATGGGGGAGTTCGCGTTCATCATCTCCAAAGAGGCCCTGGACTACGGGGTCGTCGGAGAGGGGTTCTACACCTCAGTCATCGGGGCCGCCCTGCTGTCCATGGTGTCCCTGCCACTGCTCACGCGGTTCTCCGAGCGGATATGGGACGGATGCTCCGGCAGATGCCCGGGGTTCCTCAGGAAAGCCATCCGCTCGGCTGACAGCATCAGGGACTCCATGTACATCGGGTTCCGGACGGCCACGAAGAAGTCCAAGAAGACCATACTCAAAGGGATGGCAGACGCTTACACGGACGCGCTGGTCATACTCGTGATCGAAGTCGTCTTCTATGCCGCGGTCCCGATCGCCGGGCCCATGCTGGCCGACGCGTTCGGCGGCGACCTCCGCCTGTGGTACTTCGCGCTGGTGATGCTGAACTTCGTGGTGCTCATCCCTCCCATCAGCTATCTCGTCATGAGCATCAGGGAGGTCGAGGACGTCATCGTCAGGAATACTCGCAGGCTCGTGGAGATGGACGGGGAGGAGGATCCCATCCGCAGAGGGGACAAGTACAGGAAGTATCTGGAGATGACCACGCTTCTCACCGTCGTCCTGATAGACCTCCTGCTCATCGCCGTGGTCCCGAACCCGCTGGGGCTGGCGGAGCACCTGTATGTAGTGGCCGCGGCGGCGGTGATAGTGGTGGTGCTGTACCGCCGCATGTCAAGGAGAAGACCTTTTGCAGGCGGCGCGGGGCCCGAAGACGACTCGGAGGCCTCCGACGAGGACTCGGCTCCGGGATACGAGGAGGAGATGGTCAGGGACGTCGGCACGAAGCCCGGGCCCTGAACCGACGGATGCCGCCAGCTACATGTACCCAGGATGACCTGCCAGACGAGTCGGAGCGGGAGCACGGTGCCGAACCCCGTCCGGCGAGACCAGAGGGCGCTATCATGGGAAGGTACGACAGGCAGCTGATAGAGTTCACCGAGGAAGAGCAGGGGAGGATACGCTCCGCTAACGTGGGGATAGTGGGGTGCGGGGGGCTGGGGACCTACGTCTCCACCGCTCTCGCCCTCGCCGGGATCGGGAAGCTGACGATGATGGACCCGGACTCGCCGGACGTCTCCAACCTCAACAGGCAGTTCGCCTACTGCGAGCACGTCCTGTCCGGCGAGGAGCCGAGGCCTAAGGCCGACCTCCTGGGGGAATGGGTCCGCAGGATCAACCCGGACGTGCAGGTCGAGGCTCACGCGGGCAGGTTCGGCGCGGATTCCGGGCATCTGTTCGACGGGTGCGACGTCATGGTGGACTGCCTCGACTCGGTGTCGTCCAGGATGGCCCTGAACGAGTACGCTGTCGCCAAGGGCAAGCCGCTGGTCCACGGAGGGATATCGGGGTTCGACGGCGAGCTGTGCACGGTCGTCCCGCGCGAGACCCCCTGCCTGAGGTGCATCCTGGGCGACATGCCGGACTCGAGCTCCGCGCCCGCATCGATTGGCTCCGTGGTGATGACGATAGGCGCGATGGAGTCCACGGAGGTCCTGAAGCTCGTCGCGGGCCGCAAGGACGAGTCCAGGGGCCGCTTCTTCTCCTACGACTTCTCTTGCGGGAGGACGGTCCAGATAGATTTCCAGAGGGATCCGGACTGCCCCGTGTGCGGGCGCAGGCGACGCCTCGGGCTTCTCGACGGAGGCTTTTATATCGCCGGAACCCGTCCCGCGTACGAGGCCATGTCCCAGGAGAGCATCTGCAAGGAATCGTTCGAGAGGATGACGCTGACCGTCTACGAGATGCGCAGGACGATCCGTTTCGAAGCCGAGGGCGAAGGCGATTCCGTCCGGATATCGCTATACGACATGTCTGGCTGCCCGCATGAGGAGCGCGTCCTGATGCGCCAGGCCAGCATGGGTCGCGCCGCGTTCGCAGATCTGCTGAACGAATGCGGCCTCGCCGGATGGGACGGGTTCAGGGGAGAGAGGCCTGCGGACGTCCATGACGGCACAAGGTTCGTGATGGAGGCTTCCGCCGGAGGACGCGGCATACGCGCGGAAGGAGCCGAGAACTTCCCTCCTGGATACCGCAGGCTCGAGCGGGCGCTGAACGATCTGCTCTACGGGAGGCCTCGAGATGCCGTCAGACGCCGCTGCGCTGGCATCCGTGAGGGAAGCCCTTCCGGGGATAGCTTGGCGCAGGATGATGGGAGAGTACCTGCTGTACAAGGACGGGATCCTGTTCGGCGGGATCTACGACGACAGGCTCCTGCTGAAGATCACCAAGGCCTCCTCGACGATCCTGGCGGACTGCCCTTCCGCGTTCCCATACGAGGGTGGCGGAGAGATGATCCTGTTCCCCGAGCCGTACGACGCCGCGCTTCTCCGGAGGGCTGTGGACGCGATGTGCGAGGAGATTGTCGCCAGCAGGCGCTCTGCCCGCAAGAGTCGAAGGACCTGCTCGCCTCTTGCTCTCGGAGGTTCAGCAAACAATTATGATGCATGCACGATTACGCCAGCCGAGTACGGATGACCGGAAAAGGCGAAGACGTGGAGGCGCTTCTCAGCGACCCGAAGAGGGCCATGCTGCATATGGCCGTCCCGCTGTTCGTCACGTACCTCATATCCAGGCTGCAGTCGTTCATAGACGGGATATGGTGCTCCGGGCTCGGCCCAGACCCGCTCTCGGCGATATCGATATCCGCCCCGGCGTTCCGCATCATAGTGTCCCTCGGTATAGCCATAGGGGTTGGGGCTTCCGCATCCATCGCCCGTTACATCGGCGCAGGCGACAAGCGGTCCGCCGACAGGACAGCCTCCCAGGCGCTGGCGGTCGCCCTGGTTGCGGCCGTAGCGGCCATCCCGGCGATGCTGCTCGCGTCAGGACCGATAATCTCGATGTCGGGAGCGGGGCACAACGAGGGGCTCGCCATGGACTACGTCCTGCCGTACATCCTATGCTCGGTCCCGCTGGTGTTCAACGGCCTCGTCGTGGGCCTCATGCGCGCCGAAGGGGCGGCCAGGAAGTCCATGGTGGTGTCGGCGTCCGCTTCGGTCATCAACATGGCTCTGGACCCGGCGATGATATACGGGCTGGACATGGGAATAACCGGGGCGGCGTGGGCCACGTGCATCTCCTACATGATAACCACCGTCGTCGGACTGTCGCTCTACGCCCGCGGGAGCATGTACGTCTCCCCTTCTGTCAGAGGGTTCCGCTTCGAGCCTGCGCTTCTCAGGGACATGACGGTCATGACCGTCCCCGTGGCGCTGGAATCCATCCTCTCCTGCCTGGTCATCGCGCCCGAGCAGGGGCTCGTGGCGTCCTGCGGCGGAGCGGAGGGGCTGGTGGTCTACGTCAATTCGTTCAGCTTCGTGGACCTGGCCACGATCCCCTCCATGGCACTCATGTCCGCGCTGATCCCAGTGGTCTCGGCTCAGCTCGGCCAGAAAGCTCCGGAAAAGGTCTCGGAGTCGTTGAGGTACTCCATGAAGCTCGTCCTGGGAGCGGGCATAGCCTTCGGCGCGGTGCTGTTCCTGTTCGCCGACCAGCTCGTCTCCCTGTACACCTATTCCGAAGCCATGGCTCCGCTGCACGACGAGATGGCCTTTGCGTTGCGCATATACTCCGTCGTCCCGGTACTGAACGGAGTGATGAAGCTCGGCACATCCATGCTGCAGGCGATGCGCAAAGCCGTGATGTCCACGGCGATAATGTTCGGCAGGGAGCTGATGTTCATACTGTTCTTCTGGTTCGCGTCGAGAGCGTCCATGGGGGCCATCTATTGGTCTCTGGATGCGGTGAACCTGATCATGATGTCCGTGGTGCTCCTGGTGCTGTACGTCGTCATGCGGGAATACCGTTCGAAGGCGAGCCAGGGGGCGTCAATATAAGATTCCTGTCGGCTGGAGAACGCTCCCTGGAAAGCAAATCGGCCGGGCTTCACGATCGTCCCTCCGCCCGGCCCTCAGGTTCAGTTCATCCTCCCGTCGCTGCCGATATCGCCATCCGAGCACTACGATTCGCGCTCCGGACCTCTCGTAGCGGATGACGTCGCATCGGGTCCTGTGCACCTTCTCGATGTTCTCCTTCTTGAGCACCTCGGCAGGAGGGCCCACCTTGAAGATCTTCCGGGCTCTCCCATCATGATGATGCTGTGGGCGTACTTGGCGGAGATGTTCAGGTCGTGGCTGATCATTACGACGATCGTCTCCTCGGTCTCGGCCAGAGCCCTCAGGATCTCAGTGACGTAGACCTGGTACCTCACGTCGAGGTTGGCGGTTAGATCGTCCAGCAACAGTACGCGGGGCCTCTGGACGATCCCCCTGACGATGGCCACCTTCTGGTGATGGACGGCCGAGAGCTCGTTGAACCTCTTGTTCCCGAGGTCCTCCATCCGCACGAGCTCCATGGCGTCGTACTCCGCCCTCATCGCCTCGTGGTATGAGTTGTTGTAGGACATGGACGTCCTCTCGCCGTTGAGGAACCTCTTCTCCAGGGAGACGTCGTCAGATGCGACCTTCTCGTCGGCGTTGGTGTCCGCATACGGGCACTGTGACTTCGACCATGAGGACTTCCCGTCCATTACGGGCTTGTCTCCGTTCCCGCCGTTGTAGTTCTTGTCCCCGTTTCCGAGGAGAAGGAACGCGGCCACGGCGGCTATTGCTACGACCGCGACAACTGCGGTGGTGATGGCGTTCTTGTTCATCGCGGTGTAGTATTACTAAATCTATGCTAATATTACTTTAAACATACGATTATAAAAAAATAATAATACATATAGCAGTAAGCTGATAATGCCAATACACATTTGATGAGACGGCGGCGTTCGGATGATAACGAAATACATGAGCAGGCGCGACCGCCTCCTGATAATCCCGGTGGTCGCCCTCATAGTGGCCCAGATATTCTTCGACCTGAAGATCCCGGAGTACATGCAGAGCATGACCTACGCCCTGCAGACAGGCACTACGCTGGACGCCATATCTAGGGACGGGGTCGGGATGATAGTCTGCGCCCTTCTCAGCCTCGTCGCCTCGCTTTCGGCTGGGACGATAATAGCGTTCATCGCGGCGTCGTTCGGGCGCACCCTCCGGCACGAGATCTACTCCAAGTCCCAAGGTCTGTCCGCCGATGACATCGCCACCCTGACCGTCGCCTCCCTCATCACGCGCACTACCGGTGACATAAAGGAAGTCCAGGTCTTCGTCAGCACTGCGCTCCAGACGGTCATCAAAGCGCCTATACTCTCCGTATGGGCCATCGCCAAGATTTCTGGAGGAGGATGGCAATGGACCGTCGCCACGGCCGGATGCGTCATCTTCCTCGTCGCCGCCATCTCGCTCATCACCTATCTCAGCATAAAGTACTTCGACAGGGCGCAGAAGCTCACGGACTCCCTGAACAGCGAGACCAGGGAGAGCGTCCTGGGGTCCAAGGTCGTCCGCGCCTACAACGCGGAGGAGTTCCAGTGCCAGAAGTTCGAGAAGGCCTCGAACGATATGCTGGACAACTACATGGGCCTGTTCCACGTCCGCTTCCCACTATTCATGCTCCCGTCCGTCGTGTCCAACTTCCTCACCGCCTCGATATACTGGATAGGGGCTGTCCTGATCTCCTCCGCTTCGGGAGCAGGCGAGCAGATGGTCCTGTTCTCGGACATGATCGCCTTCTCGTCTTACGGGCTCCAGGTCCTGAACGCCTTCGTCATGATAGCAGACTTCATCCGGGACTACCCGAGGGTCATCGTCAGCGTGAGGCGCGTCGAGGAGGTCCTCGGGTTCGAGCCGTCCATCGCCTACGTCTCATCTGTTCCGTCCGCCGGGAGTCCTCGGGTGCAGTTCGAGAACGTCTCGTTCAGATACCCGGGGACCACCAGGGACGCGCTGTCCGAGGTCTCTTTCTGCGTGGAGCCGGGGAGCACCCTGGGCATCATAGGCCAGACCGGCTGCGGGAAGAGCACCGTCGCGAAGCTTCTCCAGAGGAGCTACGACGCCGACGGCGGCAGCATAGAGATCGGCGGGGTCGCCGTCTCGGATTATCCACGTTCCATGCTGAAGTCTCGCATGGCCTACGTTCCGCAGGAGGCCAAGCTGTTCTCCGGGACCGTCCGCGAGAACGTCAACTTCGGTGATACCGAGGACCAGCGCACCGACGAGGACGTGTGGAAGGCTCTGGAGGACGCCCAGGCCGCCGATTTCGTCAGAGCCATGCCTGAAGGTCTGGACACAGTGATATCCCAGCACGGGAGGGAGCTGTCCGGAGGCCAGCGGCAGAGGCTCTCCATCGCCCGCGCCCTCTGCAGGAGGTCGGAGATCCTGATACTCGACGACTCCTTCTCCGCTCTTGACATGGCCACGGAGTCAAGGCTGGTGTCGGCCGTCAGGGAAGGGATGCCGGGGACCACCAAGATAATCATAAGCCAGCGCGTGAGGTCCATAATCAGCGCCGACAGGATACTCGTCCTGGACGAAGGAAGGGTCGCGGGCTACGGGGACCACGAGACGCTCATGAGGACCTGTCCCAAGTACGCCGGCATAGTGTCCACGCAGATGGAGGCCCGTCGATGGCCGTACCGCTGCGTCTTGAAGGGGTGAAGAAAGCCGACAGGTTCTGGCCGGCGTTCTTCAGGCTCTGCTGCTACATCAGCCCGTACAAGTGGAGGATAGCCGTGGGCACCATCGCCTCAGTGGCCTCGTCCGTTCTGGTCCTGCTTGCCCCCATGTATCTCAGCGAGGTCACCGACCTCATATCGGACGGGATAGGCACGGGCATCGACATGGGCGCCGTCACCGGGATCATGCTCCTGGTCATTCTGATATACGCCTCTTCCGCCGTATTGCGCGCCGTGACGCAGTTCTACATACCCACGTCGTCCGAGCTGAACGCCAACCTGGTCCGCATCGACCTGAGCTGCAAGATACAGCGCATCCCCCAGCGCATCCTGGACCGCATGAGCATCGGCGACGTCATGAGCCGCTTCGCCAACGATTCCGACCAGATCCGGAGGCTCTCGGCGGAGAGCATCAACAACATCGTGACGTCCTCCGTGATGATCTCCGGGTCCTTCGCAATGATGCTGCTGATGAGCTGGGAGCTGGCTCTGGTAGCCGTCGTTCCCGTCCTCCTCGGGCTCGGAGCGACGGCGCTGGTCCTGAAGGCCTCCCAGAAGCACTTCAGGATGCAGGCGGAGGACCTGGGGGCGATGAACGGGGTGGTAGAGGAGTCCTACTACGGGGCCGACGTCATCGACGCGTACAACGCCGAGAAGAGGTACTCCGACAAGTTCGAGACGATCAACGAGCGCCTCAGGATGAGCGCGTTCCGTTCCCGCTTCTTTTCCGAGATCATCCCCCAGCTAATGGGGTTCGTCAGCAACCTCAGCTATGCGCTTATCTGCATCGCAGGGGCCATGATGATCCTCGGCGGCTTCATAGGCTACGGGGCGGTGGTGGCGTTCCTGATCTACATCAGGGAGTTCTCCCAGCCTCTGGAGCGCCTGAGCAACACCATATCCGGGATGCAGAGCATGGTCGCCTCCGCCGAGAGGATATTCACGTTCCTGGACATGGAGGAGCTGGAGGACGAGTCCGGCAAGAGGGACATGCCTCCGGAGGTCAAAGGGCTGGTGGAGTTCAAGGGCGTCCGCTTCTCCTATGTGCCCGGGACCGAGCGCATCCACGACATGAACCTCAGGGTCGAGCCAGGCCAGACGGTTGCGATAGTTGGGCCGACGGGAGCGGGGAAGACGACGATAGCCAACCTCCTCATGAGGTTCTACGAGGTCGACTCCGGCTCCATACTGGTAGACGGCGTCGACGTCAGGGACATGAAGACCAGTCAGGTGAGGGAGATGTTCAGCATGGTGCTCCAGGACACGTGGGTGTTCAGAGGCACAATACGGGAGAACATCGCTTTCAACAGGACCGACGTCTCCGACATGGAGATAGAGGAGGCCTGCGACGCCGTCGGCCTCCACGCCTTCGTCTCGTCCCTGCCGGAAGGATACGGCACTGTCATAGACGAGAAGATGTCCTTGTCCACTGGGCAGAGGCAGCAGATAAGCATCGCGCGCGCCTTGGTCCGCAGGTCCAAGCTGATAATACTGGACGAGGCGACGAGCTCCGTCGACACCCTCACGGAGACGAGGATCCAGCAGTCCATGGACAGGCTGGTGGAGGGTCGCACGTCGTTCGTCATAGCCCACAGGCTGTCTACCATAAGGGACGCTGACATGATACTCGTCGTCGAGTCGGGGAGGATAGTCGAGACCGGCACCCACGAAGAGCTGATGGAGCTGGGAGGGCGCTATCGCAGCCTGTACGACAACCAGTTCGAGACGGACTGAACTCTGGTGGCTCGGGCCGTCTATGAAATCGGGTGGAGCGATTAGGGCAAGGACCTGCTCTAATTGTGCCCTGATTGAGGATCCGTTTGTTGCTCCGTGAACTCCGTCTCGAATATATACGAGACACGGATATCTGGGCTGGATGGCCCTGCTCTCTCTGAAATGCCCTAACTGTGCGGGAGATATCCAGCTGGATGATAGCCGCGAGTTCGGATTCTGCATGTACTGCGGCTCGAGAGTCCTGATCACCAAGGACGTCAACAACATCCACGTGGAGTCGTCATTTGAAAAGCAGATACAGAACCTGAAGGCGCTGGCCAAGGCCCACATGGCATCCGGGAAGGAGGCCGAGGCGCACAGGGTGGTCAAGCAGATCATCGGCCTCAACGGGGCGGACGCAGACATCTGGTATGCGGACTTCATACTCACCCTGAAGGAGTCCGACTACCCGTTCAAGAGATGCCCCGAGTCCGCCAGGATATCCTACGAGAACTACTCGTCCATAGCCAAGAGCAGGAGCAGCATGGATGCGCTGTACTATCGCGAGCTTGCCAACAACAAGGACGTCGATTCCTACCGCAGGCTTGCCTACATGGCGAAGAACGGCATCGGCATCACGGCCTCGATAGAGAAGTCGGCGGATTGGCGCCTGAAGGCCGCCAGGCTCGGCGACGTCGAATCGAAGCGGGAGGTCGCGAAGATGTGCCTCTCCGGGAAGGGTCTTAGCAGGTCGGACGTAGAGGCGGCCAGATGGTTCCGCGAGGCTGCGATGGCCGGAGACCCGGAGTCCCAGCACGCCATCGCCGTCATGTACATGGACGGCACCGGCGTCGCGGCTTCCGAGGCGGAGTCTTTGAAATGGCACCAGAAGGCCGCTCAGAACGGCAATCTGGACTCCGCGATGGTGTGCGACATCGGCAGCGTCTTCAATTACTCGATGTCCAAGAATTACAGCGGTATATGCATCTAGGGCATGGCCGGAGAGGCTGCGGGCGCGAGCAGGAGCAGCCCCCTGATAGGCCGCATGGGCGGGGTCCTGAACATCCCGGAATACACCTACTGCGGGGGAGCCAGAAAGGCCATAGCAGAGATCAAGGAGGGCGCTTTCAGCGGAATCGGCAACCTCCTATCGGTCAGCCTTCCCGACAGCATCGAGGAGATCGGGAACTACGCTTTCTCCCGCTGCTGCAGTCTGAGCTCCGTGAGGCTGCCTTCCCGCTTGACATGCATAAACAAAGGGGCCTTCGAATACTGCGCCTTCGACACCCTGGCCTTTCCCGAATCCGTCACCAGGATAAGGGAGGCCGCGTTCAGAAGCTGCAGGTCGCTGACCTCTGTGAAGCTTCCCAGGTACCTTGAAGACATAGGGGTCCTCGCCTTCGTCATGTGCGATCTCAGAGACCTCTACATCCCGGACTCTGTGAAGCGCATCGGTGAGAGGGCGTTCTTCTGCAACGCCAACCTGGCGAAGGTCTCAATGCCGAAGAGGATGCATGTCGGCAAGAACGCGTTCAACCTGCGTGAGGAAGGGCTGCTCGCCGAGAAGGCCAAGGTGTTCTACAGGCAGAACCGATCTTGAATACGTCCTGATCTCAACATGACAACAAGGGTCGTGTTCATCCGCCGATGTCTCCGATATCTAATCGATAAAAATCAAATATTTGCTATAATATCGATTATCGGACATACAGGACACTCCCAGGAAGGCGGAGCGATGGAATAAAATCGTGACAGATACGTCGGTAAGCTCTTAGACAGGAGAGGCAACGGCCTGATAAAGGTCATAACTGGAGCGAGGAGGGTCGGAAAATCATACCTTATGAACGTTCTGTTCCGCCGCCGTCTTCTGGAATCGGGAGTGGACGAATCAAAGATACTGTGCTTCGCATTTGACTCCGACGACGACCTTGACCAGCTGGACCCGTTTCTTCCAGAAGAGAAGACCAAGCTGTGGCAGAAAGGCGGCGGATATCTCGTCGATTCCAGGAAGTTCAGGGCTTTCGTAAGAGAATGGGCAAGAAAGAGAAGCGGTCTTTATCTGCTGCTGGACGAGGTTCAGCTTTTGGAAGGCTTCGTAGGCACGCTGAACGGATTCCTGAAAAACGATGATTTCGACGTCTACGTGACAGGATTCAATTCCAGATTTCTGTCTTCGGACATCTCCACTGAATTCAGAGGCAGAGGCACCGTTGTGCACGTCCTTCCGCTTTCGTTCTTCGAATACTCCGAGGGAAGGAGATCGCCTCCCGAGAGGATCTGGAGGGACTATATTGAAACCGGCGGAATCCCCATCGTCGCTCGGATGGGCTCTAGGGAGGAAAGAGCGGACTACCTCAGGCTGTTCTGCGAAGAGACCTACCTGAAAGACGTGGTTTCCCGCAACCATGTGCGTAATACAGCAGCGCTCTCCGATACCCTGGACATCGTCGCGTCTTCGATCGGTTCCCTCGTTAATCCGAAGAGGATCGCCGATACATTCCGCACAGTGTTGAAGAAGGAAGTCACCGATGACACAGTCTCCGACTACGTACGCTTCTTCGAAGAGGCGTTCATATTGTCCAAAGTGAATAGATACGACATAAAAGGCCGCAAGTACATCGGCACTCCGTACAAGCTGTACTTCGAAGACATGGGCATCCGCAACGTCAGATTGAATTTCCGGCAGATGGAGGAGACCCATCTGATGGAGAACGTGCTGTACAACGAGCTCAGGTATCGCGGGCTTCCCGACCTCTCGTTATTATAACAAGGCACCCTGCACAGGCTGAGAAGGTTCATTCCTCGTTTTTCTCATCGGGCTGAGGGACGGCAGGGCCTTCCAACCCCAGACCTTCGTAGATCTCTCTATGTTTCTTCGTGACTTCGCTGAGCCTATTGCCCCTCTTGCCGACGGCAATATGGAGCGTGTTCAGGCGGCGGATGATCATGGGGATGCCCATATCCCCGAGCGAGGTGCCGCGGATCCTCTCGGAGACGAACATCCTTATCGATGTGGCTATCATC
>JAFYAH010000073.1 GCA_017540825.1 Candidatus Methanomethylophilaceae archaeon | reverse complement strand
GGCCTGATAAGGCATCTCGGGCTCTCTTTCCACGACAGGGCCGACGTCCTGGAGAGGATCCTGGACGACCATCCCGAGGTCGAGTTCGTGCAGATCCAGCTTAACTACGCCGACTACGGCAACCCTTCAGTCGACAGCGACAACGTCTATGCCGTCTGCGAGGAGCGCGGGCTCCCCGTCATGGTGATGGAGCCGGTGAAGGGAGGGAGCCTGGCGGACCTCCCGGATGAGGCGGACGGCGTTCTTCGCGCCCTGGGAGGCGGCAGCAACGTCAGCTACGCCCTACGCTATGCGGCGAGCTTCCCCGGAGTGGCCGTGGTGCTGTCCGGGATGAGCGACATGGCGCAGATGGAGGACAACCTCTCCACCATGGGGGATTTCCGCCCCCTGTCCGAGGAGGAGTCGGCGGCGATAGAAAGGGTGCGCTCGATATTCAGCAGCATGACCCTCGTCCCCTGCACCGGATGCCGTTACTGCATAGAGGAGAACGAATGCCCGATGGACATCCTCATACCGGAGATGTTCTCCGCTCTCAACGCCAACGAGAGGTTTCACGACTGGACCGGCCGCTTCTACTACAGGTCGTCGATAACGGCCGGCGGCCATGGCGCGGCATCGGACTGCATGGAATGCGGGAACTGCGAGCAGGTGTGCCCCCAGCATCTCGAGATAAGGGAGCTCCTCAAGGAGGTCGCCAAGAGGTTCGAGTCCGATGGCGGCAAAGACTGAACTCCGACGGATGAAATTATAAATCAGCGCCCTAATCGACGCCTCATGGACGTCAAGACGAACCCGATGAGGCATCTGGACAAGCTAGGCATACCATATTCGGTCCACACCTACGGTGACGAGCCCCTGGGGGGCATGGAGATCGTCGAGGCTCTGGGAGAGCATCCGGAGGAGGTCTTCAAGACCCTCGTCACACAGTCCAAGGACAGGTCCTATTACGTGTTCGTGGTCCCGGTGACAGGCGAGCTGGATCTGAAGAAGGCCGCCGCCGCAGTGGGCGAGAAGTCCGTGTCGATGATAAGGTCGGCTGACCTGCTGTCCGTCACGGGCTACGTCCACGGGGGATGCTCCCCGATGTGCATAAAGCGCCCCGTTAAGGTAGTAGTCGACTCCACCGCCAACGACCACGAGAGGTTCTTCGTCAGCGCAGGGAAGATAGGATACCAGCTGGAGCTCGCCTCCTCGGACATCCCCAAGGCGATCCCGGGGGTAAGGTTCGCCGACATCAGGAAGCCTGCGCAAGAGTAATAAACTCGGCAATCGGTCATAATCTCATGCCACAGGACTTGAATCCCAACTGCAACTGCCCCAACGAGAGCTGCCCCAGGCACGGGAACTGCATGGAATGCGTGGAGTTCCACAAGGCGCACAGCGACAAGATACCGTTCTGCCTCAGGTTCATGATAAAGCCCCAGTGAGCGCACGAAACGCGGTCCGGCCGTTCTCCGGGCCGCATCCTTTCCATTTACAGGAGCGCCAGGTACCTTCCTGCAGCCGCTCCGGCCACGCAGACCGCCGAGTTGAGGAGGACGTTGCCCGCGGCGTACCAGTACGACCCGTCCGCGATGAGGTTAACGGTGTCGATGGAGAACGTGGACATGGTCGTGAACGCGCCGAACAGCCCCACGAACAGGAACGTCTTCAGCTGGTCCTGCATGTCCACGCCGTAGCGGAACATCAGGAACGACGCCAGGACGCATCCGACGATGTTCACGATGAACGTCGCCCATGGGAAATCCGTCTCGACGAGCCTGTACACGGAGAATCTCAGGACGGCGCCTATGGCTCCTCCGGCCGCCACCGCGATCGCGCTCAACAGCATGTCTGTCGGCGGAGCGATTCCCAGCGACCTTATAACCTTAACCTCGGGAGCCGGCAGGACGGCCGCTTCGGCTGTCGATGCGGGACGATCCGTCGAGCATACTGCGGCACCTCTTCCTGAACCGGCTGGGGGTGCATCCGAACATCTTCTGGAACTCCTCGGCGAATTTGCTCTCCTTCTGGAAGCCGATGCCGTTCGCGATCGCCCCGATGGGCTCGTCGCCGACCATCAGCTCGCCGGAGGCACAGAGCATCCTCTGGCGCTTATGGAATGCGTAGGGCGTATCCCCGTACACCTTCGAGAAGGACGAGCATATGTTGCATCTGTCCATGCCGAGGTCCAGGCATGCCTCCCTCATGTTGCATGGGCGGTCGTAGCAAGACGCCAGCCTGTCGTACAGCCGGTCCTCCCTTTTCGCGTAATCTGTCAGGACCATCCCCTCGGAGCGAGCGTCCAGCGGCTCGGAAAGGTCTTCCAGGATCTCGTCCACGAGAGCATGGATCAGCGCCCTTCTCTCAGGACGAACCAAGGCCCTCTAGATGGCTATGACGTCGGCCATGGGCCTGTCTGGCAGCCTCAAAGGCCACAGCGGCCTGTCCTTGTGCTGCTCAACGAACCGCCCGACAGCGCCGACAGGCTCCATATCGGCGTCTTCGGGCAGGATGCCGTATCTGTCCAGGTCTATTCCGATGGTGATCGACTCGTATCCTTCCGTGTGGACGGTCATGAACGACTGCACGCTCACCG
>JAFYAH010000022.1 GCA_017540825.1 Candidatus Methanomethylophilaceae archaeon | reverse complement strand
TTCTCACGAAGGGGACGTACGGATGGAGCATCACTTCCGTCAACGGCATGCCCGGCAACGGCGGCAGCTTGAAGTCCGAGCAGTCCACCGGATGGGACGACGTCTACTTCTACCCCGTCCAGTTCGTCAAGGAGGACGGCGCATGGGAACGGGCGAGCGTCACAATCCCCAACTACACCGGCGAGTCCACCACCTTCGCCCTGACCTTCCAGCCCATCACCTTCGACGAAGTGGTGCACACCTTCGCCGACGAGGGCGACCAGGCGGTCTACGAGGCGCTCATGGACGTCTACGGATGGCCCGGATGGGGCACCTTCTCGGAGCCCTTCGTCTCCCTCGCCGGCGTCGCGTTTGCCGAAGAGTCCGCCACCGTGATTCTCGAAGAGACCTATACTCCTGCCATCGACTTCTCTCCAGAAGACGCCACTAACAAGAACGGGTCCTGGATCTCCTCCGACGAGTCCGTCGCGACCGTCGACGAGAACGGCGTCATAACCGCCGTCGGGCTCGGAACCGCCACCATCACCTTCACGACCGACTACGGGTTCTATACCGATTCTATCGTCATAACGGTCCCCGAGCCCAAGGAGTACAGCATCTACATCGACCTCGGCGGCAAGATGACCAGCTGGATCGTCGACTACTACGATATCGAGAGCGAGGACGACCTAGTCGACTACGGCGGGCCGAGCTGGGAGACCGTCTCAGCCTACTCCGCCAAGGAGGCCCTGACGCTCGCTTGCGAGAAGAAGTTCGGGGCGGGAAGCATCGAGTTCACCACCAGCGGAGGCATCAAGACCATCAACGGGATCGACGGCAACGGAGCATACCTGTTCCCTGACGAGTCCATGAGCAGCGGCTATGACCATTGGATTTACTACTACCCGATTCAGTTCGTCCAGACCGACGACGGGTGGAGCGACATGCAGGTCTACATCGGCGCCTACGACGGCGACGCCACCACGTTCGCGGTCGTCTGCCAGCCCGCCTCCTTCGAGGATGAGCCCATCGAGTACACCTTCGACGAGTACGGGGGGCTTCTCGACGGCGACGACGCCCAGAAGATGTACGACTACTTCCAGGAGCACTTCCTTTGGACCTACGGATGGCCTTCCGAGCCCTTCTTCGCGACCACCGGCATAACCGCATCCGAGACCTCCGTGACAATCGGCGTCGGGAGCGAGGCGCAGGTCGCAGTCGAGATCCAGCCCGACTACGCCACCAACACGAACGTCGTATGGGCCTCCTCGGACGAGAGCGTCGCCACCGTCGCGGACGGGAAGATCGTCGGCGTTGGCATCGGCAGCGCCGTCGTGACGGCTACCACCATCGACGGGTTCTCCGCCGAGATCCAGGTCGAGGTCGTGGAGCCCAAGGAGTACAGCATCTACATCGACCTCGGGGGAACGATCTCCGGGTTCTTCCTCGGCACCGACGCCGACTACGGCGAGGGAAGCTGGGAGACCGTCACCGCCGCCACCGCCAGGGAGGCCCTCACCCTCGCCTGCGAGCAGAAGTTCGGAGAGGGGAGCCTCGTTCTCACGAAAGGGACGTACGGATGGAGCATCACTTCCGTCAACGGCATGCCCGGCAACGGCGGCAGCTTGAAGTCCGAGCAGTCCACCGGATGGGACGACGTCTACTTCTACCCCGTCCAGTTCGTCAAGGAGGACGGGGTCTGGGGGCAGGCCAGCGTCACCATCCCCAACTACACCGGCGAGTCCACCACCTTCGCCCTGACCTTCCAGCCCATCACCTTCGACACTGAGGCAGTGGAGCACACCTTCGCCGACGAGGGCGACCAGGCGGTCTACGAGGCGCTCATGGACGTCTACGGATGGCCCGGATGGGGCGCCTTCTCGGAGCCCTTCGTCTCCCTGGCCGGCGCCGAGCTCGGCTCCGTGCCTGAGAAGATGGCCGTCGACCAGACGAGCGCGGTCGAAGTGGTCTTCGATCCTATGGACGCCACCAACAAGAACGGGTCCTGGAGCTCCTCCGACGAGTCCGTCGCGACCGTCGACGAGAACGGCGTCATAACCGCCGTCGGGCTCGGAACCGCCACCATCACCTTCACGACCGACTACGGCTTCTACGAGGCCTCCGCGACCGTCGAGGTCGTCGACTCCTACATCGCAGACGTCTTCGTCGTCGACGGGATCGAGTACACCCTGACCTCCGAGCAGGACCTGACCGTCGAGGTCACCGGCTACACGGAAGACATCGCCAGCACCATAGTCATAGAGCCTGAGGTCACCTACGCGAACGTCACCTACACGGTCACCTCCGTGGCGAGCAAGGCCTTCGCGCACACCTACATGCTGTCCTCCGTCACCGTCGGAGTCAACGTCGGAGAGTACGCGTTCTACCGCTCCAACGTGTCCGTCCTGAGGTTCTCCGAAGGCGTCACCGACATAGCCAAGAGCGCGTTCAGCGACTGCTACAAGCTCAGGTACATCGTGTTCCCCTCCACTCTTGGGACTATTGGTGCGAACGCCTTCCACGGATGCAGCTTCTACGCAGGCGACGAGGCTCTCGAGCCCACCGTCGAAAACCTCGCAGGATGCAAGTTCACCGGACCCAGGTCCCACTTGGAGATGTACATCCCCGCCGTGGGCGGAGTGTTCAGCGTCGACGGCGTCAAGTACAAGATCCTCTCCAACAGCGGAGAAGACTTCACCGTGTCCGTGAGGGGATTCAGCGTCGAGTCCGAATCCCTGACCATCCCCGAGAGCGTCGGCTACCTCGGACTCGAATGGTCCGTGGTCTCCGTCTACTCCAAGGCGTTCTACGGCTGCCAGACCCTCGTCTCGGTCGACCTCGGCAGCGTGTCCGAAGTCGGCTTCAAGGCGTTCGCGAACTGCACCAGCCTCGAGTCGATCATCATCGGCGAGACCGCCATAGGCGAGTACGCCTTCGCAGGATGCTCCTCGCTCGACGTGCTCGACCTCTTGGCTGTCGTCGACATCGGCGCCAGCGCCTTCTCCCAGTGCAGCGGGCTCACGTTCGTCAGCTTCAGCGACGACCTCGCCTCCGTCGGAAAGAACGCGTTCTTCAGGACCCTGTTCTACGACGGCGAGACCAGCGTCCCCAGGACCGCGGACAACCTCGCCGGCAAGTCCTTCGAGGGCGCGGACGGGAAGCTCTACCTGATCTGAGACCATCCACAAGCCGCCGGGGACTCCTGGCGGCAAAACACCTTACAGCGGCTTCGGCGTCCGCATCGGGCCGCTTCTTCTCTTCGATTTCGGATCGCGTCGTCGTCCGACCTATTCGCGCTGCAGCCCATGACCTGCCGTATTCTTGGAGCCTGTTGTTTGTTTGATTATCAATTATTATTATCATTAGACAAATGTCTAACTATAAGATTAGATAGGAGTTTAATGACTGTATTGTTTATATATTAGATATCCTATTATCGTTCAACAAACAAAGAGGCTACAAAATGGCAATAAGCAACGAGTACCTCCAGTCCGTCTTCGACGGTCTCAAGCAGCGCAACGCAGACCAGCCCGAGTTCCTCCAGGCTGTGGAGGAAGTCCTCGAGTCCCTCGTCCCCGTGGTCGAGTCCAGGCCCGAGCTCCAGAAGGCGGCGATCATCGAGAGGATCGTCGAGCCCGAGAGGATTGTGATGTTCCGCGTCTCGTGGGTCGACGACCAGGGCAAGGTACAGGTCAACCGCGGATACCGCGTCCAGTTCAACTCCGCCATCGGGCCCTACAAGGGCGGCCTCAGGCTCCACCCCTCCGTCAACCTGTCCATCCTCAAGTTCCTCGGATTCGAGCAGATCTTCAAGAACAGCCTCACCACCCTTCCCATCGGCGGCGGCAAGGGAGGCTCCGACTTCGACCCCAAGGGCAAGTCCGACAACGAGATCATGCGCTTCTGCCAGTCCTTCATGACCGAGCTGTACAGGCACATCGGCCCCGACACGGACGTCCCCGCCGGAGACATCGGCGTCGGAGGAAGGGAGATCGGGTTCATGTTCGGCCAGTACAAGAGGCTCAGGAACGAGTTCACCGGAGTCCTCACCGGGAAGGCCATCCCCTCCGGAGGATCCCTCGCCAGGACCGAGGCGACCGGTTACGGCCTCTGCTACTTCGCGGACGAGATGCTCAAGGACAACGGCAAGTCCTTCCAGGGAAAGAAGGTCGTCATCTCCGGGTCCGGCAACGTCGCCATCTACGCCTGCCAGAAGGCCACCCAGCTCGGCGCCAAGGTCATCGCCGTCTCGGACTCCAACGGGTACATCAGGGACGACAACGGCATCGACTACAGGACCCTCAAGGAGATCAAGGAGGTCAAGAGGGACAGGATCAAGACCTACCTCAACTACGTCCCCACGGCCACCTACACCGAGGGATGCAGAGGCATCTGGACCATCCCCTGCGACATCGCCCTCCCCTGCGCCACCCAGAACGAGCTGGACGAGGCCTCCGCCCAGGCCCTCGTCAAGAACGGCGTCATGGCGGTCGCCGAGGGAGCCAACATGCCCAGCACCCCCGGCGCCATCGCGTGCTTCCAGAAGGCGGGAGTCCTCTTCGGCCCCGCGAAGGCTGCCAACGCAGGCGGCGTCGCCACCTCCGCGCTGGAGATGTGCCAGAACAGCGCCAGGCTCTCCTGGTCCTTCGAGGAGGTCGACGAGAAGCTCCACGGCATCATGAGGACCATCTACAAGAACGCCTCCGAGGCCGCCAAGAAGTACGGCATGGAGGGCAACCTCGTCGCCGGGGCCAACATCGCCGGCTTCGAGAAGGTCGCCAACGCCATGCTCTGGCAGGGAGTCTCCTACTGATCAGGGTCGGGGGTCCGCCCCCTTCCCAAACATCTTACGTTATTCTCCTGCGGCCGGCGTCCTTTCCGCCTGGCCGTCCCGTTCGTACAGGTTATATATCTCAGTGCAGTTCGAGAGCCGATTGCTTATGAAGAAGCAGATAAAAGCCTCCAGACGGTCGTTGGGAATGAACTATGCCATTCGCGAGGTGACGGTTCCCGCCGCTGAGGCCGCCGCTTCTGGCAAGGACATGATCAACCTGAACATCGGGGACCCCAACAAGTGGGACTTCGAGACTCCCGAGTACTTCAAGCAGACGCTCCGGGAGGCGGTGGACCTTGTGGACAACGGCTACGGGGACTCGCAGGGCCAGCCGGAGCTCAGGGACGCCATCGTCCGCAGGGAGTTCCAGAAGAACGGCGTCAGGATAACCTCGGGCGACGTGTATGTGACCGCAGGGGTCAGCGAGTGCATCAACGTGATGATGGGCACCTTCATCGAGCCGGGTGACGAGGTCCTGGTCCCGGGGCCGGGATATCCGTCCTACGCGCAGTACATCAACTTCTACGAGGGCAGGACGGTCCCCTACAGGCAGATAGAGGAGGAGGACTGGAGGCCCGACATCGACATGATCCGCAAGAGGATCACCAACAGGACCAAGGCGCTAATCGTGTGCAACCCCAACAACCCGACCGGGGCGGTCTACGACCCGAAGGCGATCCAGGAGTTCGGGGACATCGCCGCCGAGTTCGACATCCCTCTGATATCCGACGAGATCTACGACAAGATCGTCTTCGACGGGGAGTTCTATTCCGCTTCCAAGCTCTCCCCCGACGTTCCCAGGATAATACTCAACGGGTTCTCCAAGGTCAACCTCATGCCCGGATGGAGGGTGGGATACTGCTACTTCATGGACGAGGGCGGCCTCATGGACGAGATCAGGCTCGGCATGATGAAGCAGTTCCGCGCCAGGATATGCCCCAACGTGCCCTGCCAGGCCGCGGCCAGGGCCTCTCTGGAGGGCCCCCAGGGATACATCGAGGACATGAACAGGAAGCTGAAGGAGCGCGCGGAGTACACCCAGAGGAGGTTCGAGGAGATCCCCCTCCTGGAGTCCAGGAAGGCCAAGGGCGCTCTCTACATGTTCCCGAAGATCGACCTCGCCGGGACGCCATGGAAGAGCGACAAGGAGTTCGTGTTCGACCTGATAAAGGAGGAGGGCGTGGTGTACGTCCACGGGTCCGGGTTCTGCGAGGAGTTCGGAAAGGACCACTTCCGCACAGTGCTTCTAGCGCCTATAGAGTCGCTCGAAGAGGCGTTCGACAGGACCGAGCGCTTCATAAAGAGGCACAACGCGCTATGAGGGGCGGATGGTGCAGAGGGTGGGATTTGAACCCGCGAACCACTAAGGACAGGATCCTAAGTCCTGCGTCTTTGACCAGGCTTGGCTACCTCTGCACTGTCGTCCTGTAAGCGTGCCGGTTATTTAAATTGCGTCGGAGGACGTAGCCGGAGATCGTAGTCCTCCCCCTGTCAGACGGCGGCGCGGACGCGATGCTCCCTATGGGGCAGACCGCTACGCACCTCCCGCAGGGCGATACGCCCCTCTTGGCCAGCTCCTCGTTGTGGTCCAGGCATCTCGTCGAATCGACGCTCCCGTCAGGCGATATCGCTCCGGAGGGGCAGGACCTCACGCACAGGCTACACCGGATGCAGAGGCTCTTCTCCGTCGGCTTTCCGCAGGGGAGCTCCGCCGAGGTCAGCACCGAGACGAACCTCATCCTGGGCCCGTGCCTCTCGGTCAGGACCAGGCCGTTCGTCCCGAAGGAGCCCATGCCGGCGTAGACTGCCGCATGCTTATGCGAGAAGAACGCGCTGCAGTCCGCGCGAAGCCCTTTGATCCCTTTGTATCCGTCGCGAGGGACGTACACGGCATCGTGTCCCAGTATGTTGAGCTCCAGCGCGATCCTCTCGGCTGCGATGTCGAGGCTGCTGTTGACGACGGAGTAGAGGTGGCTGTAGTATATCGACGGCGCGGTGTCCAGTACGGTCTTCTGCAGGGGGATGCCCATGACGACCACGCTTCTGCAGGAGGTCATCACGTCCTTGGGACGTTTCCCTTCTGGTATTACCCCGTCGTTCCAGGCGTCGGCGTCAGCTGCTCCGATGTCCACTATCCCCATCGTTCTGGCCAGAGCCCTCAGGTGCGACATCGTCTCTTCCGGTTCCACGCAGGGTCATGGTCGACCCGCTTAATATGCTTATGATTAGAGACATCAGAGCAGACAGTGTTGCCCTGTTCTGCCCTGATCGCTGGCCAGCCTATCCGAGTCGCATTATGCGAACCAGTTATAACAGAGTTCTAAGATACGCACGCATAAGAGGTCATGACAGATGGTGAATCTGCTTAGCGATGGAGGAAAACAGCTCCTCCTCGGAAACGAGGCTATCGTCCGCGGTCTCATCGAGGCCGGAGTCGGCTTCGCCTCGACGTATCCCGGCACGCCCTCTTCAGAGATCGGGAACATCCTCGAGAAGATATCCTCTGAAGCCGGTCTGTATTTCGAATTCTCCACGAACGAGAAGGTCGCCCTGGAAGTGTCCGCGGCCGCCGCATCCTCGGGCGTCAGGTCCTTCGTCTTCATGAAGCACGTGGGCCTCAACGTCGCAGCGGACCCGATGATGACGCTAGCCTATTCCGGCGTCAGGGGAGGGATGCTGATTATGAGCGCCGACGACCCTTCGGCTCACAGCTCCCAGAACGAGCAGGACAACAGGTACTACTCCACCCTGGCGCTGCTCCCTATGATGGAGCCGTCCACCCCGGCCGACGCCAAGGGGATGGTCGCGGAGGCCTACAGGGTCTCCGAGGAGCTCCAGCTGCCCCTCATCTTCAGGACGACCACCCGCATGAACCACGCCCGCGGCGCCGTCTCGTTCGGCCCTGCTCCCCAGCCGAAGGCAAAGGGGCATTTCGACAAGGACGTGTCCCGCTTCGTTAACATCCCCGCGTATGCGAAGCTCAACAGGAAGATCCTCCTGGAAAAGTACGCCAAAGCGGCGGAGCTCTCCGAGTCGTCCCCTCTGAACTTCGTGGAGGGCGAGGGGGACGTCGGGGTGATAGCTTCCGGAGTGTCCTACGCCTACGTCAAGGAGTTCGTCTCCGGGGCTTCCATCCTGAAGCTGGGGTTCACCAACCCGCTTCCCGAGAAGAAGATCGCCGAGTTCGTCAGGTCGAAGAAGGCCGTCGTGGTCGTGGAGGAGCTGGAGCCCTTCGTGGAGGACCAGGTCCTCAGGATCTGCGCCCAGAACGGCATCTCCGTGCCCGTGTACGGCAAGAGGACGGGCCATCTGCCCAGGGCCTGGGAGTATTCCCCCGACGTCCTCGCAGGGATAGCCGGGATAGTGAAGGTCGCGAGCTTCCCCGAGCCCATGCCGGCGCCCGACATGAAGCTTCCCAGCAGGCCTCCGACCCTCTGCGCCGGCTGCCCCCACAGGGGGATGTACGCCGCGGCCAAGAAGGCTGTAGGCAAGACCGACGTCGTCTACTGCTCCGACATAGGCTGCTACACCCTCGGAGTGCAGCCTCCGTTCCAGACCGCCGACTTCATCATCTGCATGGGCGGCGGAGCAGGAGCCGCGGGAGGGTTCGCCGCTTCCACCGACCAGAAGGCGATAGCGTTCATGGGCGACTCCACGTTCTTCCATGCGGGGGTCCCGCCCCTGGTGAACGCGCTGTTCAACGACCACCGCATCGTGATGGTCGTCCTGGACAACCGCACCACCGCGATGACGGGCCACCAGCCCAACCCGGGCACCGGAAGGGAGTTCGGGGGCGTGAACACCGACCCGATAGACATCGAGTCTCTCGTCAAGGGGATCGGGGTGAAGTTCGTCAGGACCGTCAACCCTTACGACGTGAAGGCCGCCACGCAGACGTTCAAGGACGCCCTCGCCTTCGACGGGGTGGCCGTGATAATATCGAAGTGCCCTTGCCCGCTGGAGCTCAAGAAGAGGAAGCTCCTGGTCCCGGGAAGGTGCGAGGTGGACCAGTCCGCATGCGTGATGTGCGGGACCTGCCTGAAGACGATCGCCTGCCCTGCTCTGTTCAAGAAGGACGGCAGGATAACGCCCGACCCGGTCCAGTGCATCGGGTGCGGCATGTGCGCTTCCGTCTGCCCCAAGGGCGCAATAGAGGTGAGGAGATGAAGTATACCGTCCAGATCGTAGGAGTGGGAGGACAGGGCGTCCTGCTGGCGTCCATGGTCCTTGGGAACGCCGCCATGGCGATGGGCCACGACGTCGCGATGAGCGAGGTCCATGGGATGGCTCAAAGGGGCGGGAGCGTCCTGTCCACCGTCCGCTTCGGCGACGGCGTCGTGAGCCCGCTCGAAGCCGCCGGCTCGGCCGACCTCATACTGGGCTTCGAGCCGGTGGAGACCTGCAGGAACCTCCCGCTCGGGAACAAGGACACTGCCATACTGATGAACCTCGATCCCGTGCTCCCGTCCATGGTCGCCGCCGGCTTCGAGGAGTATCCCAGGATGGAAGACATCGAGGGGTGCGTCAAGGCCAGGAACCCCAACCTGGTGACCATCGACGCCACCAGGATCGCCATCGAGGCCGGCAAGGCCGTGGCGGCGAACGCGGTCATGATCGGCGCGGTCGCGGCCATGAAGGGCTTCCCCATTCCGAAGGACGTCCTCCACGACGCTCTGATGGCCCAGGTCCCGGAGAAGTTCAAGGAGCTCAACTCCAAGGCCTTCGAGATGGGATTCGCGGCGATCTCTTAAACGCCATATCGCCCGGGGGGCGCAGCACGCGTCTTCCCGGGTCGCCATTCGTCCGACAGCCTAGTCTGGGCCGTCTTGTCGTCCAATCTTCTCAGGTATTCGAAGATCTGATCGTTGTCGTGCATCATGCCCCGGCTCTCGCAGAACCTGTGGAACAGGGACATCAATTGCTCGTTATTAGGGCTAGGCACTACATAGCTGTCCCTGAACGCCCTGATGTACCTGTCCTTCATCCCGGGGAACAGCTCGTCCAGCCTGCTGTAGAAGTGCTCGCGGCTGCCATCCCTGAGGGTCAGGCCCATGCCGAAGCATACCACCCCTTTCACGCCCGCATCCGCGCAGATCTCCAGTATCCCTCTGACGTTCTCCTCGGTGTCGTTGATGAACGGGAGGATTGGGCAGAGCCAGACTATCGTGGGGATCCCGTTGTCGCGCAGGACGCGGAGGACCTCGGCCCTCCTGCTCGTCGGGCAGACGCCGGGCTCTATCTTCCTGCAGAGGCCGTCGTCGAACGTGGTCAGGGTCATCTGCACCACGCACTTCGCCTTCCTATTTATCGCCTTTAAAAGGTCGAGGTCGCGCAGGACAAGGTCCGACTTGGTTATCAGGGTGAACCCGAAGCCATGCTCGAGCGCCAGCGACAGGGCGCCGCGGACCATCCTCGTCTCGGCCTCCAGCGGCATGTAGGGGTCGCTCATGGACCCGCAGGCCAGCATGCACCTGCGGCGCTTCCTCTTCAGGGCGGCTTCGAGGAGATCGAGGGCGTTCGCCTTGACCTCCACGTCCTCGAAGTCGTGGTCCATGCGATAGCACAGGCTCCTGGAGTCGCAGTATATGCATCCGTGGGTGCACCCGCGGTAGACGTTCATCCCGTTCGAGGGCGACAGTATGCTCTTGGCCAGCGTCCTATGCATAGGCCATATGGCATACGGGCGCCGGTATATGATGCCCGCAGGTCGGACAGGAGGATATTACAGGGAGAGCGACGCCCTCCCTGCGAGGGGAAAAAACTAATCGTCAAGTGAGGGCGCTCACGAGCATCCCTATGGGAAGCACGTCCTGCTTCTCGGACCCGCGAGGCCTGCCTTCCGGCCTGCCCGACAAGAGCCAGGAGCCCTCGCCGGCCCGCCTCACGATCTCGGAGACGTGCTGCACGATGCTCTCGTTGGCCTTGTCGAAGGCCGACTTAAGGTCGAGGTCGCCCATCAGCGGCTCCAGGCAGTCGTTGTCCAGGAGCATGGTCCTCCTGCACACGGCCTTGGCGCGCTGGTAGGCTTCCTTCGCTATGTTCTTCCTGTTCCCTTCGAAAGAGAACGGGCTTATGGCTATGGTATAGACCTCGGCGCCTCCGACAGCCGCTGCGTCTATGACTGTCGGAAGGGCGCCGGAGCCTGTTCCCCCGCCTAGACCGGCGACTACGAACACGAGGTCGTATCCTTGGAGAGAGTCCCTTATCTCTTCTCTGTGGATGTCTGCGCATCTTCTGCCTAGCTCGGCGTCCCCGCGCGTGCCCTCTCCTTTGAGGACGGCCTTGCAGATGTATATCTTCTCATCGGCCGTCGCCCTGTGGAGGGCGTCCCTGTCGGTGTTGATCGCTATCGTGTCCGCCGGACATCCCATTCCGGCGAAAGCGCTGACCACGTTGCAGCCGGCGCCTCCCACCCCAACGACCGCCACACGAGGACTCCTCATGCTCGTCTTGTCGTTCGATCTCATTTGTGCACCCCTTTGATAGCGGCAGGCAGAGGATTCGGCGATTTCCATCATGCTTCCTCCTCACTTCAGGTCGGCAGACATCTGGGCGGCAGCGAACGCGTTCCTGATAGCCTCAGCCTTCTTATCCTCGGATATCAGCACGTCCAGCACGCTCTTTCTTACGAACTCTTCCTCGGTCAGGCAGACGCCCAGCTGGGTGAGGTTCTTTAATGCCTGCAGCTGCAGATCGTTGAAGCGGACGAAGATCCCGCCTTCAGTCGGAACGCCGGAGGCCTGCGTCGCGGTTCTCTTGTACTCGACGTAACCTCTTATAGCGTCGCGGATGAAGTCGGAACGGTTCCCTATGCCGTTCTCGCTCATGAAGTCCTCCATGAGCTGGATCTCCTCAGGTCCTACCCTGAGGGTGATCTTCGTTCCGTCATCAGCCACTGCGTCATACTCCTAGCCTTGCCTCCGGTTCTCACCTTCGGCTCCGCTTGTATGACACATGTAAGTCAGCATATATAATAGTGTCTGACGTACCGTATGACATCTGTCCGACGCATTAGGACTTTCTAATCGCATATTTCTGCGATTTTTGCATTTTTTCTCTGAAATTAATAGACTCATCGGAGAGTATAATAAGGTTTTCTTCTTCCTGCGGGCAGAAGGAAACCGAAAATGGCTATCGATTACGGAATCATCGAAAAAAAGTGGCAGAAGCGTTGGATCGAGGCGAATCTCGACAAATCCGAGCGCGACGATTCGAAAAAAAAGTTCATGATCATCTTCGCCTACCCGGGTGTCACGGGGTATCTCCATGTCGGACATCTGAGAGGCTATTCTTACGTCGACGCCATCGGAAGGTACAAGCGTATGACAGGCTACAACGTCCTCTTCCCCGTCGGCACCCACGCCACCGGGAACGGCGGGATAAGCCTCGCCAAGAAGATCGCGTCCGGAGACGAGAAGACTATTGACTATCTAAAGAGGAACGGCTGCCCGGACGACAAGATTCCGGAGCTCGGGAAGCCCATGTCCGTCATCGAGTTCTTCAACGGGGTCTACGTCAACGAGTACTGGAAGAGGTTCGGTTTCCTTTCGGACTGGCGCAGGTTCACTTGCACCCTCTACCCCGACTACGCCAGGTTCATAGAGTGGCAGTTCAGGAAGCTCATGGACGCCGGCCTCCTGATCCAGAAGCCTTACTACGCGTCCGTCTGCCCGAACTGCGGGCCGGTGGCCGTAGACCCCTCGGAGACCGACCTCTCCAAGGGAGGCAGGGCGGAGACGCAGGAGTACACCCTCCTGAAGTTCAGGCACGGCGACGAGTTCCTGGTCGCGGCCACGCTCAGGCCGGAGACCGTCTACGGGCAGGTATGCTTCTGGGTCAACCCGGAGGTGGAGTACAAGAAGGTCAGGAAGGGGCCCGAGACGTGGATCGTGTCTCCCCAGGCCGCGGAGAAGATGGAGCTCCAGATGGACGGCGTCGAGGTCGTCGGGTCGGTCCCCGGCAGGGAGATGATCGGATGGAAGTGCGAGGCGCCGATGATCCACAGGGAGATCCCGGTGCTACCGGCGACATTCTGCAACCCCGACGTGGGGACAGGGCTGGTTACGTCCGTCCCGTCCGACGCCCCTGACGACTGGATCTCCCTGGAGGCGGTCAAGAAGGACAAGGGCATGGCGGCGGAGTACGGGCTCTCGCAGGAGCTGCTCGACTCCGTTGTCCCTATATCTATTATAGAGATGAAAGGTTACGGCGAGTTCCCGGCCAAGGACGTCATCGACCGCATGGGGATAAAGCAGCCCGGCGACCCCAAGCTCGTGGAGGCGAAGAAGCAGGTCTACAAGGACGGCTACCACATGGGCCGCATGAAGGACGTCTGCGGGAAGTTCGCCGGCATGCGCGTCGAGGAGGCCAAGGACAGGATGAGGCAGGAGATGATCGACTCCGGAGAGGCGGAGGTGTTCTACGACCTCACCGAGGAGGTGGTCTGCAGGTGCGGCGCCCGCGTCCACATCAAGAGGCTGGACGACCAGTGGTTCATCAACTACGCCGACGAGGAGCTCACCAGGAAGACGTCCGACCACTGCCGCACGATGGACATCAACCCTCCCGAGTACAGGGAGAACGTCCACGCGGTCCTGAACTGGTACAGGGAGAGGGCGTGCGCCAGGCAGGGCAACTGGCTCGGGACGAGGTTCCCGTTCGACGACAAGTGGATAATCGAGGCCATCTCCGACTCCACGCTGTACCCGGTGTACTATCTGATATCGTTATACGCCAACGACGGCAGGCTGAGGCCGGAGCAGATGACCGAGGGGTTCTTCGACTACGCCATACTCGGCAAGGGAGACGCCAGGAAGGTGTCGGAGTCCACCGGCGTCCCGGAGGACCTCCTGGAGAGGATACGCAAGGACGTGCAGTACTGGTACCCGCTGGACATCAACCTCGGCGGGAAGGAGCACATGACCGTCCATTTCCCCGGGTTCCTGATGAACCACGTCGCCATACTCCCCGAGGGGATGTGGCCCCGCGGCATAACCGTGAACTGGTACGTCACCGGGAAGAACTCCGACAAGATATCCAAGTCCAAGGGCGGGGCCCAGCCCATACCCGGCGCGGCCGCCAAGTTCGGCGTGGACGCCATGAGGCTCTACTACGCCCACATCGCCTCCATGTTCGTCGACGTGGAGTGGAGCGAGGACGCCGTCATGATGTACAGGCAGAGGGTGGACAGGATCGCCGCCCTGGTCCAGGACCTCATAGACTCCGAGAAGGACTCGGAGGAGACCCCGATGGACGCCTGGCTCGTCTCCAGGTTCAACACCCACATCAGGGAGATCCGCGAGGCCATGGACTCGTACGACCTGAGGCAGATGTGCACCATCGTGTACTTCGACATGCTCAACGACATGAAGTGGTACAGCAGGCGCGGAGGATGCCGCAAGGAGACGATCATCGAGGCTCTCAGGATCTGGATACAGGCCATGATGCCTGTGACCCCTCACACCGCCGAGGAGCTGTGGGAGCACGCCGGATTCGAAGGCCTGGTCTCCGCTGGACAGCTTCCCGAAGCCGATTCCGCCAAGATCTCCGCCGGCGCCGAGTATGGCGAGAACCTCATCCGCGACATCATGTCCGACATAGGGGAAGTCAGGAAGATCGCCAAGATCGAGCCTTCCCGCATCATCCTGTACACCTCTCCCAAATGGAAGAGGGACGTCATGTCCCGTGCTGTCGAGATGCTGGACAAGGGAGAGCTTTCCGTGCCCGCCCTCACCAAGGCGTGCATGTCCGACGAGGCCATCAAGAAGAACGGCAAGGCCGCTTCTGAGCTGGCCAAGAAGGTCGCAGTGGACTTCGCAAGGTCCTCCGCTGATTCCAAGAGGCCTCTCTTCGAGACCGACGAGTTCGCTCTCCTGTCCGGAGCCAAGGATTTCCTGGCTGACGAGACCGGCCTCCCCGTGGAGATCATGGACGCCGACGCAGAGGGAATCTACGATCCCCAGAACAAGGCGAGAGCGGCAGTCCCCGGAAGGCCTGCCATCTTCCTCGAGTGACTCAACCTATCATGGCGGCTTCGGCCGTCATCTTTTTTGATTAGGGCAATAGGGTTGCTCTGATTGAGTCCCTAATTGCCCTAATTATTTTTACCATTCTTCGGCAGACTTCGCTTCTTTCCGAAAAGCCTGCGGACGCCCTTGTCCCCCTCCTGAGGATTCGCGTCCTTGCGGTAGTCTTCCGGATCCATCGGCTTGTAGCAAGGAAGTAGCTTCGTCCCATCCGCAAAAGCTCCTTGTTCCATAGCCGGCTTCCCGTAGACGTATGCCCTGAAGCCGCCTTTTCTTTTCTTGCAGAAAATGGCCTGCTTCCCTATCTTCTTAACCGAGGGCGGAACCACCAGCGTCCTGAGAAGAGGCGCCTCTCCGAAAGCCTGGTCTCCGATCTCCTCGACGCCGTCACGGATAGTGACATCATTCAGCTTCCTGCATTCGTAGAAGGCGCGGGTCTCGATCTTTTTGACCTTCGAGGGTATGACGATGGATTCCAGGTCGCTCTCCATGAAAGCCTCCTCCCCGATGCTCTCTAGCTCGTCCGACAGGATTATGTCCGTTATCCCGCTGGATTCGAAGCAGCGCTTACCGATGCTGAGGACGTTCTTGGCATCAACTCTGAACTTGCCTTTGCATTTGTAGAAATCGTATTCCGACAGCTCCGACAGCTTGTACGGTATGCGTATGCAGCCGTCTCCGGTAAGAACCGATACAGGGACGTAGGTCGAGTCCACGACGTCCGTTCTGCTAACCAGGTCTTCCGTCCTGAGCGTGGTCAGGCTCAGATAGAAGTAGACGGCCTTGTCGTAGTCTATGTCCGTCCCTATGCCCAAGCCGTAGCAGAAGGTCGTCCACCTCATGGCCATCCAGTTCCCCCTTCTCGCCATGGCCTCGTAGAGCGGCAAAGATTCCTTCGGGAAATCGACCTCCTTGCCGGAGAGTGCGGCATAGTTGTAGAAGCAGGACATCGCCTCCTTGGTGGGCTTCAGCGAATAGGACTCCTTGCTGTCCCTGTCCCCGTCGATCCTGAAGCCGTCCCTCAGAGCCAGGCACATCCCGCGCATGTACCAGACGTCCGCATCCGCCGCGTTCTCCGAGATCAGCCTGTCGCTGTATTCCAGAGACTTTTCCAGCTTGCCGTCCTGGAAGCTCTTCTCGATGATCGGCTTGAGGTTCGACAGCTGGGAGCTGACAGCCGATTCGGATTTCACGACCTTCTGGACCATTATCTTGGTCCCGCAGTAGAGGCAGAATCCGAACTCGCGGCTGTCATCCAGCTCTATGTCTCCCGAGCAGTTCGGACATCTGAGAGCGATGAGCGTCATATCTCCTCGATTCGTCCTCAATGCCGTCTGCGGATAAAACGATAGTTCATCTTACAAGAGTCTTAGCATCCTTCTGGCCTTCTCATGGCCCTGGTCGGCGGCCTTCGTGTACCATTCTCTTGCCATAGGCTTGGACTTCTCCACCCCGAGCCCTTTCTGGTACGCCCAGCCCATGTTGTACTGGGAGTCGGAATGCCCTTCCTCGGCAGCGAGCCTCCAGAGCCTGACGGCTTCCTCTTCCGATTTCTGGACTCCTCTGCCATAGAAGTACATCGTGCCCAGGTTGCATAGGGCGATATGGTACCCCTGGTCGGCGCCCATCCTGTACAGCTTTGCCGCCTCCTCGTCCGACTTGGGGGCGCCCTCCCCTTTCTGGTATGCAACGCCGAGATTGCTGAGCGCGGGAGGGAATCCCTGGTCGGCGGCCATCCTGTACCATCTGACGGCATCGTCGTACGACTGCTTCACGCCTCTTCCGTAATAATGCATCCAGCCGATGTTGTACTGCGCGCGGGCATAGCCCTTCTCTGCAGCCGAGCTGTAGAGCCTCAGGGCTTCCGCATCCGATTGCTCAACGCCGATTCCATGGAGGTACATGCTTCCGAGGCTGCATTGGGCGTCTAGGCTTCCTTGCTCCGCCGCCTTGCTGTACCATCCGAACGCTTCCGAGGTGGACTTCTTGATTCCAAGCCCTTCGAAGTACGCCAGGCCCAGGAAGGTCATAGCATCGACGTTCCCGCCATCCGCGCAGTTTTTCAGCTAGTCCAGAACATCGGTATCGGATTTCGGAAAGTTCCAGCCCTCCTCTGATAGTTCTAGAAAGCGTTTGGCGGTCGTTGACGATCCTCTGTTCCTCTTGCACCAGGCCATCAGGGCAGGGACATCCGCGGAACCCTTCTCCGCTGCTGATCCGTCGACTTCTGGAGGAGTTCTATCCTTGTTCTTTCTGCGGAAGAAACCTAATGACATGATAATCGCCGAAGTGGATTTCGGAATATTGGTTTTTTTCATATGCAGGTTTTATCGTTCAGCTCTTGAAATGCAGATAAGTACGCTATTGGAATATGTCGCTTACTCATTCATAACGAAATTACTAACGACTGGAAGAATATGGTTATAATCTCCAATGCACATTCTCCAATATGGAGTCGAATTCTGTAAAAAGTATTGCAACTTCATGGACCGGGATTGCGGTTTTGGCAGTCCTGGTAGCTATTCTATTAGCAGTCGTTCCCGCGTCTTTCGATTCGGACGCAGAGGGCGATAACGAATACCTGATCTACATCGACCTCGGAGGAGAGGTGGCTAGCAAAATCCTCTTCGATGAAACCGTCGTCGATTATGGAGACCCCGAGTGGGTCACTGTTACCGCAGACAGCGCTAAGAACGCTTTTATCGCCGCCTGCGAGCAGAAGTTCGGAGAGGGAAGCCTCACGCTCACCTCGTCCGGATACATCGAAACCATCAACGGAATGTCCGGAAACGGTCTCACGTACTTCTCCGACCAGAGCTTCACCGGCGACGCCGACCAGTACGGAATCACCTACTACCCCGTCCAGTTCATAATGGAGGGCGGCAAGTGGACATACGCGAGCACCCCCATCGCAGCCTATGAAGGCGACTCCACCACATTCGCCGTCGTGTGCCAGCCCTCTTCCATGGACACCGAGGCCGTAGAGTTCACCTTTGAAGACTCTGCCTATGCCTGGGACTATAACTACGACCACGAGATGTACATGTCAGACGAATACGATCTCCAGTCCATCTACGATGATTACTTCGTCGGCGTGTACGGCTGGGAGTACGGAACTCCCTCGGAGCCTTATATCGCGCCCTCCAAGTTCAAGTTCTACATCGACCTCGGAGGCACTGTCTCCGGGTTCTTCTTCGGAACCGATTCGGATTATGGGGCCGGAAGCTGGGTGACCGTCGCCGCATCCACCGCCAAGGACGCCCTCGCCCTCGCCTGCGACCAGAAGTT
>JAFYAH010000021.1 GCA_017540825.1 Candidatus Methanomethylophilaceae archaeon | reverse complement strand
GGCGAACAGCACGAAGTCGGGCCGTGTCGAGAAGTACTCCTTCTCCTTGATCTGGAGGTCTATGGCGTCGACGATCCCTTGGGGGAGCCTCACGGAATAACCTGTCATGTGTATCAAATCATAACAAAAGTATTTCATTCTTGTCTACAGGGGTTAAGTAGGCAACTGCATCCATTATTGCGCTTTCTTATGGGCTGGCATAAGATATCAATTGAGAATCATAGTGCAATCTGCAGTCATCAATTGTTATAATTTGCTACATAGTAATATGATATGAAAGTTAATATATGATAATGATATTGTTAATTACCATAGGTGTATGAAATGGCCTATGGGAGAAGATAATGGTAGCTAAACAGAATAAAGGAAAGCATGCGTCCGCGAAAGCCACAAAGAAGACCACCAAGAAGTCCAGCCCCGCCCCGCGGAAGGCGTCTCCCAAGGTGCCCGCACCCAGACTCGCATCGGGCGCCGGAGGGAAATCCCGCGTCCCCCGGGACGAGAAGGGCCGCTTCGTCTCCGGGGCGGCCGCGGGCAGGGCATTGGGATCGTCCCCGAAGAAGCCGCAGCCCAGCCGCCGCAGGACGCCGAAGGCGACCTCCCAGCAGGAGAGGCTCGCCGGATATGTGGGAAGGTCCGGCAGGGCCGAGAGCATAAGGAAGGAGCTGTACGTGGCCAGGAGGATCCCCATCAGCGGAGGGACCGTCAGGAAGCAGGAGCAGGTGGCGTCCGCCATAGCCGACAATTTCACCATGAAGGAGATAGAGGGGATGGCTAGACTCGGAGACGACCTGTGGGTAAAGGTCGGTCCTGTTCCAAAGGATAACGCAGATGCTTCTTTCCATCGCAAGTACAAGAAGGGAGACAGATTCGTCATCACTGTGGAGGACAGGGCCGACAAGATGGCGGTGGCCCATGAGTTCGTACATCTGTCTCGGGTCGTGGACAGGGGCCGCAAGGGCGTAGCGAAGACGGTCTACCGTACTGACAGGAATCTCGTGGCTTCGCTCGAACAGCGTGAGGGCTCTATAGGAAGGCAGTTGAAGAATGCGGAGGAATGCGCCACGAGCGCCGAGACCGCGCTGAGGGTTAAGAGGCTGGGGAGGCCGCCCGTATATTTCAGGGATCTGGGCGACAAGGATCCGTACACCGGCATACCGAAGTACCCTTACGCAAAGGACAACATGGTTCACGACCGCAGGGAGCTCAGGAGAAGGGCCGACATGAGCGAGATGCCGAGGAGGAAATCGATAAAAGGAGAGACGGCGGTCGGCATGATGGAAAGGAACTACAGCCGCACGAGGATATCGAAAAAGAAAAATGGTGACAGAACGGCGATAGATGTATCTGGGAGGGAATCGGGAAGGGATGGACATGGGAAGAGATCAAAGAAAGGCCGAGCGTCCGCAAGGCGAGGTGAGGATAGTGGGCGAGATCAGGCACGACCTGATTCTCGGGCCCGAGCAGTCGGACTGCCAGATGTACGAGTACCAGGAGGAGTACGCCCTTCTCCTCTGGGCGCTCCAGGAGAAGGTCGGCCTCACGTTCGATGAGGCGACGTTTGTATGCTATGACAAGCTGAGGACCGACTGGCCCTGGTTCAGTGAGGAGATTTTCGGTATGGACTTCGACGAATACGGGGCATGGTTCGAATACTTCAAGTCTTTGCTGTCCGGAGTCGATCTCACCAGATATATCGGCAAGATCGAGCCGAATCTTTGGGAGGGCAACGGATACCAATGGTTCCGAGGAGGAAGCGATGAACAAGAAGGAGAGGGAGAGGAAGGTCAGGTACTGCACCCGCCTGTGGCTGCTGCAGGAGATCGTCGGGTGCACGTTCCTTGAGGCCAGGGCGTACCTCCGCAGGGAGAGGAATGAGACCGTCGCGTCCCTGGCGGAGGCCTATTCGATCACCGAGGACGACGTTCTGGCGGCAATAGCTTCCGCTGAGGCGAAGGCCGCGGAGGTCGAGGCCGGGGGCGACCTCTTCCACGGGTACGGGCCTATGTATCCGGATCCCGACGAGAGGATAGACTGGCGACGCGCCTGTTTGTTTCAATGACATAGGGGATGGGAACCGAAGAATTGGGACGCGTCGCGAGGCGCCCTCCAAGGTTGTGGCCTCGGCAAGAAGGCCGGCAGGTAAACGGGTTCCACAGGGGGAAGTCTGAACCGAAGGGGCGAAACCCGCTTTGACAGTCGTTCTTGTCAGCACTTTATCGGCCAGGCCCATCAACCCTCCGCCCTCCGCGTTCAGGGGATCCTCTTCATCCTTATGTTCTCCACGAAGTCCCTCTCCATCCTCAGGGTGCGGAGCTCGGCGACGGCGGCGATCCGGGCGTAGTCCTGCAGGTTCCTGACGGCGCCGCCCGGCATCACGAAGCAGGAGTAGATGCAGTCCAGCTGGTACTGCGTTATGTAGACGGTTATCGGCGTGCGCTCCTCCATCTCGTACTTGTCGCTCCTGTCCTTCAGCCTCTTGAGGCTGTTCTGGGACTTCGCGAGGGCCACCGCAGCCAGCTCCTCCCCGTCGTAGTCGTCCTGGAGCCCCTCTATCATCACGCGGTCATGGTTGATCCTCAGGCGGGTGAACGAGCGTATGGCCTCGGTCAGGAACTCCGACCTGTTGCTGTATATCCCGATTGCGATCTCGTCTATCTCCGCCACGAGCCTGTCGGACAGGTTGACTATCTTTTTCACCGTCGGCTCCTTCCTCGCGCTCTTCAACATGCGGGGCTCATGTTCTTCTCGGATGATAACGGTTTCGTCAATCTATGCTTATAAACATATGATGATCGACGTTACACGTAACATAAATTATGTTGATAAGCATATTTATATACGCATTCCGCCTTTCATTGCATGACATTGGCTTACCGGGCCAGAGTCGCCAAACGGCTTCCCCGTCATGGTCGAGGCCATGCTGGGGAGGGAGGATAATATGAAATCAATGGAAAAGAAGAGGCAGGCAGCAAGGCGCTGCAGTGCGGCGTTCGGTGGTACCTTCGGAATCTCCGGATCCGATCCCCGCGCTAACGAGATAGGTACCGTGGAAACGGAGCTCATGACGATAGACGAGCCCAGGGGGGTCCGTGCATGACGAAGAACCAGTTCCGCACGGACTCCGAGAGATATCTGGAAGCCATCAAAGGGAACTATAAGGACTCCACTTTCAACGAGAAGAGAAGGAAGATGAGTTATTACTCGGGGCTCATGTTCGAGCTTTACACGGAGGGCAGGATATCGACATGCAACCCCAAGGCTCTAAAGAAGGAGGACATAGCCGCGTACGTCGCGTTCAGGCGCTCCAACGGCATCAAGGACTCGACCATCAGGAAGGACCTATCCATAATCGGGGAGCTCCTCACGTTCGTCGGCAACGACGCCATGGACCTTTACAAGGTCGTGTACGGGAACAAGAGGCCGAAGAGCTACAACGGCAGGCTCGACCCCCTCCCGGACGAGGTCATAGAGAAGGTCTACGCCCTGGCCAGGTCCACCGACAGCTGGAAGGTCATGGAGGGCTGCATGGCGATCATTCTGGGATGCGCCGCGGGCCTCAGGCCGCAGGAGGCCAGGCAGCTGTACGCCTCGGACGTCCACCACCTGGAGGAGGAGCCCTACATCCACGTGAGGCACGTCAAGGGGGAGGACTCCTGGGGCCGCCACAGGAGCGTCCCGCTCAACGACGGCGTCTCGGACATCGTCGAGAAGTACATGGGCATGCGCCTGGAGAAGATGAGGGACTGGGGCGTCGTCAGCGACGCCATGTTCCCTCCCCTCAGGTCGAAGAACGAGTTCGTCTCCCAGCAGTCCATGAGCCGCTTCAAGATGGATGTGGCCGAGATCATAGGCTCGGACTTCGTCCTCAAGGACGGCCGCAGGGCGTACGGGCAGAGGATGCTCGACAGGGGCGTGCCGATAGAGTACGTGTCTTACTGCATGGGCCACGACTCCGTGGAGACCACCCAGAAGTACTACGCGAGCTACAGGGGCAAGTCGGTCCTTAGCGAGGTCCACGGGATCCTCAGGCGCGGGTCCAAGACGTGAGCGCAGGAGGGCGTGGGCCCAACGACAAAAAGCCGGACCCACACCTTCCCGAAGACCCAAAAAACGACTTAGAAAAACGCAAACGCCATTAGCCAGACCACGAGAAACAAGGTCATAAATTATGCTGAATAGCATAAATATATGGTGGGCCTGCCCGGATTTGAACCGGGGTCAACGGCTCCCAAAGCCGCAAGTATACCAAGCTAGCCCACAGGCCCTCGACAGCCCATTTCTTACCATCTATAAATTGATTCGCAGAACGTTCGGCATCTGTGCATAATCGGAGGAGCGAACGGCCGAGGAACATGCTCTTCCGCCTCGTCGTTCTAGGAATCGGCATCAGGCGCACATCGTCTTCAGCTATCTCTCCCACTTCTTGTCCTGCGACGCGGCCTGCTCCATCAGCTCGCGACCGCGGACCTTGTCTTCGGGTGTCCCTCTGCCGCAGTAGGTGGCCAGCCCTTTGCGCCATAACGCGTCGGCAGAGCCGTCCAGCTCCTCTGCGGACAGGACGTCTAGCATCTCGTCGTCTTGCTTCGACGGCCCTTGCGCCCAGAGGGCGTCGAACAGCATCAGGTTCGCCCCCGGCACGCTCTTGAATACGGCAACCCTTGCCAGATCGGCCGATTTCTCCAGGTCTTTGGGGACCCCGTTCCCTTCGTAGCTCAGCCTGCTCAGTATGAGAGCTGCCTTTCCGCTCCCCCTTCCCGCCAGGACGGTCGCCAGGTCGGCCAGGTCCTTGTACGCTTCCGGCGTCCCTATGTTCTTCAGCGTGCTCATCACGCGGTCCGTTACCCCTAACGTCTTGGACGCCGCCGCCTTCCTCGTCCAGAGCAGAGCCTTGTCGAGGTCCTTCTCCACGCCCTTGCCTCTGAGGTAGCAGCTGGCGAGGCGCAGCATGGACTGCCCGTCCCCGCACTCGGAGCCGACCTCCATCACGGCGACGGATTCCTTCAGGCATTCCTTGGTCCCCTTGCACCACAGCGCGTCGAAGAGCTTGTTGCGCGCCGCGGAGAAGCCTCCGTCGGAGGCCGTCCTGAGGAACACGATCGCCCTGTCCATGTTCTTGCCGATGCCTATGCCCCTCAGGCGCTATATCCCAACGCAGTACTGGGCTTCCGGCTCCCCTTTCTTCGCCAGCTTCCTCGCCAGCTTCAGTGCCTTCTCGCGGTCCTCCTCATTGTCGCTCTTAGCCAGCCTCTCGCAGATCCCAAGCGAGGTCCCGATGGAGTACGCGCTTCCTGCGCTCATCCTCGCGAACAGCTCGGAGTATTCGTCTTCCAGCTCCTTCACCCGCTCCCGGGCTCCGTCCTCCCCGCCGATTATGATCTCCAGACATCTTCTCGAGTACCAGTAGTATTCCTGGACGTAGTGGAAGTCCAGCATCCCCCATTTATGGTAGTAGTCGGTGATCAGCGGGGAGGGCCGCCCTATGCAGTAGCATCCCGTGGCTTTGGCGAACCTCCTGTTGAACCGCTAGGCCTCCAGGTTCTTGCGCGGGTCCGGGCTCCACTGCCGGTACTCCCCGTCCTTGTCCAGGTACCCGTCGCTGGCGCAAGCGCAGTTGAGTATTATCTTGTCCCCGTACCTCCGCAGGACGAAGTCCGTGAACATCGAGAACCTCTCCTCGTAGAGGTCGACGTCGATCTCCGTAATCGTCTCCATCTTGAACGGGACCCCCTTCTTGCCGAGGACCTTCTTGACCCCGTAGACGTGGCGCCCTATGAAGTTGGATATGAGCTCGGTGGAGCCGTCGGAGTACGTGATCCTCCTCACTCCGCGGGACATGCATATCCCGTCGACCATCAGCCATTCCGATCCGCTGGCGCTGAGGTCCTGCAGCGAGGTCTTGTTGAAGTCTGCCAGCGAGTTCTTGACGGCGGACTCGTGGCGGTAGAACTCCAGAGGGATGCTCCTGAAGTCGTCAGGCTCCGCCACCGGGCCCCTATGGGGGTCGAATATCGCTACGAACGATATCCCGCGCAGATACCTGTTGATCTTTATGCGCCCGTTCCCGCCCAGAAAATCCGCAGGAATGCCCAGCGCGTCCCTCGAGGAGCAGACTCCGAATATGTCCATGCCCGTCACGTCCTCCGGGGGGCACGGAACGAACCCGCTGTACATGTCGGCGGGGCGGTCGTCAGCGCTGTCAGAGGAAACGGCATCATGCTCCATTCGCGTTGGCTCCTTCTTTTTAGCTTTTAAGAGGTTTGAGGGGCCGACCAGGGCCGGCCTTCTTGTCCCTATGCATGCCTTCAGACTTCCCAGGGGAGCTTCGGCACCAGCAGCTCGGTCATCATCAGGGCGTCCGCCGACTCCAGCGTCCGGGCGTGGTCCAGGACGACCATCGTGTCGGGGTCCAGGTCCCTGCCTATGCCCGCCACGGCTGCCTCGTCCTCCAGCATCTCCTTGGCGGTGAAGTACATCCTCTCGGCTATCACCGCCCACGCTCCGTCCTCTATGAACGGCTCGCCGTACTCGTTGGACTTCCACTTCTCCATGAACGAGTCCGACTTCACCCACACGGGCGGGCCGAAGTGCTTGTACGTCTTGGACAGCGTGTCCCTCTCGATCTCGAACATTATCACGAGCCGGTCGTCCTTCATGTCGTGCACCGAGCGGAGCACGTTGAACGAGAACTCGTTGAGCTTCCTGCAGAGCGCGTACTGCGTCTTCCACAGCTGCGAGTAGAGGTTGTCCTCTATCGCGTCCGGCTTCTGGAATATGGCCGTCAGCAGCCTCGAGCCGTGGTTCTCCGCCTTGGAGGCCAGCTCCCTCTTGGACAGCGGAGGCCTCTCCGCAGGGAAGAAGAACTTCATGTCCGGGCTCGCCAGATAGGCCTTGGCCGCCGCTATGAACAGCCCCATGGTGTCCTCGTGGACGGCGGAGGCGACGTTCCTGCGGGGGTCTACCGGGTCGTACACCACCAGCGGCGCAACCATGGCCGGTCCCTTGCCCTCGATAGCTATGCAGGTGTTGTCCTTCCATTTCTGAGAGCCTTCCAGCACCCCGCGGAAGGACCCGTAGTGGACCACGAGGACCTCGCACAGGTATCCGGAGAACCCTCTGGAGTCCTGCTCGGCGCCGTAGGTGCCTATCCCTTTCATGAACCTCTTGAGAAGGCGGACCTGGTTCTTCTGGTCGTCGGTGAGGTGCGATAGTATGTACTGGGTGTGGAACGGCGTCCTGTCCACGGCGCTCCTGAGCTTCTCGGTGCTCGCGAGGCGGTAGCACGGCACGAGGTCCACCTCCACTCCCTCGAACATGCCCCTGGTGTAGGGGTGGTCGGAGAACATGCGCTCCCCGTGGAGCACCTCGTCGCCTATCTTGAGGCCTATGCGCTCCAGCTCGTCGTGCGGGACGTTGTCCGGGAACATCATGAAGACGTCGAAGTCCGGGTCTGAGAGGAAGGTCCCCTTGGAGAACGACCCCGCCATCCTGACCTCCACGTCGATGCCGTGGTCGGCCGCATACTTAATGACGACGGCCTCGAGGCGGTCCGCCTTGTCCTGCAGCGACGACACCAGCTCGGCGGAGGGCACGATCTTCTCCAACACCCTGTCCTCTAGATTCATAAGCACTCGTATTTGAACAGCCGATATAACCGTTAGGGTCGTCTTCTCAAAGCTCTTCGGGCTCTACGCCGAAGTCGATCAGCCTCTGGAGGCACTCGTCGTGATCGGGATGCCCGGGATCCTTGGCGGCGGCGACGCAGTAGCAGAAGTGCCTGGTCCCCCCGAAGTCCTCGGGCGGCGCCGCACCCTTCTCCTCGAGGACCTGGAACCCGACGGCCCCCGGGTCCCCTTTCAGGAACTTGATGTCCAGCTCCAGCCAGTCCCCGAAGTCGTACACGTAGCTGAAGCTCATGCCGGCGATGTCGTCTATGGTGACCTCGTCCTCGTCGCAGTCGTATTCGCCATGCTCGTCGGCGGGGCCTGCGGTCCCGTACATCGGGATCGAGAAGCGGTGGAGATGGAAGTCGGACCAGCCGAAAATGCTCCTGATGTTCCAGTCCAGGTCGCCGAGGGTCATGCCGCCGTCGACCGCGACCTTTCTCGAGATCCTGGGCCTGGACCCTTTGAACGCCATGCCGAGCTTGTACGATGCCATGCTGCGGAATCGATTCCATGCTATAACAGCCTTGGCGCTGATCGGACCGGTGCCGTCGGTACATGCAGCGGCCCTTCGCGATCGGCGCGTCGGGGTCCGCCGGGAGCATCGGGAGCACGTCCTCGTCCATGTCCACCCTGGCGTCTATCAGGCAGGTCCTGCCGCACTCGCGCCCTTCGACCAGCGCGTCGTGTATCTCCTCGGGCTTCTCCACCCTTATCCCGACCGCTCCGAACGCCTCGGCCAGCTTCACGAAGTCGGGGTCGCCGCGGAGCGTGGTGTTGGAGTACCTCCCGTTCCAGAACAGCTTCTGCCACTGCCTGACCATCCCCAAGGTGCCGTTGTTCAGCAGGACCACGGTGACGGGCAGGTCCTCGGCCAGGGATGTGGTCATCTCCTGCATGACCATCTGGAACCCCCCGTCCCCGGTGATGGCTATGACGTCCGCGTCCGGCCTGGCCGCCTTGGCGCCTATCGCCGCGGGAAGCCCGTAGCCCATGGTCCCGAACGTCCCGGACGAGAGGAGCCTGCGGGGATGCTCGAAGTTGAGGTGGTGCATCGCCCACATCTGGTTCTGGCCTACGTCGGTGGTGACTATCGTGTCGTCCTTGATCATCAGGTTGATCTCGTGCATTATCTTCTGGGGGACGATGGGCTCGCGGCAGACGTCCGTGTCGCAGCGGCACCTCTTCCTGAACCCCATGGCCGCGTCCGTCCACTCCCTGTTCGGGACGTATCCCGCGAGGGCCGACGTCAGCATCGGCACGACCTTCTTCGCGTCCCCAAGCAGGTCTATGCGGTCGGGATGGCCGTGCTTCCCGAACTCGGTGGCGTCTATGTCTATGTGGACCACCCTGGCGCCCGGGCTCTGCATCCTGCTGCGGCGGCTGTAGGTCCTGTCCGAGAACCTGCTCCCGATCGATATCACCAGGTCGGCCTCGTTCATGGCGCTCTTGGCGCACATCCTCCCGTGCATCCCCAGGGGGCCCATGTTCAGCTCGTACGAGGACGGCACTATTCCCATCCCCATGAGCGTGACGTCCACGGGGGCGCGGAGGAGCTTAGCCAAGGCCATCACCTCCTCGGAGGAGTTCACCGCGCCGCCGCCGACCAGCAGCACCGGCCTCCTGGCCTCCGAGATCCATCTCACGGCCTCAGGGAGCCTGGACAGGTCCTCCTCCACCGGCTTTATCCCGTACTCCTCGTCCAGGTAGGAGACGTCCATCTCGGAGTTCATCTGGTCCACCGGCAGGTCTATGTGCACCGGCCCGGGGCGTCCGCTGGCGCAGATCTCCCACGCCTCCTTGATGGCGTGAGGGAGCCTGTTGACGTCCAGCACGCGGAAGTTGTGCTTCGTTATCGGCATCAGCACGCTGTAGGCGTCCACCTCCTGGAAGGCGCCCAGCCCGAGCATGTTGGTCCCCACCTGCCCGGAGAGGACTATCATGGGGATGGAGTCCGCATAGGCCGTGGCCACGCCTGTCACCAGGTTGGTCACGCCGGGGCCGCTGGTGGCGAGGCAGACGCCCGGGATCCCGCTGGCCCTTGCGTAGCCGTCGGCCATGTGGGCGGCGCACTGCTCGTGGCGCACCAGGACGTGACGGATGCTGGAGTCGTAGAGCGCGTCGTACAGGGGGATGACGCTCCCTCCGGGATATCCGAACATGGTGCTGACGTTCTTGTCTTCAAGCATCTTGACGAGCGCTCTTGTGCCTTTCATGCGTAGTTCTCCGAGGCTTCTGGTCTATCTTTCTAGTAGTATAGGTAACTCTTGGTCCCAGGCGTCTGGCTCCGGCCGCGGTCTCCTGGCGCGCTGCTGCAGGCTATAGTCAGAACCTGCAGCCGCCCCTTACTATCGGCACCTTCGGGCTCGCGGGGAGCATCGGGACTATGTCGATCTCCGGGTCCACCATTATCTCCACGACCGTGGTGCGGCCCGACTCCTTGGCCTCCCTAAGGGCGTCCCCTATCTCCCCCGGCTTCTCCACGCGGACCCCTCTGGCGCCGAAGCCCTTCGCCACGGTGACGAAGTCCGGGTCGGGGCTGAGGTCCACTCCGGAGTACCTCCTGCCCCAGTAGTGCTTCTGCATCTGCCTGACCATCCCCAGGGTGCCGTTGTTCAGCAGGACTATGGTGACGGGGAAGTCCTCCGCCACAGACGTGGCCAGCTCCTGTATGACCATCTGCAGGCCCCCGTCCCCCGTGACAGTCATGACGTCCTTCTCCGGCCTGGCCGCCTTGGCGCCGATCGCCGAGGGAAGCCCGAAGCCCATGGTCCCGAACGTCCCGGACGTGATGAACTGCCGGGGATGCTCTATGTCAAGGTAGTGCATCGCCCACATCTGGTTCTGGCCCACGTCTGTCGTGACGATGGTGTCGTCGTCTATGACCTTGTTCAGCTCGAGCATGACCCTCTGCGGCGCTATGGGGACGTCCTCCCTCTCCAGGTCGCAGCGGCACCTCCTCTTGAACGACAGCGCCCTCTCCCTCCATTCGGGGATGCTCGGGACGTTCGACCCCAGGGCGCACATGAGCCTGGAGATCGCCTTCGCGGCGTCCGCCTGGAGGTTCACGCAGGGGTGCCCGTGCTTCCCGAACTCGGTGGGGTCCAGGTCTATGTGGACCACCCTGGCGGAGTCCCCGTCCATGCGGTCGTGCGCGCTGTATGTCCTGTCGGAGAACCTGCTGCCTATCGATATTATCAGGTCCGCCTCCTTGGTGGCCGTAAGGGCCGACATCCTGCCGTGGAGCCCCAGCGGGCCCAGGTACATCTCGAAGGACGACGGCACCGCCCCCACCCCCATCAGGGTGGACTCCACGGGGGCCCCAAGCAGCATGGACAGCTTCATGACCTCCTCGGAGGCGTCCATCGCCCCTCCCCCGACAAGTATGACCGGCCGCTTGGACTCCCTTATCCATTTCACGGCCTCGTGTATCCCGGAAAGGTCCTCCTCTAGGGGCTTGACGCCGTACTCCCTGTGCATGGTGGACACGTCTATCTCGGAGCTCATCTGGTCCACAGGCAGGTCCACGTGTACCGGCCCGCGGCGGCCCATCCTGCATATCTCCCAGGCCTCAGATATGGCGTGCGGCAGCCTGTCGACGTCGAGGACGCGGTAGCTGTGCTTCGTTATCGGCATCAGGAGGCTGTACGCGTCGACCTCCTGGAACGCTCCCAGGCCGAGGTTCTCGGCGGCGACCTGCCCGGTCAGGGCTATCAAAGGGACGGAGTCCGCGTACGCGGTGGCGATCCCGGTGACAAGGTTCGTGGTGCCGGGGCCGCTGGTGGCCAGGCAGACCCCCGGGACGTTCTTCGCCCTGGCATATCCGTCGGCCATGTGGGCGGCGCACTGCTCGTGGCGCACCAGGACGTGCCTTATAGGAGAGTCCAGGAGCTCGTCGTAAATCGGTATCACGCTTCCGCCGGGATAACCGAAGATGGTGCTCACGCCCCTTTCTTCCAGCATGCTGAGAAGCGCTTCCGTGCCTTTCATCGAATTTCCTCGACGCTCAATGCGCTGGGTCGGATATAACGGATTGGTAGGCGCTCTCGCCTGCGGTCGTCGTTCCTCAGCAAGGACTGCACGTACCTTCCCGCGGCGTCGTCGAAGCGAGTCCTCTTTTCCTTGGACCCGAGCACCGTTCTGCGCGTCTCGTCCCACGCCCTCCTGGCCTCGCGGTACAGCGCCACGGGGTCGCCGCTCTCGGCTCTCGAGGCGTCCGCTTCCTGTATGCGGGCGACCATGGTCTTGCAGAAGTCCCTGTAGTCTTCGACCTCCTGGATGTCCGAATCCTCCCAGGAGGGCTCGCTCTCGAAGTCCTTCACGGAGGCGGCCGCGCGCCGGAGGTGCTCTATAGCCTCCATCGGACCTCCCGCCTTGGACACGAGGTCGTCGGACAGGCGCGTCGCCGCATGGAAAAGCGTCATGGCTATGTCAGGATCGCATGCGTCCAGCTTTGCCAGGGACTCCACCAGGATATGGGCGAACTCCCCCTCCCTCCCGGTCCTGCGGCCGATCTCCGTCGACAGCTCCGAGAGGCCGGCCAGATCGTCCATCGTGCTTTCGTAGATGTAGTCGTAGACGTATGTGACGGAAGCGTCCAGGAGGTCTTTCGTCGCCTTCTCGACCGTCTCCTGGTCGGATCCGCGGATGAACATCAGCCATTCTGCGAACGCGGAAGGGTCCCCCGATTCGGCGAGCTTGCGCCCTCTGACGAAGCGCTCGTCGCTGCGGTAGGGCTCCTCCGCCTCCGCCGGCATCTCGACGGACTGGTCCAGGAGGTATCCGCAGCTGGGGCAGAACCGAGCTCCCTCGAGCAGCTGCTTCCTGCACATCGGACAGACGGCGGCCATGCCATGCCGAATGCGAGGGGGGTGATATCGGTATCGGAACGGACGGATGCGCAACGGCTTTAACGGTGAATCGTCTGGCAGGCGGGAGGCGGTCGTGCATGTAGCTGGAGCTCGCAGGGAAGAGGGTCGACGTCTATCCGGGACGCTCGGAGAAGGCGCCGCTGGTGGTGGTGAACACGGTTCGCGGAGAGGGCGAGAGCATACTGAAGGCGGCCAGGTCTGCGACCGAAGCCGATTTCTCCATGATCGCGGTGAGCGGGCTGGACTGGAACCGCGACATGTCCCCCTGGGAGGCTCCGCCGATATACGGGTCCGATCCTCCGTTCGCCGGAGGGGCCAGCGTCTATCTGCAGGAGCTTACCGAAAGGACGATCCCCGCCGCGCAGGAAGAAGCTGGCCTGTGCCCGGAGTACGCAGCTATCGCGGGATACTCTTTGGCAGGCCTCTTCGCCATATTCTCCCTGTACAGGACCGACGCGTTCAGCCGTGCCGCAAGCGTGTCCGGGTCCCTCTGGTTCCCAGGGATCATCGACTTCGTCCGTCGCAACGACGTCGTGCGCGTACCGGACAAGGTGTACATGTCCCTTGGAGACAGGGAGTCAAAGGTCAGGAACGAAGCGCTGTCCAAGGTAGAGATAAACTCTGTCCAGGTCCGTGATACGCTCGCATCGAAAGGGATAGATGTGGTCTACGAGACGAATCCTGGCAACCACTTTCGCGATCCGGAAATGCGCATGGCCAAAGGAATCGCGCGCATTCTCACCAGTTGAGGAATGCTGAAGAAATGTGAGAGAAGTGGTAGACAGCGTGCCTGAGTTCCCGTACGCTTGCGCAGTACAGTACAGACAGGTACGCAGGCGGACTTTACTGCCGGGTTCGGGATGGGACCGGGTGTTGCCCCGCCGCTATGGCCGTCTTACCGAAACACCCGCACAACTAGGTAGTATTTAAATATTTGCTGGAAAAGCACGTTCTGCGAGCGATCGGGGCATTACGATCAGAAATCGCAGAACCTTTTTGCTCTCCAGAGGTCCAGCGAGCCGCCGTCATCAAACGGCCGTATGTGCTCGCTGTTTGCGTGGCAGAGACACGGGTTCGTCGCATTTCAGCGTGGCAATGTTTTTAAGCACAGTAGGTTAACGGCCCGTGAACGACAATGGTAGGTTCAGAATACGAAGAGGGTTCCGATACAGGAAGGACTGATGCGGGCAGCAACGAAGAAGAGATGCCCGGGACCGGCTCGTCTGCCGAAGTGCAGGTGAGCCTGGAGTACGAGGATGATTATGCCGACGAGGAGTATGTCGGCGATGAGGAAGAAGCGGATGAAGAGGATGGAACCTACGATGGCCCAGGCAGGTCATCCGGCAGTGAAGACGGCTTCGATGGAAAGGACAGGCGCGGATACGTTCCCAAGTCCAAGATGGAGCGCAACGCAGCGCGCAAAGGCCGTCGCGACGACTTCAAGAAGAAGCCGAAGAGATACGAGCGCGACTATCGCACCGAATGGAAGGTTTCCAGGACGCCTTCGGACGTCTGGGTCTCGAAGAAGGACATCTACGAGGGGACCGTGTCAGATTCCAGCCGCTCCGCAGGAGATGGGAGGGAGGACTACGGCGGCCGCTCGCGCGACGACGACTATGGCGGCTATCGTTCAAGAGGAGGCTACGGGGATCGCCCCAGGGGAGGCTACGACCGCCCTCGCAGGGACTTTGATGACGAACCGAAGCGCGAATTCGCCGACAGGCCAAGGAAAGACTTCGGCGACCGCCCCAGGGGAGGCTACGACCGCCCTCGCAGGGATTTCGGCGACAGGCCCAAGAGAGACTTCGGAGACAGGCCTAGGAAGAACTATAGTGACAAGCCTAGAAGGGACTTCGGAGACAGGCCTCGCAGAGATTACGACCGCCCTCGCAGCGACTTCAGCGACGAACCGAAGCGCGAATTCGCCGACAGGCCCAGGAAGGACTATAGTGACAAGCCTAGAAGGGACTTCGGAGACCGCCCCAAGGGAGGCTACGACCGTCCCCGCAGGGACTTCAGAGACAAGCCTAGAAGGGACTTCGGAGACAGGCCCAAGAGAGACTTCGGAGACCGCCCCAGGAGGGATTACGACCGCCCTCGCAGGGACTTCAGCGACGAACCGAAGCGCGAATTCGCCGACAGGCCCAGGAAGGACTATAGTGACAGGCCCAAGAGAGACTTCGGAGACCGCCCCAAGGGAGGCTACGACCGCCCTCGCAGGGACTTCGGCGACAAGCCTAGAAGGGACTTCGGCGACAGGCCCCGCCGCGAGTACTACAGGCCTCGCAGGGATTTCGGAGACCGTCCCCGGAGAAGCCGTGAAGGATCCTCCGAAGAATCGAGCTGACGACCCGGCTAAAATAAACTTATCGGGGAGCATCCCTCCCCTTTTCTTTGTTATAACGCTTGATATTGTTTTGTAAAAAACCTTGACAAAACAGTGTACTTCGTTGAGTTGTCAGTATAATCCAAACATTTATTATTAAAATAATGACATGTCATTATTATGGTAAGCGGAGACATTGCAGCCTCTAACGGGGGAGACCTTCTGGAAGCAGGCAAAGCTCCCGAAGACAGGCTGGAGCTCGCATACACCTATCAGAGGATAGCAGGAATCTACAAGGGGATGGGCCTCTACAAGGACGCCATAGGCAGCTACGAGAAGTCCCTTGATATAATGCTCGTCTCCTGCCCCGAGAACGCCCCCGAGATCGGAGAGACGTACCAGGGGATAGGCGAGTGCTGCACCTGTCTCGGCCTCCATGAGGAAGCGCTGTCGGTATTCGAGATCGCTTTGGACTCCTATCACGAGAACGCTCCGTATCGCAGCTCCGCCATAGCCACCTTGAACTACAGGATCGGCTGCACCTTGGACTCCATAGGGCGCAGCGACGAGGCTTACGAGCGTTACACGGCCGCTCTGGACATATGCAGGAGCTCGTGCGTCGGGAACATGGCCATGATCACGGATGCCTCGTGCAGGGCGGGCAGGTACCTCATGGCCGCCAGGCGCTTCGAGGAGGCGTACATCCGTCTCAAGGGCGCTCTGGAGGGGGCGAAGAGCATGGGCATGAGAGAGGACCCGTGGGTCGCGTCCCTGCACAACAACCTCGGGATATGCTGCTGGCACATCGGCAAGCACGAGGAGGCGACGGAGCGCTACAGGGCCGCCCTCAGGATATGGTCCGCCACGCTTCCCGCCGGCCATCCGTTCATGCCGGCGCTTTACCAGAACATAGGGTTCCTCTACTCCGACATGGGATGGTACGAGGACGCCCTCGCCAGCTACACGAAGGCGCTGGACCTGAAGCTGACCCAGCCCTCCGAGGACCACGTCGGGATAGTCACTATCTACGAAGGCATGGGAGTGTGCTACTTCCGCATGCGCATGTACGAGAGCGCCATGGGATGCTACCGCAAGGCGCTGGACATAATGGAGTCGTCGATACCAGAGGACGTCCCGGGGATGTCGTCCTTCAGAGACAAGATAGTCAAGGAATACGCAGAGGCGGACGAGGCGCGCAGGTTCGGACCGGCGTGAAAGCCGTTCAGTGTTACACGCATAGTAATAATTATTAACCATATTTTGCTATTCTCGGTCGTGAGGAGAATAGCGATCTACGGCAAAGGCGGGATAGGGAAATCCACCACCTCTTCGAACATAACGGCAGCCCTCTGCGAGCGCGGGCTCAGGGTAATGCAGGTGGGATGCGACCCGAAGTCGGATTCCACCAGGCTTCTCCTCAACGGAAGGAGGGCGCCCACCGTCCTCGACTCCATCCGCGACGGGGGGTCTCCCTCGCTGGACGACATAGTGTCCACGGGTTTCGGGGGCTCCTTGTGCGTGGAGTGCGGGGGCCCCAAGCCGGGGACAGGCTGCGCCGGAAGGGGCATAATAGCCGCCTTCGAGACGCTGGAGAGGCTCGGCGCCGTGGACCGCTACAGGCCCGACGTCATGATCTACGACGTTCTCGGCGATGTGGTCTGCGGCGGGTTCGCCATGCCCATACGCAACGGGTACGCCAACGACATATTCGTCGTCACGTCAGGGGAGATGATGTCCCTCTATGCAGCCGGTAACATAGTGTCGGCCGTGAGGAGCTTCTCCGGCAGCGGATACGCCAGGTTCGGAGGGCTGATCCTGAACTCCAGGAACGTCAAGGACGAGGGCAGGAAGGTCCAGGAGGCTGCGGAAGAGCTGGATACGGAGGTCATATCCGTGATCCCCCGCTCCGACACCGTCCAGGAATGCGAATCCAAGTCGATGACGGTCGTAGAGGGCGCCCCGGACTCCGAGCAGGCGGCCCTCTACCGCGAGCTGGCTTCAGTGCTGCTGTCCAGGTCCAAGGATGTCGCCGGCGGCCTGAAGGGCTTCTGAACGAGGTGCTGATATGACTCATGTTTCTGTGTTCTTTCAAACATGCAGAGCGATCGAAGGCAGGGACTCCCCTGCAGGGAGGAGGCGAAGGCATGGACGCGCTAGTCCTTGACATGACCCATGGCGGGTTCATCATAGCCGAGCGCCTGGCCGACATGGGCTGGAACGTAGTCTGCGTCGACGTCTACCACAACTCCACGGAGGAGTGCGCCGAGAGGCTCGCCGCCAAAGGCCTGAAAGCTCTGGACCGGTCCCCGCCCCAGCATTTCGACGTCGTCTTCATGCCCGCGCACTGCCCCGATTCGTTCATCGGCGACGCGTCCTTCGACAAGAAGATGACCTTCAGCGAGGCCGTGGGCATGCTCATAGGGGACGACCTCCCTTTCAGGATAGAGGTCACCGGCGTCAAAGGGAAGACCAGCACATGCTATCTGGTGGCCCACGTCCTGAGCTCCTGCGGCAGGAAGGTGTTCCTCCATACGTCCCGCGGCCAAGGGCCGTACGACGGATGCCATAAGGTTACGGCGTACAGGAGCATAGCCCCGCCCTTCATCCTCGACCTCCCCAGGTCCGGCTACGACGTCGTGATATCCGAGGTCTCCCTCGGCGGGAGCGGCAAGGCGGACATCGCGGTCATCACCAACCTGGCCGACGACTACGGGATAGCCAAGGACACGAGGAAGGCCTCCGAGGCGAAGGCCCAGGCTCTTTCCGGCAAGACGAACATAGTGAGGGAGGACGAGCTCGGCCTGTGGAGTGCCCTCAGGCCGGACGCGAGGCTCACGGCATATCCCGACACCTGTCGCGTCGTCGGGACCCAGAGGCTGGGGGAGCCGCTCAGGATATCCTTCACGTACAAGGGCGAGGAGCGCCAGGCCCTGCTGGACGGGTCGTATCTGTCCAGGCAGTACCTGCCGTCCATAGACGTAGCGCTGAAGGTCCTCGAGGCCATGGACGTCCCTGCAGACGACGTCGTCCGCTCCCTGGAGTCGTTCAGGGGAGTGCCCGGAAGGGGCGAGGTCTCCCGCGAGGACGGGTGCTGGAGGATCACAGAGAGGAACCCCGGGATATCCCACATCTCCATAGGCATGACCATGGGCTGCCTGAAGGAGCTGGGCGCCCTGGAAGGATGCCTGGTCGTGGTGGACCCGGTCAGCAGGAAGGTATGCGACAAGATGAAGGCCCCGCTGATAAGGGAGGTCCTGGAAGGGTACGGCGTGGAGTACGTCATAACGGACGGAAAGGGGGAGCGCGTGGACGTATCCGGGCATCCGGTGGTGGTCACCTTCGTGAAGGAGGCGTGGCAATGAGGATAATCCATCCGCGTCCCAACCCGATAGTCGCGGCCATGTACACCCTCAGGGACCTGAACGTCGACGTGATCGTCGTCCACGGCCCGGCGGGATGCTGCTTCATGGCGTCCAGGATGCTGGAGGAGGCCGGAGTCAGGGTGGTCACCAGCGGATTGAAAGAGGACGACCTGATCTTCGGCGGGATGAAGCCTCTGGTGGAGACCCTCCAGATGGTCTACGAGAAGTTCAAGCCCAAGGTCGTGGCGGTCATAGGCACCTGCTCGAGCATGATCATAGGGGAGGACATGGACGCCGCCATAAGGCAGGCCGCGCTGGGCTGCACAGTGTTCTCGGTCAACTGCCACGGGTGCACCGGAGACAACACCACCGGCGCCATCCTGGCCATCGAGTCGGCGAACAAGGCCGGCCTGCTGTCGGACGAGGAGAGGGAAAGGCAGACATTCCTCATGAACGCCGCCACCTCCATGGAGAAGAGGGTCGGCATGGCGGGCAGGGAGTATCTGTCCCCGACCAGGGGCCCCACGAAGCTCGCCGCCGCGAAGAGGATCCTCGACGTTCTCCGGTCCGGGGGGAAGGTGTGCTGCGTCATGCTGGCCAAGAAGGAGCTCGCCTTCCGCTTCGCCGACATGTTCCTCGCGCTCAGCCAGGCCCGCGACAGGCTGGGCGGAGACCTCCTTCTCCTGGGGAACCTGGACACCGGCCTCGGGCTCCCGAGGATCAGGGGCTACGCCGAGGCCATAACATCGGAGCTGAAGGAGAACGGGGTGGAGTTCGAGGCCGTCGGAGGCCTGGACGAGTACGCCCTGCTGGGGAGCAGGATGAAGGAGAGGGCGGAGACCTACGGGCCGGACCTGCTGGTCATCATAGGGATCCCGCACGCCTATCCCGAACTTTCGGCGGGGCAGCTCCTGGTCACCGACCAGCCCAGGCAGCTGGCCAACTACTTGTCCATGGGCCTCGACGCCGTAGGGGAGATCGCGTCGCACTCCATGGTCATGGGCGCGAAGTCCATAGTCCCGCTGGAGACGGGAGACACCATCAGGGAGCTGCTCGGATGAAGGGCGTGGTGATCGCCGGGGCAGGAAGCGGGGTCGGGAAGACGTCCATCGCCACGGGGATCATGTCGTCCCTGTCGAGGAGGATGGAGGTCCAGCCTTTCAAGGTCGGCCCGGACTTCATAGACCCGATGTACCACACGGTGGCCACCGGCAGGCGCTCCCGGAACCTGGACACGTTCATGGTTCCCGAGAGCAGGATCCGCGGGGTGGTTGGGAACGCCTCCAAGGGAGCCGACATATGCATAGTGGAAGGGGTCAGGGGGCTGTACGAAGGCCTTTCGGGCGCTTCGGACCAGTGCTCCACAGCGGAGATGGCGAAGATCCTCCGCTTCCCTGTCGTCCTGGTGATGGACGCCCGCTCGCTAACCCGGTCGGCGGCCGCGATGATAAACGGGCTGGTGACCTTCGATCCCGGCGTGGACGTCCGCGGGGTGATCCTGAACAACGTCTCCGGGAAGCAGCACGAGGACAAGCTCAGGGAGGCCATCGGCAGGTACTGCGACATGGACATAGTAGGCGTGGTGCGCCGCCACGAGGGGTGCGAGCTCAAGAACAGGCACCTGGGGCTCAAGACCGTGGACGGGTCCTCGGCGGACGACGTGAAAGGCCTGGAAGCCCTGGCCGACGACCTCGACATGGACGTGTTCATGGGGATATGCGAGTCCTGCGACGCGGAGTTCCCGGAAGAGGCGCCGTTCGTCGAGCACGACTGCAGGGCAAAGGCGGCTGTGCCCATGGACGACGCGTACTGCTTCTACTACAGCGAGAACCTCGAATGCCTCGAGGCCGCCGGCATGGAGGTGGAGACGTTCAGCCCGCTGTCGGGGGACCCTCTGCCCGACGCGGACATGTACTATCTCGGCGGAGGCTATCCGGAGCTGTACGCCGGCCGCATATCGGAGAACAGGGACTTCCTCGAAGGCTTGAAAGCTGCTTCCGACGAGGGTCGTCCGGTCCTGGGGGAATGCGGAGGGCTCATGACGATGTGCGAATCGATAGTACAGAAGGACGGGTCCCGGCACAAGATGGCAGGGATATTCGATGCAGAGGCGGTCATGTGCGGGAGGCACGGCCCCAAGTACGTCATAGCAGACTCCACTTCGGACAACCCTCTGTTCAAAGGGATGATCAGGGGGCACGAGTTCCACTACTCCGAGCTGTCCATGAAGTCGGAGCACAGGTACGGGTTCCGCATGGAGAGGGGCATAGGGATAAAGGACGGCATGGACGGGCTTTGCGCCGGCAACTCGATAGGCTGCTACGTTCACCAGAATGCGCTCTCCGCCTAGGACTGGGCGGCAGGATTCGTATCGGCATTGGAATCAAGCCGCCGATTTTACTCGGGTCGGTCAGCGGCAATCGAATGTCGCCGAGTATGCTGAGTAGCCGAGCGATCATATTGCCTATGAGCTTGTCAAAGGACGGAGTAATCTATCCGAACTGGTCGATTCGCCGTCAAGCATCATCGATTCGAGTTTTTTTTGAACACAGTGTTCATTTATTGTTCTGATTGCATAGTCAAGTATAGTTTTACACGGCAAGTATAATGAATGGGTATAACGTCCAAGTCACGGATTATACATCCAAGTGATACGTCATGGATAACAAGACGCCGGCGATAATCGGAGTGATCGTGGCGGCGATAGTGATCGCGGCTGCAGCGTTCGTTCTGATTAACAACAATAATGGCAACAATGATAGCGGAGGGGGTGGCGGTGCTGACACCAGCATAACCATCGTCGATGCAGACGGAAAAACGTACACCTTCGACAAGCCTCTCGGCAAGGTAGTCCTCGGGTACAGCGGGTCCGGCGGGCCCTTCACAACGATGGCGGCCGTCCTCGGCAACGAGCTCCCCAGCCACCTGGTGGGCATAGACAACTCGCTCTACAAGTTCCGCGAGGACGTGTACACAACGTTCTGCAACGAGGTCCCCGGGTTCAAGAGCCTCCCCCAGGTAGGCGGGATCGGGTCCGACTGGGACACCAAGAAGATAATCACCATGGCTCCAGAGGCGTTCATCACCTCGATACACCACAAGTCCACCGTCCAGGCGAACAACGTGGACGCGGACCTCGCCAAGGCTGGGATCCCGACTATCTACATCAGCTACGTGGACGAGGACATCGAGAAGGCCAGGCAGTCCATAAACAACATCGGCAAGCTCTTCGGAAAGGAGGCCCGCGCTAAACAGATCGCAGATTTTTACGCCGACAAGGTCGGCGCCGTCACCTCCAAGGTGTCCTCGCTGCTCGGCAGCGGGGAGATCTCCAGGAAGACCGTCTACGTCGAGCCCCTCCAGTACGGATGGGGAAAGAACGGGACCTCCAGGGGCAACGACACCGAGCAAGGGAAGATCGTCTACCTCTGCGGAGGGGACAGCATCAGCCCCAACGGCAACAACACCCTCGACGACATAACCGTCCTCGCCAAGGACCCCGACGCCATCCTGTTCCTCGGGACCAGGTGGGCAAGCTCCGACGACTTCCTGAAGCTCGGCTTCGAGGGGAAGGAGTCCGAGGCCCAGCGCGTGATCCAGTCGGTGTTCGACAACAGGAACGGGTACGACCAGCTCAAGGCGTACAAGAACGGGGAGGTCTACTCCGTGGGATTCACCCTCTCGCGCGACGTCTGGGACTTCGCGGCATTCGAGTACGTGTCGTCCAGCCTGTTCCCCGAGAAGGTCAGCTTCGACTACGAGAAGGACCT
>JAFYAH010000020.1 GCA_017540825.1 Candidatus Methanomethylophilaceae archaeon | reverse complement strand
GCAGGGCCGAGGGAAGGGAGGACAGGGCCGTCGAGCTGGTCCGGGGCATCATGGCAAAGACCGGTTGCGACCTGGAGTCCGCTCTGGCGATGCTCCCGGACGCCGACGCGGAGGAGATCAGGTCGGCCATGGGGAGGAGGCACTCCTCTGGCGCCGAGCACGGGGAGGACGCCCATCCGGAGGCGCCCGCTCCCGAGGACCAGCGAGGACGGGGGCCTGGCGCCCGCAGTGTTTTCCGAGGATCTTGCCCCCAGACAGGAACGCGTTCTCCAGGGGCCTGTCCTGCGACGGTGGCTCGTCCATATAAAGGGCCGGCGGAAAACCTTTCCCGTCATTCGTGGGCCGAAGTACGGAGTGAGCCGACGTCTCCCATGCTTTTTTCGAAGGCGAGGCTGGAGAATCAGGTGCACCCGTCCATGCACGGGGCCGTCGGCCCGTCGAGTGCGATGTCGTTTCAGACCTCTACACGCGGCATTCGGCTAGAACAGTCGCGCGCTGCTCCACCATGCCCTCTGAGCATGTCGCATGCATGCACGGGCCCTGTTTATGTTCATGACATGGATTCTGACGAGAGCGGACTGCCCGGGCCTTCAGTGCTTGGTCGTCACCTCAAGCTCGATGCTGAAGAACGCGTTCCCTATCCCATAGGGGACCGCCGTGTCGCGCTTTACGGACACAGAACGGCCTCCATCGAACGAGAACGTGATCTCGGCCTTGTGCATGGGCTTGTAGTCGTTCTCCGGCAGCCCCTCCCATGCCAGCATCCCGCTGGAAGCGATGTTGCCTTTAATGGCTGCTATGGTGTCGGCGTCGACGGGCTTCTCGCTCTCGAAAACCCTGGTGCCCTTGTATTGGGACCTCTTGTAGTTCGTCCCGGTTCCGTCCCCGTTCAGTACCAGCCTGGCCTCGGTGAACCCGCCATCTTCGCGGTCCTCGCGGAACAGGACCTCCCTAAGGTCGGACGTGTCCGGGAGATCCACCCTCTCGCCCTCCATGGCGGCCATGAACGCATCCGCTATCCTCTGCCCGTCGTACGAGGACATGATCGGGCACTGGTTGTCCGAGTAGCTTATCCTCTCTCCGCTGGCGTACCTGATGTCCACATCTCCGCCGAAGTTCTCCGGCAGCCCGTGCGTCGTCGAGTGCCTCCCGTTGTTCCTGGCGAGGTCGAGCTCCTTGACTAGCTCCACGAGCATCGGGAAGACGTCGTCCTTGACCAGCGCCCAGGACCTGCTTATCGCTCCTCTGTGCTCCGTCTTGGTCTGGAGGTACATGAACGACCCTTTATTCGACGGCACGGCATAGGCGGACACGTACGAGAAGCAACCTTGCCTCTCTGGATTCAAACAGACCTGTCCGGCGAAGGACGAGGTCGCGTTGAATAGGACCATCTCCTCCGACTCTATCTTCTTCGGCGCCTTCGTGTCCAGGTAGGCGTCGGTTCCGCCGCACACCCAGGGGGGAGTCTCCTTGACGATCTGGATTCCTTCGGGCGAGCCCTTTCTTCCCATGTTTCCGAACATATGCGCACCTACTAGCCCGGTCGATACGGCCCGCCAGGGAGCCGATGCGTCCTGCAGGCCTGACACATGTACCGATGGGGGAGTATTAAACTTGAGCAGAGCGCATCCGAGCCTCACTATGCCGGCGTCGCGATTTCCTCCGCTAGAAACAGATATAAGGCCACTGGTCTCTCCTTACGCACATGACCAAAGCGCTTGTCGCATATTTCTCCGCCAGCGGAGCGACCGCCAGGCTCGCCCAGAGGCTCGCGTCCTCCATCGGCGCGGACCTTTTCGAGATAGTTCCAGAGAAGCCCTACACGGATGCGGACCTCGACTGGAGGGACAAGAAGAGCAGGAGCACCATAGAGATGAGCGACAGGTCTTCCAGGCCCGCCATATCTTCGAAGGCGGATGTCTCCGCGTACGACGTGGTCTTCGTGGGGTTCCCGGTGTGGTGGTACAGGGAGCCGTCGATCATAGACACGTTCATGGAGTCCTGCGACTTCGCGGGGAAGACCGTCGTCCCATTCGCCACCTCGGGAGGGAGCGACATCGGCGACTCCGGGAAGAACATGGCGTCCCTGGCGCCCGGGGCTAAGGTAGAGGCCGGAAGGCGCTTCCCGTCCGGAGCCTCGGAGAAGGACCTCTCCGCATGGGCCTCCGCCTGGCTCTGACCTCGGCGCAGGGGGACGTCGATCCCGTACAGCTCGAGCGTGTTCAGCCCGAGTATACGGGACTTCTCCTCCTCTGTCAGGTCCAGGGAGAGGATGCGACGGACGTCGCTGGCAGGGCTGCCGTAGGGGTAGTCCGAGCCGAAGGAGATCCTGTCGCACCCTATCTTCCTGAACGCCTCGACGACGTTCCTGTCGTCCTCCCAGAAGTCGTCGTGGATGCGGCGGATGCAGTGCTCCCCGCTGAAGGCGATGGAGGTGTCTATGACCATGTTCCTGTAGCTTTCGGCGAGGCGGAACAGGGTCCGAGGGTTCCCTGCTGCCAGATGGGTGAGGACGAAGGTGACGTTCCCGTGGGACCTCACGGCGCTCTCGACATGGGCCTCGTCAGTGTACTCGTTCAGATGCACCCTCGAGGTCTCCCCGCAATGCAGAGTCACCGGGAGGCCTCTGGACGCGCAGACGTCGTAGACCTCGTCGAGCCCGGGGTCGCAGGCGTCGAACTCCTGTATCCCGTTGTGCATCTTCACCCCCTTGGCGCCCTGGTCGACCAGCTCCTCCAGGTCCTTGACCCTCATGCCCGGATACACCGACACCAGCGGGACGAGGCGGTCGTCCGTACCGCAGCCGGCGAGGTTCCAGGCGTTTATCCTGTCCACCGCCTTGACGGGCCCGAAGTTAGCGAGGACGGCCTTGTCGATCCCCCCGGACCCCATCCTCTCCAGAAGGTCTTCCACGGTGCCCTTGCCGAGGGACCCGGTAGGCTCCATCCTGTGAAGCTCCGTGAAGGAGGATATTATCTTAGGTGCGAGGTCGCGCATGTACGTGTGGGCATGCCCGTCCACTATCACGAACCCGTCTCTCATGGCCGCTCATCAGGGTCCTCGTATTTCTCAGATGCCCTTCCGCCCATGTATCCGTAGCGGCCTCCGCATCTCAGCACCAGGAAGGCCGCCAGGGTCGCGGTCACAGACTCCGTCAGAGGTATGGCGTACCAGACGGCGTCTATGCCGAAGGCTGACGGCAGCAGGACGATCAGGGGGGCTAGGAGGACCAGCGACCTTATCAGCGATATCAGGGCGGACAGGAGGCCGTTGGAGAGCGACGTGAACAGGGACGACGCGTAGACGTTGAACCCCATGAACAGGAACCCGAACGAGAAGACCGTGGCCCCGCCCACGATGATCCCGACCACCTCCTCGGAGCTTCCCGCGAAGAACCTGGCGATGTCGGACGAGAACAGCTCCATCGCCGCGAAGACGGCCACCGACAGGGAGACCACGAACAGCATGGAGAACCTGAACACCTTGCCCATCCCCTCCCTGTCGCGGCCCCCGTGGTCGTAGGACATCACCGGGGCGATGCCGCTGGAGTATCCTATGACGGCGGACAGGGCCAGGAACTGCATGTACGAGAGGACGGTTATCGCGGACACCCCGTCCGGCCCGAGGTGGCTCATCATCACCAGGTTGTAGCAGAGCGTGGTTATTCCACCGGAGAGCTCGCTAGCCATCTCGGAGACTCCGTTGCTGCAGGTCGACGCTATCGCTTCCATGTCCCGGGACGGCTTCACCAGGCGCAGGCTCCTCCTCCTGTCAAGGAAGAACGCCATCCCGCCAACAGATGGTATCAGGGACCCTACCCCGCTGGCGACAGCCGCTCCTGGAAGGCCCAGGTCCAGCACCACGATCATCAGGTAGTCCAGGATGATGTTGGCCAGGCCCCCGGCCACCGAGAGGGCCAGGGACATGCCGGGACTCCCGGCTACGATCAGGAACTGGGAGACGATGAACTGCAGGATCAGGAACGGGACGAACGGCAGGAACCAGTAGGCGTACTCCAGGGAGCTATCTGCTATCGACTCGTCAGCGCCGAGGAGGGACACCAGCTGCTCGGCGAAGAGGAACCCTGCGAGCACGAAGGCCGCCGAGATCGCGGTCGCCACGAGCAGTATCAGGCTCATGGAGCCCCTGGCCTTGTCCATGCTTCCTTGGCCCATCAGGTTGGCTACGTAGGCGCTGCCTCCGGTGGAGAACATGAACCCCATCCCTGTGAGCAGGGACATGACCGGCATCAGGATGTTGATGGACGCGAGGGCGTCGGTGCTGACGAAGTTGGATATGAAGGCGCCGTCCACGAGCCCGTAGGTGGAGATGAACATCATCATGGCGATGGACGGCAGGGTGAACCGCAGTATCCGGCTCCCGTCCCGTATCCTTCCGAGGTCCTCCTCCGTGTCGACCACCTGAGGCCCCATGCGGAGGCCGTATAATAACGGAGAGGTCGGCATGCATCATTATATGGCGGGAGCATCATCCTACCCTCATGGTAGGAAAAGGCGGCAGGCATGTGTTCGACGCCGTAGGCATGGCGCGCATCGTGATAGTCGACGGGAAGGTCGTGGAGGTCGGGGATCCCGAGCTGGACTACTGCCCTCTCTACAAGAAGTTCCGCGGCAAGGAGTCCATAACCCCGGAGATGATACGCGAGAACATAGAGTTCAGGATCAAGGACTTCGGCTTCTGCACCGAGGACAGGGTGGTCCGCGCCGACGACTACATCACGTTCGGAGTCTCCGAGATACTGAGCACCGCTATCGAAAACGGCGAGCTGGACGCAGCCGTCATCGCCGCAGACGGGTGCGGCACCGCCGTGATAACCGAGCCTGCGCTGCTTCAGGGGATGTGCGGTAGGATATCCGGCCTGGTGGAGACCTCGCCTCTGCAGGTGGTCCTCGACGCCGTCGGGAGGGACAACGTCCTGGATCCGGATACCGTGCCTCTGGACATGGTGAGGGGAGCCGAGCTCGCAGCCTCGAAAGGATATGCCAGGTTCTCCGTCACCGTCGCGATCCCCGACGACGCGGTCGAGATCAGGAGGAGGTACGGGGACCGCGTCGTTGTGGTGGGGGTCCACACCAGCCATGTTACCTGCTCGGGGGCCAAGAAGATGTTCGACAGCTGCGACATCATAACCGCCTGCGCCTCGGAGAACATCAGAAGGGAGGCAGAGGGCAGGGACGTCCTCGTTGCCGGGAACAAGGTCCAGATCTACGGCGTCACCGACGTCGGGAAGAGGCTGGTCCTGGACAAGCTGGAGTCGATCGGGAGGAAGCCTTACGCAGGCGAGTCCAAGGACGAGCCCAGGCCGCTGATCCGCAGGCGAGGCGCCGGGATATATATCCTCGACGAAGATACGGAGGGACCATGGACACGACGTGGTACTACCTCGGCGTCGCGATCGTGGCGGTCGTGATGTGCGTTGGCCTGTATGGGATATACATAGGCAGAAGGACCGGAAGGAAGCGCCGCTGATCCCTTTAGACGAAAAGCCATATTAGGCGGTCGTCGTTTCACGTCCCATGGACGAGGTCAGCAGGGCGTACTTGTTGGTGAGCTACGGGACGGCATCCGAGGCTGTGGAAGGGGCTATCGCGGAGAGGCACGAGGGCAGCCGCGTTTTCAGAGCGTTCACCAGCCGCATCGAGGCCAAGAAAGCCAAGGTCGAGCACATATCGACCGTATTCTCCAAGATGGCGGAAGAAGGCGTCACGCACCTCACCGTCCAGACGCTGGACGTAATAAACGGCCCGGAGTACGAGATAGTCGCGGACGAGGTAAGGAGGAACCTGGATCTTTTCGCGGAGGTCCGCCTCGGGACCCCGCTGCTGACATCTGAGAGGGACTACCGCTCTGCCTGCTCCGCCGTGGCCAAGGACATAGTGCCCGACGTTCTGGAGCATGTGGGGGAAGGCACCGCCATAGTCCTCGTCGGGCGCGGGACCGACCATTACGCCAACGCCTCTTACTGCCAGCTGCAGGAGATGCTGAACCTGTCCGACGACGCCATGTTCGCCGTCACGACCGTCGAGGGCTTCCCTTCGTTCGCGGACACCTGCAAGAAGCTCCGCCGCATGGGGGCGACCTCGGCTTCGGTGGTGCCGTTCATCGTGGACATCAGCGAGGAGGACTCCGAGGAGATCGTCGGGGACGAGGAGGTGTCCCTGAGGATGACCCTGAAGTCGGAAGGCTTCAAGGTCGTATGCTTCACGAAAGGGCTCGGGGCGCGCCCGACCTTCCAGAGGCTCTATGCGGACCATGCCGACGCCGCGGCCGTCCTGAAGAGGGAGCGATGAGGTATCGCGCCGAGCAGCCGCATCCGAGGCCGTTCGAGGTGTGGAACGCCAGGCTGTACTTCGACAACATGTCCGGGGCCAAGAACCGCCCTGTGATCGTCCTGGAGAAGAGGGACGACGAGTTCACGGTCCTGATGGTGACTACCAGCACGCGGGAGCCGGAGAACCATGTCAAGCTCCACGACCCGTACGAGGTGATGCTGGACATGTCGTCCTCAGTGCGCACCGACAGGCTGTTCAGGATACCGGAGGACAAGTTCAACTACAAGCTCGGGGACCTAGTCGAGGACGACGCAGGGATGGTCTCCGGGATATTCGAGGAGCACAAGCTCACCAAGGCGTACAAGAGGAAGGCCTACCGACGCCATATCATCACTATAGTGACATGAAGTATGTTATCACTATAGTATTCTATGGTCCAGTCCCGATCCAGGGCCCTATTCCATGTCCGGCGGAAGGGCAATTTCGGCGGATTACGGGATTCTCCGCACCAGCGCAGAAGCCGTTACAGGGGGACGACCACTTTATGGCCGCCCACCTCGGCGATCTCCGCGTCCACCCCGTAGACGTCTTTGATGGCGCCGGCAGTGATCGTCTCGATCCCGCCCATAGAGTAGATCCTGCGGTCCTTGACCATCAGGAACTTGTCCGAGAAGCGAAGGGCAAGATTGAGGTCGTGCATCGTCACCACCGCTGCGACGTTGCGCCTCCTGACCTCTTCGCGGACGATGTTCATGACTTCCAGCTGGTTCTTCAAGTCAAGCGCGGAAGTCGGCTCGTCCAGAAGCATCACGTCCGTCTGCTGCACTATTGTCCTGGCTAGAGCGACCTTCTGGGATTCCCCGCCGGACATCTCCGTTACGTTCCTCAGGGCGTAGTCTTCCAGGCCCAGCCTGCAGATGGAGTCCTTGACGATCTCGAAGTCCTTCTTCGTCGCGTCCCATTCGATGTACGGCTTCCTGCCGAGCAGGATGGCGTCGAAGACGGAAGTGGAGGAGAACCTGCTTCCCTGGATGACGAAGCTCATCTTCTGCGCCAGCTCCCTGGAGGAGAGGCTCGAGATGTCGCAGCCCGAGACAGCGACGCTGCCGGAGGACATCTTGAGGATCCTGTTGATGCACTTGAGGAGCGTGGACTTCCCTGCGCCGTTCATCCCCAGAATGGAGACGACCTCCCCCGGCATGACCTCGAAGGACACGTCCTTTATCACGTCAAGGGAGGGATAGCTGAAGCTCAGCCCGTTGACGGTCAGTATCGACATTCCCTGGCACCTCCCCTTCTTCTGAGCAGCAGCCACAGGAACAGCGGGCCTCCCAGAAGGGAGGTGACCGCGCCTACGGGGATCACTATCGGCGAAAGAGCTATGTTTGCGGCAAGATCCGAAGCCATCATGACCGCGGAGCCTGCCAGCATGGAGGCCGGTATGAGGTAGCGATGGTCTTCGCCGACCACCAGCCGCATCATCTGGGGGCCAATCAGTCCGACGAACCCTATCATTCCCATGAACGAGACGTCCACAGCTGTTATCAGTGACGCCAAGACCATCCCGAGGGCTATCAGCTTGCTGGTGTCCACCCCGAGGCTCCTAGCAAGCTCGTCCCCGTTCGCCAGGGCGTTGTAGTTCCATCTCATCAGGTAGAAGTAGACGGCGCAGGCGGCGGTGACGACCGTGATGATCGTCAGCTCGTTGACGGATACTCTGGACAGGTCGCCGAAGGACCAGAATACCGCGGTCCCCAGCGCCGTGTCGTTGGCGAAGTACTGCAGGATGGTCGTGCCAGCGGTGAATATCGAGCCTACGGCGACCCCGGCGAGGACTATGGACGGCGGCGAGAAGTTGGTCCTTTTCGAGAGCAGGACTATCAGGAACACCGTCAGCATGGAGAACGCGAACGCCAGCAGGGTGACGATGTACGGGTTGGTCACCGTGGAGGCGTAGGCCCCGGTCGCCGCGCCGGCCCCCAGGATTATGATGCCGAAGTTGGCTCCGAACACGGCGGCATTGGTGACTCCGAGCGTGGAAGGCGATGCCAACGGGTTCTTGAGATTGTTCTGCATCACGCATCCCGCCATCGAAAGCCCGGCGCCCGCGACCATGGCGGTGGCCACCCTGGGCATGCGCTGCTCCCATATTATGCGGGAGAACGGGTCGTCCCCGCGGTGCATGATCGCGGAGATGACCTGGTCCGCTGTGAGGCTCACCGACCCTACGAATATCTCCGCGATGCTCAGAAGGGCGACGAGGACCAGCAGCAAGACTATTGCCAGGCGCTTGCGCCCGACATGGGCCTCGTACTGCGCTATGCCCTCGTCGTCGCGCTTCATGCCTTGGACCTCGAGTCCCAGTAGACGGTGGTGAAATCCGACCTGAAGCCGGAATCGACCTCGCCGTTCTCGGATACGGAGTCGACGAACCTCCTAGCCAGCGCGTCAGGATCGTCCTCTCCCGATCTGGCTAGCATGCCTCTGACGCGGTCCAAGGCTTCGGCGGAGGGCATTCTGCCTGTCGTTACGACATCGCGCTCGTAATGCATCAGGGGGTACATCCCCATGTCCCAGAGCACTTGGAACGCATAGGCCGGAAGGTCGGCCCCGTGCGCGTTCCTGAACTCCTTTCCGATGAAATCCCCGAGATGCCTGTCGATGACGTCCACCCTGCGGGTGCAGAACGTGGCGAACCCCCAGCCGCGGGTAATCGACACGAGCTTCCTGAACGAATCGGCGGAATCTATAGCCGGGGTGCAATGCGCTATCGTCACGTCGAATCCGTTGGCGTAATCCGACATGGAGACGTCTTGCGTCCTCCAGTCGGATTTAGCGAAAGACGCGTTGACTGCGCCCTCGCGCTCGGCCAGCATCCTGGCGTGGGCCACCATCGATTCCGAGAAATCGGTGCCCAGGACCTTGCCCGCCAGATGCGAGAGCGCGATGCTGTACTGTCCGGCGCCGCAGCCCACGTCCAGCACGGACTCGTCCCCTTTGAAACGGACGGTCTTCGAGACGAGCCTCAGGAAATCGTCCGTGCCGGTTTCCGGGATCGGATGTTCGGCGAATCTCGCGGAGCCTTTGTCCCACATCCTGGGATCGCAGCCAGGCCCTCTCATCGGGGACCACTTGGTTTCTACAGCGTCGGACAGCCGGGACATGGCATCACTCAGCTGGTGCTGATGACGGCGTCTCCGACTATCTTGAAGGAGTATACGCCGTTCTTTGCGGTCAGCACCGTGTCCGCGCCGTTCATCGTCGCCTTCACCGTCTGTCCGGCGCTGCTGGTCTTGAAGGACACGACGGTGCCTCTGAGCACTTCAGAGCCGTCGGCGATGGCGGGATCGGTGAAGGTCACAGAGGAGCCGCTCGCCACGGACACCTTGTCGGTCTGGGTGTTCCAAACGCAGAGCCCGTCGGAATAGGCGTCCAGTATCTTCTTCGCTATCGATCCGTTGCCGAGGATCTTCTGGCATACCTCTGTGAATTTAGCCTCGACGGAGACGTCGGCGAACTTCTCGGGATAATAGGCGCTCCCGAGGTAGTAGGCCGTCGCGATGAGGTGCTCGGCGTTGGCCGCATATGCGATGCTCGGGATGGTGATGAGAACGTTGCCGTTCTTGAACGCCGAGAGGCCGTCGTAGAACTTGTTCCCCTTGGCCACATCAGGGAGGACGACCGCCTTGTATCCGTTGTAGTCGACGACTATGTTCTCCGGGTCCATTATGGTGAGGGCCTCGGTGCTGATCTTGTCGGCATGCCCGGTGGCTTTGGCCCCGGTCTCCTCCACGTACTTGGCATAGGCGTTGGTGATGTTCAGGGCATCGAAGATCGGATAGGACTTGATGGTAGTGTCGATGCCGTTGTTGCCTCTGTAGGAAAGGCCGCAGATGTAAGCGGTGACGCCGCCGTCGCTGGAGCGCTTCTTGAGGTCGTCGTATACGGACTTGAGGTACGAAACAGTGTCGTCGGCCTTTTTCTCGGTTCCTGCAGCCTTCCCTACAAGCTTGATGCTGTCGTAGAAAGCCTCTCCGAAAGGTGCATAGTCCACGCCCGACAGGAGGACGACAGGGCATCCGATCCCCTTGGAGAGCTCGTCTATCTCCGAGGGCTCCATGCTGTTGGTGATGAACAGGAGGTCGAGGTCTGCCAGGAGGAGCTTCTCCTTGTCGGGCATCCCCTGGGGGCCGCCCTGCCCTATGTCCGTCTTGAGGGACATGAAGTAGTCCTTGTTGGCCAGCCAGTATCCGCGGGACTCGTCCCCGTTGAATCCGTTGATCTCCGCTTTCTCTACGCCGACGATCTTCTTCACGTCGCTGCCGTAGCAGAAGAGCCTGAGGCACCCTACGCCGTAGCACGCCACGCGCTCCACGTCGCCGGAGATGGTAACCGTCCTTCCGGCGGCGTCGGTCACCGTCACCGTCTTGTCCTTGACTTCGGAGCCGTTGTCGGAGCCGTTGTTGTTCAGCAGCACGAAAGCCGCCGCTGCGATGGCTATCACAGCCACTACGGCAACTATCGCGATCATGGTCTTATTGTTCATTTGTTCACCTAGGATGATGAATCCAATGTTTCGAAAACAACTCCTTATAAAGATATTGGTCGACTGCAGATATTAATCAAGCAGTGTTAAACTGAACATGTTGTCTTTTAATGCATCGAACGTTCGTGATGACCAATCGTGATCAGCGGAAGAGCCCTCTCCTCCAGGAACGATCATGCAATAATACTGTGATGCCACGTGGTAGGCCGCCTGCCAGGAAGCGCTCCGAACTTGTTCAGCGTTCCACACCATAGTTCTGCAAGAGAAATAGGATTATACAGCCAACGCGATTCCGGGACATGTATCGGCTCGCAGTGTACGGAAAAGGAGGGGTCGGGAAGTCCACCGTCTCCGCCAACGTGTCATATCTGTTGTCTCTGGACGGTAGCGCCGTCCTTCATGTGGGCTGCGATCCGAAGCACGATTCCACCAGGCTCCTCTCCCACGGCCGGAGCGTCAGGACGTTCTCTTCCGACACGTCGTCGGACCCGGTGCACGAGGGGCTGAACGGGGTGATGTGCGTCGAGTGCGGAGGGGCGGAGCCGGGAAGAGGATGCGCCGGCAAGGGGATGGAGCTCCTCTTCTCCAGGATATCCGATGTGGATGCGGACTACAGGGTCAGCGACGTCCTGGGCGACGTGGTGTGCGGAGGGTTCTCGATACCTGCGAGGAGGGCAAACTGCGACTCGGTCCTGATCGTCACTTCGGGGGAGTTCATGTCGCTCTTCGCTGCAAACAACATACTCAAGGGGCTCAGGAACATAAACCCGGGGAAGACGGTTATGGGGCTGGTCCTCAACCGGAGAGGGGAGGAGGGGGAGGACGAGCCCGTCCGCAGGTTCGCCGAGGCGACCGGTCTGCCGATAGTATGCGACCTTCCGCGCTCAGCCCTGTTCAAGGAGGCCGAATCAGAAGGGGAGGTGCTCTGCGAGTTGTTCCCCGACTCGGCGGAAGCCGAAGCTTTACGGAAGCTGGCATCGCTCGTGCGGGAGCGGCCGGAGTGCCACGTCCCGAAGCCGCTTTCTGACGAGGCGATGGGCGATCTCGCCGCAGGGAGGCCGATAACGCACGGCCCTAGCAGCAGGAAGAGCGCAGGATGCAGCTTCGAGGGATACGATGCCGAGCGCAACCTCACCTATGTGGGGGAGTTCGTCATGCCGGCATGCACCTCCCATGGGGCGGCCGATGGCGCGATGAGGATCAGGGACGCGGCTGTGATACTCCACGGCCCGAGGAACTGCGCCTACCTCATGGAGTTCGCCTTCAGGCGCAGGGTGCTGTACGGATCCTCGGAGAGGTCGGACGATCCGCCGGAGGCCGGGATATACAGCACGTGCCTGGACGCCGACGAGGCCTTCAAGGACTCCGGGAGGCTGCTTGACGACGCGGTCTCCCGCGCGAAGATGGACGGCTACAGGTACATGTTCCTGGTGCCGACCTGCTCTTCGGAGATAATGGGCGCGGACCTGCCGGAGCACGCGAAGGCCCTGGGATCCAGGCACGGGGTCGAGGTGATCCCGGTAGCTCCAGACTCCGCTTTCCTTTCAAGCAAGTTCGGAGGAGCGTTCGGCCTGTTCGACGCCCTCTTCTCGAGGATGGGGCCGAGGCCGGTCGAGAAAGGCACCGTCAACCTGGTCGCCAGATGGTTCTACGGCCTCGGCAGGGACAGGAGCATCTCCTCGGTGCGCGGCCTCCTCTCCCTGTTCGGGCTCAGGATAAGGCTCTGCCTGCTGGACTTCTGCACGATGGCCGAGATCGAGGACTTCTGCGCGGCGGAATACGACTTCATAATCGGCCGCGGGAAGCTGAACCGCCGCATCGGCGAGAGGATATCTGAGGCCACGGGCAGGAGGGCGCCGCTGGAGATGGACGTCCCTGTGGGGCTGAGCGGGTGCCTGGAGTGGGTGGAGTCCATGGCGGGGTACGACCCAGCCTTCGCAGCCATGGCCCCTTCGGCGGAGAAGGCCCTCAGGGAGCGCTTCGTAAGGATAGCCGACGCCTACAGGCCGCGCCTGGAAGGAAGGAGGGTGGTGGTCTACTGCGTCATGGTCAGGGACCTGAAATGGCAGGTGGAGACCCTCAAGGCCCTCGGCGCCGACATAAGGGCGGTGATGTTCGTGGACGGGCCGGTGATAGACCACAACGTCCGCATCCCGGACTACGGGGACGTCAAGGTCCTCAGCGGCATGAGGATGTGCGACCTCAGGAGGCTGATGTCCGAGGAGGGGGCGGAGATCGTCCTCACCAACGACTCCGACCGCGTCAGGCGCGAAGGGTTCCGCTACGCCCCGCTGGGTTCCCGCTACTACGGCATGGAAGGGGTGGAGGAATGGGCGAGGACCCTGGCTGACAGCCTCTCCGTTCCCATCCCCACATGGGAGGGAGGCCTTTGAACAACGAGCCCGACGGCATGCTGGGGGCGATCATCGCCTCCGAGTCCCTGGGGCTTACGGACACGATGATCAACGGCGCGGGAGGGTGCCGCTCCAGGGCGCAGATCATGATGCATGACCTGATCCCGGCCTACGAGCCTGAGAACCAGGGATGCACCGGTTCGAAGTTCTTCAGCAGGCAGTCCCGCCTCCCCTGCACCTACCTCGGCAACGACGACATCGTGTTCGGCACGTCCGCGAAGGTCTCCAGCGGGGTGGAGTCCGTGTCGTCCATAACCGGGAGGAGGGCCATCCTCCTCGACACGCTGGGGGCATCTCTGCTTTGCACCGACTACACGGGGCTAACCGGGAGCTCCGACACGAGCCCGATAACCCTGGAAGACGACCTGTCCTCGATGTCGCTCCCGGAAGGGTTCGACGCGGCGACCGATGCGATACTATCCTCCCTCGACCTGGAGTCCGGCGAGGACGGCGCCGTGAACCTGTTCGGTTACGGGCTGATGGACCTCGGATGGGAGGCCGGCGCCGAGGAGCTCCGCAGGATCCTGGAGCCTATGGGGGCCAAGGTCGGCTGCGTAGCCGGCTGCATGCCCTCGAAGGAGTCTCTTCGGAGCTGCGGCAAGGCCGCTCTGAACGTGATGGTCCATCCGGAGTACTGCCGCCGCACCGTGCGCTCTCTGGAAGAGAGGTTCGGCATCCCCAGCCTCAGGCCGTCCGAGGGCGCGCCCGTGGGATATCCGGCCACGAGGTCATTCGTCAAGGAGGTAGCGGCCGAGCTGGGCCTGGACCCGTCGCCTTCCCTGGCCATCATCGACGAGGACGCCAGGGCCGTTCACAAGGTGCTGATGAACTGCGACAGGGCTTCGGCGTCGCTGCACTGCAAAGGGTTTACGATCGACGGGGACTCCTCGGTGGTCTATCCTCTGACGAAGTGGCTGTGCGACACGTTCGGCATGCGCCCCAGGCACGTCCGTCCTACGGATGGCGAATACTCTCCCGAGATTGGGCGCTATCTAGGCCCCCTGGGCTTCTCCGACGCCTTGGAGGGCGCCGAGGGCGAGGTCATGCTGGTGTTCTCCGACGGCCTGACGGCTCTCGAGGGGAGGCTAGCCTGCGACGACACGGGGTACGTGGAGACGAGGATCCCCCATGGAAGGCTCATGGACCTCATGGGGAGGACGCTCGTCGGGCTCCGCGGATGCAGGTACGTCCTGGACGAGATGATGAACGGCCTGACGAGGTTCAGATGCGGCCAGCCCACCGAGGTGGAGTACAGGCCGGGATGCTGCCGCAAACGAGAAGGCGATACCCAAAGCGTATAACTTACTCCCGCTTCGGGGAGCCCATGGAGGCTCATGGAAGATTAGGGACATGGATCAGAGCAGAGATCGCTCTGATCGTCTCTGGCATCCTTGCCCTGATCTCGGCCTTCATCGTGCCGCCGTCGGAGGACTATCTGGGGTACGTCGACGTCCCCATGTTGTGCATCCTCTTCTGCCTCATGGCTACGGTAGCGGGGATGTCGGAATGCGGCCTGTTCAGGCATGTCTCTGCGAGGATGGTCTCCAAGGCCTCCTCGGCGCGCATCCTGTGCTCCGTGCTGGTCGCCCTGCCGTTCATCGCATCCATGGCGATCACGAACGACGTTGCGCTGATAACGTTCGTCCCTCTGGCAGTCGCCGCTCTGGTAGGGGCGGGAAGGAAGGACCTGGTGATCCCTACGCTCGTAATGCAGACGGCCGCGGCCAATCTAGGCAGCATCCTGACCCCGATAGGGAACCCGCAGAACCTGTTCATCTTCTCCAGGTACGGCCCCGGGATAGGCGACTTCGTCCTCGAGATGCTGCCTTACGCCCTCGTAGGCGGCGCCGTGCTCTTCATCGCCTGCGCATTCGTATGCAAGGGGCCTTCCAAGGCCGTATCGACCGAGGTGCCGACTTTGGAGGATCGCCGTCTGCTAGGCACCATGGCCTTGCTTTTCGTCCTCAGCGTGGCCTCGGTAGCCGGCCTGGTGCCGTTCTGGCTGGCGCTGGCCTGCACAGCCGCCGCCATGGCCCTCCTGAAGCCTTCGCTCTTCGGGAAGGTTGACTACAGCCTGCTGCTGACGTTCGTGTTCCTGTTCGTGTTCACAGGAAACGTAGCAAGGATGGAGGAGGTCGCATCGGTTCTCGGCGGCCTCATGGACAGCCAGCCGCTGCTCACCCCGGTATTCGCAAGCCAGTTCATCAGCAACGTCCCTGCGGCGGTGATGCTTTCCGGATTCACTGGGGACTGGCAGAGCCTGCTGGCCGGGGTGAACATAGGCGGGTTCGGGACCCCTATAGCTTCGATGGCGAGCCTGATAACGTTCCGCCTTTACGCCAAGGGGGAGGTGCATAACAGCGGAAGGTTCATGGCGGTGTTCCTTCTCTGCAACGCCGCCATGCTCGCCCTCCTGGTATCGGTCTCGTTCTTGCTTCGGCGAGGTCGGTACCTGTTGCGGTGCACTCTCTCCGGCTTGTATCTGCCTTCGTTGGGAACGGGTTCCTTGTCTGGATATCCCACGGCGATGAGGCAGAAGGGCTTGACGTCCTCCGGCAGGCATATAGCCTCGGATACGGCCTCCATCCTGTCCGGGTGCGGCGCTATGCCAATCCAGACGGTCCCGATGCCCTTGGACTTCGCCGCCAGGAGGATGTTCTGGGTAGCCGCCGCGAGGTCCTGCTGCCACATCATGGCCGCCTTCATGAAACCGACGTTCCCCAGGACGACTATGGCCCTGGGGGCTCTTCCCACAGGCGACGCGTAGGGAGCCGCCTTAGACAGCTTGTCGATGACCTCCTCGTCGTCCACGATGCAGAACTCCCAGCACTGCTGGTTCATCGCGGAGGGCGCAGCCATGGCCGCCTTCATCAGGAGCTCCATGTCCTCGTCGGTCGGGACCTTGTCGGAGAAGCTCCTGACGCTGGTCCTCGTGAATATCTCGTCAATGCTCATCTCTTCTTCCTCTTGAAGGCTTTGAGGTATTTCAGGACCTCCTGGTCGCATTCCGAGTCGGTCCATTCCGGCGTGTAGCCGTTCTTCATGTACTCGTTGTACCATGCGGTGCACTTCTCCATGACCGGCTTCATGTCCAGCTTATCCTTCACGATGACGTAAGTGTTCTCCTCGGTGGGGACCCACTGCTTCGGGCGGTCGTAGTCGTCCTCCTCCAGGAACCCGACGAGGAACACGATGCGGTCCAGGTTGGAGAGCTCAGCGTACAGCGACGCCTGGTACATGTAGGACATCGGCACGTTGGTGTACCCGCCGTTCCCGTCCTCCCATTTCTCCTTCACCCCGGAGGTCTTGATCTCCAGTATCGTGTCCCTGACGTTGTCCACCCTGATGTACCCGTCCACGAGCCCTCCGAAGAGCTTCTCGTTGTGGAAATGGTCGTAGCCGCACATCTCCATCGGTACGGGGTCCTCTATCGCCGCCACGGACCCGTCGGGGATCCCCAGCGGGCCCTTCAGCATCGCGTTGGCACGGGACGCCAGGTAGTCCCTGAGGACCGGCTCCAGAATGTTGCCCGCCTCGATGTACTTGTTTGCCTTGTCCCCGGGGTAGAGGCCGGCTATCTCGCAGGCCACCTTGAACGGGGACGAGAACTCGCTCTCCCCAAGTATCGGCCCTATCCTGGTCCCTGTCATCTTCTTGAGCTTGTAGGTGTCGAAGTAGACAGTCTTCTCCTCGTCGACTATGTCTTCGATGCCCATCCTTCCGTCGTACGCCATGCGACGGAGAATGCGTTCTCCGATAACAACCTTGGCGGTGCGGGCACGTCGTTTCCTTACTATCGTATTGCGCCATAGGACGTCGCGGCCCGGCTCCAGGGAGCTCCAGGACTCCAGCACCACGAGCCTGCAGCTCTCGCACAGCCTTCTGACGCGGCCTTCGGTCATGTCCGTGTACATGCGGCCTTCCCTCTCCCCTTCGAAGTCTCCTTCCTTGAAGGACATGAAGAGCACCGCCCCGTCCTTCATGGCCCGCTTCACCTTCATGAGGACGTCCGGGAACTCGGCCGAAGGAACGTGGAGGAGGGTGGAGCACGCCCATACGGCGTCGAACTCCTCCTGGTAGTCCAGATCCGCGAAGAGAAGCCTGCGCACCTTGATCCCGGTGTTCCTCTCCGCGATCCTGCACATCCCTTCCGAGCCGTCCACTGGAACAGGGACGAGCCCTATTCCGGAGAAGTATAGCGTGTCCCTGCCCGATCCACATCCCAGGTCCAGTATGCGCCCTCCTTCGGGGACGTACCTCAGGAACCTGTCTCTAATCGGGGACACGTCCGCTCCGAAGGTCTTGTCCGAGTAGCCTTCTGGGTCGTCGTCGTAGAAATCTATGGAGGAGCGCATGTTCCGTGATGGAAGAAGGGCGATATCTGCAGTTCGGTCGCCCAGGCTCGGCCGGATATGATAGGCAGGAAAGGGTTTCGGGGGACTCTGCCCCCGGTTAAAGGCATTCAGACAAGGTAAAGCTTGGAGCTTGCGCCGGCGAAGGTCCTTCCTCCCAGCTTTTCCGGAGTCTTGGACACGGACTTGTTGTTCACGTAGAACGTTACCTTGTAGAACGCGTTGCTCCCCACATCGGCCAGGTCGCCGGAGAACGCGACGTACACGAGGCCGGTGCATCCGCTGAACGCGCTCCTCCCTATGGTGGCCGCGGAGGTCAGGTCCAGGGCGGAGAGGGAGGTGCACGCTGCGAAGGAGTAGTCGCCGAACGTGACAACCGACGACAGGTCCGCATGGACGATGTTCTTGCAGTTGGCGAACGCTTTGTACCCCACGGTCTCCACGGAGCCCAGGTCTATGCTGACCAGCTGCGTGCAGCCGTAGAACACCTTCTCCTCGATGCTGACGACCTTCCAGTCGAACCCGAGGTAGCGGACGCTGTCTGGCAGGTCGAGGACGTCTCCGAGGTCGCCGGTGTATCCCTTCACGGTGAGCGTCTTCGCGCTTCCGTTGGAGGTTATCCCGTACCTGACGCCGTCCTGGGTAATCGTCCCTCCGACTCCCGGCGTGTAAACCGACATGCTAGTCCTGCTGCCGGTGAACTTGTGCCCGGAGAGGTTGCCCGCCGTCGGGTCCAGGACGCTTCCTTCCTCGTAGAAGGTGCATCCGTAGAATGCGTTCTTTCCGATCGAGGACACGCTGTCGGACAGCACGATGTATGTCAGCTTGGTGCACGAGCTGAACGCGCTCTTGCCGAGCACGGAGGCCCCGTCGGTCACCCTGAGCGTCTTCAGGCCCTTGCAGGCGTAGAAGGCGTACGGCCCCACGTCCACGTCCACCGTGAGGGATGTTATGCCGTTGCAGTAGGCGAAGGCCTTGCTGCCGATTCCCTCCACCTTGTACGTAGCGCCGTCGTGGGTCACGGTCGACGCTATGGCCAAGGCTCCCGAAGGCTCGGTCTCGTAGCCGACGACGGTCACGGCCGTCGCCTTGTCGGTGAACTCGTACACCAGCCCGTTCTCGACGAACTGCGTCTCCCCGAAGCCTATGCAGTACAGCAGCCCGCCGTCGTTCACGAACACTATCCTCCCGTCGGGCAGGAAGTGGACCTGCTGGGAGCAGTACTCGGTCTCGCAGACGCCATTCAAGGAGGCGGAGCTGGCCGTTCCAGACGCGACGTCGTAGATGCCCATGTAGAGGTTAGGCGAAGCGACGTAGGACGTGCGGTAGGCGTACACCTTCCCGTCGTATCCAGTGGAGACGACCATGTCCCCGTGGGAGAAGAACCTCTCGTTCTCGGCGGTCGCTATGCACTCGAAAGTGTCCATGTCGTACACCAGGAATGTGTCGTCGGCGAACACGTATCCAAGGCCGTCCACGACGACCAGCGCCGAGGTGTGGCCGTTGCCGGTGCCTGTGGACGCGGTCCTGAGGGTGACGTCGTCGAAGAAGCCCTCGCCGTCTATCCTCACCGCGGATATGTTGATTATCGGGCGGCTGCCCTGGTTCTCCATGATCCCGGCCCCGTAGGCGGTCAGGGTGGCGTATCCCTCGCATATCTCGGAGTATCCGGTGTTGGTGTACAGGCCCTTGAAGTCGTCGATGTAGATCCTGTCGATCTCGTCCCCGGTGCCGCATTCGACGGTGGCCAGGAACACCGTTCCGCCGTCCCCGTTGCCGACGACCATCATGAAGTCTCCGGAGAACACGATGTTCGATCCCCCTCTGTAGTCGGAGATGGAGGACCCTATGTTGCGCTTCCACAAGGGGAGCTGTAAGTTGGTGGGCGACGACGGGTCCAGGTCCTCGGCGAGGAAGCATCCCGTGCCGGACTTGTCGGTGACGTAGAAGCGCCCGTCGCTGTAGTATCCGGTGATGTCGGTGGTCCCTATGGCGAACACCTGGTCGAGGTCCGCATTGAACACCTTCCCGGTCAGGCAGTCCAGGACCAGGCCGTTCCCCACAGCCAGGTACTCGTAGTATCCGGAGAAGGAGTCGGCCACCTTGACCTCTTTCACCAGGTTGCCGTCGAAGTCGATCTTGAGCAGATAGTTGTCGCACTTGCAGTAGATGAAGTCGCCCATGATCGCTGGCGCATAGGTCATGTTCTTGAAGTTCATCCCCGCGATCCCGCCGCCGATGCCGAAGGTCCAGTCCGCGACGTAGTTGTCGGCGGTCGGGGTGGCGAAGCTCACCATGTGGATGGGAGAGCCGGAGGCGTAGTACTGGGATGAGACGCTCACTGCCGTGTTTTTAGTCAGCGTGATGGTGAGCTCGTCGTCGCAGCTGCGGATCGTATCCTTGTTCACCTTCCAGCTGACCGCCTCGTATCCGTACTCGGGCACGAAGACTAGCCTCACCGATGACCCCTGAGGGGCTTTGGATCCGGACTGGATAGGCTTCCCGTCTGCGTAAGCCAGGATCTCGCCGTTGTCGGCGGAGAAGGTCACAGTGAACTCCGGGTTCCGAGGCAGCCATCTGGCGGTGAGCACGGCGTCCTCCTCGGCCGGGCCGAAGGCGTAGGGCTCTCCGTCCAGCATCCACCCCCCGAAGGCGAATCCGGCCTTGACCGGCTCGGCAGGCTCGCTTGCGCTCATTCCCGAAGGGAACGACTGGGACGGGACGCTGGACCCTCCAGCGCTGTCGAAAGTGACGGTGACCTCGTCGTTCAGCGCCATGCCGACGACGGCGACGTTGCAGTCGGCGGTCATCGTCATGCTGTAGGCGCGGTATCCTTCTTCGGAGGCGACCGGGATCATGGGCGTCCCGTCGACGCTGACGCAGAAAGATTCGTCCATATGGTACCCGGGAAGGGCCCTGACGGAGAACGAGACAGTCTTGCCGTGGGGTATGCCCTCTGTGCTCAGTATGGATATGCCGGCTCCGTCGCATGCGTCGAAACACATCTCGTACGTGTTCAGCGTGATCCCGGTGATGTCGACCTTCTTTGTGGAAGCGACGTTCCTGAGGATGTACATCCCTGAGACGTCCTCTCCGTCTAGTATTGTGCCGGAGGCCGCCACAGGTACGTTGCTGCCGTTCGACTTCACTGATAGCACGGAAAGGTCGTGTATGTCGTCCAGGGCTATGCTGAACGCCACGGACGAGCCGTCGGACACGGTCGATATCTCGCAGGATAGGGGGTCGTTCGGCTTCAGCAGCACGTTCCCTCCGGAAAGAGGGACGAAGTATCCTGCAGGCGTCAGCTCGGAACTGAGGCCTCCGTCGTATACGCCGTTGAGATAGTAGGCCTCGGCGCCGGCAGGCAGAGCGAACGCACGGCGCTCGATCGTCGGGGAAGAGCTGAGCAGCAGCGTGGCGATCTTGGAGTTCTCGGTTACGGACAGCGCTGAGCTCCTGATCTCGGTCACCGATTCGGGCAGCGACAGGGTCGTCTTCCCGATCAGGCCGTCGAGGGACGTCGGCATCAGCGCCGTAGTTCCCGCCCTGATGACGGAGCTGGAGGACGTCATGACCAGCGCGGTGCCGGAATATACCGATCCGCCGTCCAGCTCGAACATGTCGCTCGGCACGCTGAAGGTTCCGTGGCCGGAGAACACGGTGCTCACGGCCTTCTTCGACGCCCCGATGTAGCTGGAGTCCATGGATAGCAGCGACGCGCTGTCCACGTTGAGCAGTATCTTTCCGCTCCTCGTGCTGGTCCCGTCGTCGAAGATCCCGTCGACGTACGTGCATCCGTTTGCGGAGTCGGTCTTCACCAGGCTTTTCAGAGGTACGAAGTTGAAGGACGACACGGTTCCGAAGGGCATGGAGCTGCGTATGACGAACGTGTCGAGGCTGCTGCAGTTCGTGAAAGTGCTGTTGACGCCTACGTTAATGGTGCCGCGTATGTCCAGCGTCTTCAGGCTGGAGCACTTGTTGAACGCCTGCGCGGGCACGTCCAAGTAAGAGGGGAGGAACGTGACCTTGCGGAGCGACGCGCATCCGCTGAAGGCCGCGCTCAGGCCGTCGCGCGCCAGGGAGGCGGGGATCGTGAACTCGACCAGCCCGGAGTTCGCGAACGCGTTGCTGCCGATGCTTGTCACATTCGGAAGGTCTATCGAGGCCAGGGCACTGCATCCGTTGAACATGTTGTTGGGGATCGACTCCAGGTCGTACGGCAGCTCCACCGAGGACAGCGAGGTGCAGCCGCTGAACATGTTCGCTCCCACCGTGGAGCCTGCGGGTATCGCGATGCTCTCGAGAGATGTGCAGTCACGGAACATGTCGCTGCTGAACTCGGTCACCCCGCCGGTGTCGATGTTCTTCAGGCTGTAGCACTTGTTGAACATCCCAGTTCCAGCGAATCTGAGGACTTCGGGAAGGACGACATCGTCCAAGGACGCGCACTCGGAGAACGAGTACAGTCCCACGTAGTTCACCGTCGATGGTATGTCTATCGTCTCCAGCGAAACGCAGTGGCTGAAGGTGTAGTCCCCGATGTAGGTGAGCCCTGCCGGGAGTCTCACAGAGGTCAGGGAGTCGCAGTAGCTGAAGGCGTAGTTCCCCACGAGGTCCACGCCGTCGTGGATGTAGATCTCGCCAATGTCCGAGTTATAGAACGCGTAGTCGTAGATGGACCTGACGTGGTCGGGGACGACGTAGGAATCCATAGAGATCCCGTAGAACGCGCCGCCTCCGATCGCTATCACGTCGGATGGGAGAACGACCTGGGTGAATGACGCGGGGATGTATATGACCGTGGACCCGATGGTCATGATGTCCGGGATGCTGGTCCCGGAGAACGCTGAGTACCCGGCGTCGATGACTCCTGTCAGGTCGAACGACTCGATCGAAGAGCAGTTGAAGAAGGCCTTCTCTCCAATGCGGACGAGGCTGCCGGCATCGACTGTGCTCAGGGAGCTGCAGTCGCTGAAGGCTCCCGACTCGATGGTGATCGCCTTGGGGACGGACACCTCGGTCAGGCTAGAGCATCCGGAGAACGCGTTCTTTGCCACCCCGTTGGCGGACGCGAACGAGGCCGTCGACAGAGAGCTGCAGTTCTGGAAGCTCCCGGAGGCAACTGTAAGAAGGCTGGGCATCACGACCGACTGCAGGGACAGGCATCCTTTGAAGGAGTTGTCCCCGATCTTGGTGACGTCGGAGCTGAACGTTACGAAGCCGCAGCCGTTGAAGCAGCCGCTCGGCAGCTCCTGGACCCCTCCCAGGACGATGCTCGCCAGATTGGTGCAACCTGAGAAGCATGAGGAGGGGAGGGACGCCACCGTCGTCGGAAGGGACACGCTCGTCAATGACTTGTTGTTCTTGAAAGCGCTGATGCCGATGGCGGTCACAGGATATGTCGTTCCGTCGTACTCGACCGAGTCGGGGACTGTGACCTCGGAGGTCGAGGAGGGTGCTTTTGTGTAAGTGGCCGTGCCTCCGTCCAAGAGGTTGTAGCTCGCTCCGTCTATCGTGACGGCGGTCGTGCTGCAGTCTCCCGACGGGGCGGCCGCGAAAGCGAGGACGGTCGCCAGCACCACCAGCGCGACGATCCCCGTTGATTTTATGCTTGACATGAGGGCTCCTTGCCTCCTCAGCGGGAACGTTTGGATATCTCGTCCTGCCGATTCGGATATATGTTTTATGGATGATTAATCATCATTGGATTATATATCGTTTGTACGGCTCCCTCTGTCCTTCTCGATTCGTAATAATGGAGTGTCTCGCCGGACGGCTCTGTCACCGCCCGGCATATGGCTCAAGCGCGGACCATCTTGCTCGCCGTCTTGAGGAAAGCACATCCGGAAAGGCTGTCTGCGGTCACGGGCATCCTCTTTCCGGTATCGGGGTCCCAGAACACCCATCCGTAGAAGACGTTGCTTCCCATGGATGAAATGGCGCCGAACTCGATGCTCTCGAGTCCCATGCATCTGTAGAAAGCGCTGGTTCCGAGCACTACCTCGTCTGCGAACGAGACCGTTCTCAGGGAGCCGCATCCGTAGAACGCGTACGCTCCGATGTTCTTGCATCCGGAGAGGTCTAATGACTCGAGGGCGGAGCATCTCGCGAACGCCTTCATCCCGATGCTGCTCACGCTGCCGAGCTCGACCGACGTCAGGGTGGCGGATTTGTAGAACGCCTTCGTCCCTATCTGGGTTATCTCGTAGTCGAACCCCAGATGCCTGACGGAATCGGGGACAACCAGGGAGACAATCAGGGCATCCGAGCTCCCGATCAGGGCGGCCTCGCCTCTGGACACGACCTTGAACAGCAGCCCTCCAGACTCGAAAACCTCGTCGAGCTCAGAGACGTACATCTTCAGGACCCCCTTCTCGCCGACGAACCTGTGGCCGGCCAGCTCGTCGTACGACAGCCTGGTCCCGTCCTCGGACTTGAACGTGCACTTGTAGAATGCGTTCTTGCCGACTTTCAGGTCCTCGGGGAACGTCACGTCGGCGAGGTTCTTGCACTCGCTGAAGGCGCTCTTCCCCAGCTTAGAGCCTCCTACGATCTCGAGGCTGGTGAGCTTGTAGCAGCAGTAGAACGAATATGCTCCCACATCGCCCGAGACCCTCAGGGACTGGAGCTCCAGCCCATAGGAGAACGCCTTGAAGCCTATGCTCTTCGCGGTGGTGAGGTCCGCCGTCCTTATCGTGGAGTTGCCGTAGAACGCCTTCTCGCCGATCGCGTCCACAGCGTATTCCACTCCGCCGTACTCGACGGACGCCGGTATGACCAGGTCCTGCCCGTACGAGTCCACGCACCCGGTGACGGTGACGGTGCCGGATGCGCTGTCCAGAGATGTGATCGTATAGTACAGGCCGTCCTCGAGGAAGGTGGAGCCCACGTCGAGGCTCCCGTACTGGGCGAACAGGCGCATGTCCGTGTTCGGGTTCATCATGGTGCCTGCTATGTACTCGGTCCCCGTGCCGTCAGGTTCCGTGTTCCAGGACTTGAACTCCATCCCCTCGGGGACAGGCGTACCTTCTGGGATCCCGGGCAGAGACACGCTTTTCCCGGCGATGGACACGAGGTCTACGACCGTGCGGGTCTCCAGCACCGTTATCTTCCCGGTGACCGTGGTCTTCATGGTGCCTTGCTTGTTCAGCAGCTTCAGGACTATAGTGAACGAGTGGTCACCGATGTCATCCGCCCCGGGCGCGGCCACGATCAGGACCTTGTCGGTAGTGGACGCCAGCGTGTCGCACTCCATCCACTCCTCCGTACCGGATATGGACTTCGCCCCGTAAAGAGCCTGCGAGGACGTCCTGTTCAGCGAGAGGTACAGCCTCTTCCCCGCGACTACCTCGAAGCTCCCTATGTCCACCGTCTTCCCCTGGGCGCCCGCGTCGGCCGAGGCGTGGGTGTCCCAGTCTTCGTCGACCATGGTGTCGAGGCTTATGGTGCGGTATTCGGAGAGGAAGTACCTCTTCAGCGTGAAGGAGCCGAAGTCTGCCGACCTGTCCTCGGACACGAGGCCGTCGGTCCCGGCCCTGTGGGAACCGAACACGGGGCAGCATCCGCTGCAGCAGACCTTCAGGGACATCGGAACGCCCTCTCCAGAAGCGTCCCGAGGTATGGTTATGGCCCCGAAGCTCCCGTCGCGGTCGGACACGTAGGTCTCGCCGTACATGGTCAGCACGAGGGACGCCTCGGCCCCGTAGAACTGGGAGGACGCCGGCGCGCGGACGCCTGTGACCTCCACGCTTATCTCGTCTCCCGGGACGAAAAGGTCGTAGGATCCGCGGTCGAGGTCTATGACGGACACCTTCACCGGCGAGGCCTTGACGACCTGGTAGGAGGCTCCTGAATCCGTCTCGGCGCGGACGATGTTCGGCCCGTTCACCACCTCGGCACGGCATCTCTCGGAGGATATCGTCTCCGCCTGCGAGAATGACGCGAGCCTTCCATCGACGTACACGGGGTTGAACACGCTGGAGCGCCCGGAGTACGTGGCGTCGATGTAGACCGACCCGTGCCTGACCTCCTCCGAGTAGTATATCACGTCCAGGTCGGAGTCGAAGTGGCTGCCAGACTCCCTTCCGGACACGTTCTGCGACCTGATCTCCACTCCCATGTCCGGTCCGGCGCCTCCGCCGACGGTCACCACGAAGACTCCAGTCCCTTTTCCGTTTCCGGCGTGGAACACCTTGTCGGACATGTCGGGGACGTTGAGGTATCTGACCGAAACGGCCTCGCAGGTGACCAGGACGAACGCAGTCCCTTCCTTCTCCGCCCTCATGGCGCTCCCTTCGAACGAGACGACGTCGCTCGGGGAGCCGTCAGGGGATATCGCCGAGTAGTGGAACTCTGGGGACAGGAACATCCCGTACTTGGCGTCGTCGTCGGTGTAGGTCACCCTCTGGGGGCTCAGGACGAAGCGGCCGCCGACGCCCATCCTCAGGAAGCCTTCGGCGTTGACGTTGAGGAGCATGTCGCATTCCGCGTCCCCGGTCCCGGGGTCGTCGGCGGAAAGGGACTCGATCTCCTCCTTGGTCACCTCCGCCTTGAGGCCCGCTTTCATCCTGAGAACGCAGCAATGGTCCGCGAACCCGTCGGCGGACACGCGCAGCCCGTAGGTGTACCCGACGATGAGCCAGTAGGTGTAAGTCGCCTTCTCCCCGTCGTCTTCGATCTCGAATGGCGCTATCTCCAGGGGCTCCATGACGTCGTAAGCCCTCATCCCCAGGCTAACCGAAGACCCCGAGGGGACGGTGATCTTGAACTCGTCCGCCGCAGGAAGCACGTACTTGTAGACGCTCTTGACGGAGGACAGCGTTATTGTCCTGTGCACCGGGCAGAACCCTTTGGCAACGGTGTCGGCCGAGGGTATGGCCGTCACGTCCGCCACATCTCCGACCTCGGCGACGATGGTCACCCCGGCGCCGTCCACCATGACGGGGGCGAAGCGGGTGTTCCCGTTGTTCAGGACGATGTCGGACGTGTAGTCCTTGCCGTGCGTCCATCCGCTGTTCCCCGAGCATAGCTTCGTGGTGAAGAACCTGAACGTCGCCATCCCATCGATGACGACCTCCTTCTCGTTGTATACAGTCCCGTCCGCCGACCGCACCGAGAGCACGTACTCCCCCGGCGCGACCATCGTGGACACTATGCGGTCGCCTATCTGGACGACCGTCTCTCCCGCCGCACCGGACAGCACCGCCTCGGCGTCCGCTGACACCGTCCCGCTGATCTTGACCTGGCACAGGCCGTCCTCGGCGTCCGCGCAGGGTGAAACGAGCGCCAGCGCGGCGGCAGTCATGAGCAGCACAGCTCCTAACCATGTAATCCTCATCTGATCACAGCCTCGGCCTAGGTCACGGTTTTCCATGAGCCCGTCCGGCCGTTCCGGGCACGGGAGTTCCCGTCCGTGCTGCCCGCCGTGGTCGTGGAAGGGTAAAAAGCAGGGGCCGTGCGCGCACGCGACGTCCTTTCCAGGTCAGTCCATGCCCAGCCTTCTGAGAAGCTCCTCGCGCTCGGCGTCGGTGAGGTCGCGGTATTCGCCCGCCTTCAGGTCTCCCAGCTCGATGTTGACCACCCTTATCCTCTTTAGCCTCTCGACCCGGTAGTCGAAGTGGTCGCACATCCGGCGGATCTGCCTGTTGAGCCCCTGCCTCAGGACGATCCTGAACTCGTGCTCCGACAGCTTCTCCACCTGGCACTTCTTCGTCACGACCCCGTCGTCGAGCGGCACGCCGGACGCCATGCCCTGGAGGAACCGCTCCGTGACGGGTCTGTCGACCTTTACGACGTACTCCTTCTCGTGCTCCCCTCTGGAGCGCATGATCCTGTATGCGAGCTCCCCGTTGTTGGTCATCAGCAGGAGGCCTTGCGAGTACTTGTCCAGCCTTCCCACGGAATAGATCCTCTCCGGGTACCCTATGAAGTCGACGACGTTGTCCGGGTCGCCCGGGTCGGCGGTGCAGGTGACGCCCCTCGGCTTGTTGAAGGCGAGGATGACCTCCTTGCGGACCTTGCGTATCGGCTTCCCGTCGACCTCCACCCGGTCCCCTTCGTGAATCTTGTCGCCCAGGGAGGCGGTCCTGCCGTTTATGGCGACCCTGCCGTCCTCTACCATGCGGTCCGCCGCTCTGCGTGAAGCGACGCCTGATTCGCTGATGAACTTGTTTAGACGAACTCCGTCCTCGGGCATGCGAGTGCATAGGCATCGCGGATATAACGGATGCCCTGAAAGCCATGCCCTCTGGATGCTCCTGCCCGCGTCCCTCACGCCCGAGGGGACGGCGTGACCGCCAACAGTGAATGATACAGGCAAGGCGATTGAACGCCGTGGCGCTTTGGATTCCCCTGCTCGCCTTCTCGGCCCTTTCAGCGTATGCGGTGGCCAGGGTCGCATCCAGGAGCGCTCCCGGGGTCCCGCTCGACAACCGTGCCATATCCGCAGCCGTGGCGGCCTCCGTCGCCGTCGTCCTGCTGATCTCCTCTCAGGACGAGCCGACCTTTCCCCTGGGCGTCTTCGGCCTGCATATGGCGTCCCTGTGGATGTCGGTGGCCCTTCTGGTGTCCTCTGCCTGCTTGGGCAATGGCGGATGCTTCGCGGCAGCCGTCGCCGGAGCCGTATCTTTATCGACCCTGATCCTGGCTTACGCAGGGGCGGTATCGTTCTATCATGGAAACGCAGTCGCGATCTTCGTCTCCGCGGCGGCCGTCCTCTTCGGCTCCGGAAAGGTTCCGGCTTACGAGGCTCCTGCCATCTCCTGGCGCTCGGCGGCCATCGCTTTCCTCGCGCTCGCGGCCTCCATGGCGTCCCTGTGGGCGGGCGCCGTGATCCTGGGCTCCGATGTCTCCACGTACCAGTACGCGCAGGTCCAGTTCTCGGCCTTCGCGTTCTCGGCTATAGAGATATGGCTGGTGTTCCGCGTCCACCGCAGGTCCCCCTCCCAGGCGGTCGGCCTGGCATTGGACATGATGGCGCTGGACATGGCCGCTGGATTTCTTCTGGGTGTGGCAGCATGGCATCGATCCCGGCGTCGGTCTGCAAGGTCGCCATCCTCGCTGCTCTGGCGATGCTTCTGGTCCTCTTGGCGGCCTCCACCGAGCTCGAGGGAGGCGGCCTGTCCTTTCCCAGCGTCCACATCGACGTCGACGGAGGCGAGGAGATACTATCGAAGGAGGGCTATCTTCGGTGCAGGGTATCTCTAGACAATCAGGAGCCGGGGTTCGAAGGGCTGGATGCAGGTGTCAAGGGCCGCGGTAACTCCTCCTGGAACGAGGTGAAGAAGCCCTACACCCTCAAGCTCGACAAGGCCGCTAGCTTCCTGGGTATGCCAGCGGACAAGACCTGGGTGCTGACGGCCAACCACAGCGACCAGACGCTCTCCAGGACCTATTACGCTTTCAGCGCGGCGGAGGCGGTCGGTTGCCCCTTTACGCCTTCCTGTGCGTTCGTGAACCTGTACGTGAACGGGGACTACCGCGGCGTATACCTCCTCTCGGAGAAGATAGAGATGGGGCCGGGACGGGTGGAGATCGATGACAGCGTCGGCAACGTGGACTTCGGGTTCATCGTGGAGATGGACGGCTGGGCGATATACGAGGGTGACGAGGACGTGGACTACTTCAAGATAGGCAGGAAGAGCTACTCCGTGAAGGACCCGAAATGCATCCCCGAGCAGCTGGCTCTCGTCAAGGAGGCCATGGTGGGCGCGCCCTCGGCGATAGAGTCCGGGGATTGGGCAGCCGTCGAGGAGCGCATAGACGTCGACAGCTTCGCTCGCACGTACATAGTGGAGGAGCTGTTCAGCGAGTCGGACGTCAACTTTTCCAGCTTCTACTTCTTCCGCGACGCCGGAGGGAGGATCAGCAGCGGCCCCATATGGGACTTCGACCATTCCGCCGGGGACATCGGGACGTCCGACCGCATGTTCTCCAGCAGGATGTTCGTCGACAAGAAGAGCATCTGGTACTCCGGGCTCCTGGGGCACGAGGAGTTCCAGGAGAAGGTCGCGGAGGTCCTCTCGGAGAGGAGCGGCGACATCAGGGAGGCCCTGGCCGGATGCAGCGAGCACGTCCTGTCCCACTCCGGGGACTTCCACCGGAACTTCGCCAGATGGCGCTACATAGGCACCAACGTCTTCTCCGCCCCGCTCGAGTTCATGATGTTCGGGTCGTGGGAGAGGCACCTGGAGTTCCTTGACGGATGGCTCTCCGCGAAGCTGGACCTGATGCTGGAGGCCTACCGCCTCCGATAACATTCATAAACCGTCCCTGTCATGCGTCCGCATGGCCTTCTTCTCCAGGAAATCCAAGGGTCCGTTCATCAGGACGTCCGAGCTGACCATGCACTGGGACGTGGAGGACCCGTTCATATTCGTCTCCCATCACGAGGACGACTATCCCCACGGCAACGCGCAGATGGCGCCCCCTCTGATGGAGATTTCGGGAAGGAACCTGGGTCGCGACTACAAGAAGATGCTGGGTTTCAGGATGTACAACGGCAAGGTGGTCCCGGGATTCCCGATGCACGCCCACTGGGGCTACGAGACCCTCACCCTGCCCCAGATCGGGTACGTGGACCACTCGGACTGCGAGGGCAACACCGGGCGCTTCGGCTTCGGGGACGTCCAGTGGGTCTCCGCGCCAGGGTTCTACGAGCACTGCGAGATGTACCCTCTGGTGGACCAGGAGGGCCGGAACCCCAACGACATAACTCAGGTCATGATCGCCCTCCCTCTGGAGGAGAAGAACATCCCCGAGCCGTCGGTCAGCACCGTGTGGAGGGAGGACATCCCGGTGGTCGAGTCCGAAGGATGCCGTGTCCAGGTCCTCTGCGGGGAGTACGGCGGCAGGAGCATCTGGTCCCCCAGCGCCCACACATGGGCGGACAGGTCCCACGCCGTCAGGATCCTCAGGATAGAGCTGGAGCCAGGGGGGAGGTTCGAGGCCGGGCCCGCGGACCCGAAGGCGAACAGGAACCTCTATTTCGTCTCCGGCGACAAGGCCGTCGTGATGGGGACAGAGGTGATTTGGAACCTGCAGATGAAGATAGACCCGGGAGCCGAGGTGACCGTCGAGAACGGGGCGGAGAGGTCCGTGTTCTGGCTCCTGGAGGGGATCCCTATCGGCCAGAAGATGTCCATGTTCGGCCCCGTGCTCCTGGGCTCCGACAAGGAGGTGAGGGGGGCCCTACAGGACATAAGGATGCACGAGTTCGAGCGCTGGCCGTGGGACGTCATTGACAGGGTCAACCCCATAGACTCGGGAAGGTTCCTCCAACGCTCCGACGGGACCCGCGAGACCCCGCCCGGATCCGCCGGCGAGCGACCGTCCCTTCTCTGATGCGTCCACCTTCAGTCTTCATGCTGCTCCGAGGTCATTTCGGAGCCGGCGTTCAGGAGCACAACGGACGCCAGTATCAGCGCGATCCCGGCCAGCTCGGGCATCCCGGGGCTCTCCCCGAATAGCGCGAACCCGACCAAGGTCGCCACCATCGGCTCCACGAACGCGAGGACGGCGGCCTTCCCGGCGTCCATGCGGCTCAGGCCGTAGGTGTAAAGGAAGTATGGCACCAGGGTCACCACGACCCCCAGGGACAGCATCATCGGTGCCGATCCGGAGACTGCCGCAGACGCTATGTTCGAGACGTCGGAGAAAGGCAGCAGGCACAGCGCCGCGACCAGGAACGTGTAGAACGTGATGGTGAAGGGATGGTACTTTCTCAGGGCTATCTTCCCGAATATGCTGTACATGGCGTATCCGAGCCCCGATCCGACGCCCACCGCGATCCCGACGGCGTCGATGCTCCCCACTCCTCCGACCACGCCCGCGGTCAGGGCGCATCCTAGGAAGGCGGCGCCGAGGGCCAAGGCCTTCTTCCGGGTGACCTTCTCCTTGAACACCGCCGCCGACATCAGCATCACGAAGCAGGGGGCGGTGTAGAGCAGCACCGCGGCCATGGACAGCGTCAACATGGTCGTCGCTGTGAAGTACAGAACGTTGAAAAGCGCGATGCTCAATGCGCCGGTCCCGACGAACATCCACACGTCCCTGACGGATATCCTGAGCAGCTTCCTGTCGAAGGCGGCCAGGATAACCAGAACGCAGGCGGCCGTCACCGAGCATCTCACCTCCGCGATCTCGATCGGGCTCAGGCCCGCGCCAGCCAAGGAGCGTGTGAACAACCCAATGAGGCCCCAGAGCGAGGCCGCCGCCACCACGCAAAGGGCGGCAATGCCGCTGTTCTTCATGCGAAAGACCGTCAGCGGAGGACCATGTAGTTGTCGTCGGAAGGGATCTCGTACCTGACCCCGGCGTCGTCGAGGATCTCCTTGAACCTGGTGACGATCTTCTCGAGGTTGTTGAACTTCTCGTAGGTCTTCAGGTAGAATTCCTTCCTCTCCATCGGGAACACGAGCCTGACCTTCCCCTTCCTGTTGTACCCCTCCGGCTTCCTGTTGAGCTCCAGGTCGGCCAGGTTGAGGGCAATGTACATCTGCAGTATATCGTCCTCTTCCGGCATCTGCCCGATCTCTTCCAGCAGGGCTTTGAGCAGATCGGGGAAGACCGGCGCCAGGTCCTTGTAGTCAGAGCCGTCCTTGAGAACGAAATGGGTGCTGACGATCTTCATCGTCCCGGGTCAACGCAGAGCTGTATTAAACGGTTTTCTAACGTCGGGCGGCGACTGGCGCTTGATGAGATAATATATAAGTTCACCATAAAGACAAGCGATGAGAACAGCTCTAACGGTGGCGGGATCGGATTCCGTCGGAGGAGCCGGCATCCAGGCCGATGTAAAGGCCATGGCGGTGCTCGGGGTCCATGCCGCCTCAGTCATCACAGCAATCACAGCCCAGAACACGCGCGGAGTCTCTGGCATCCTCCCGGTCTCGGAGGAATTCGTTAAGTCGCAGCTGGAGGCGGTACTCCGCGACTGCGACGTGAGGGCCGTCAAGACGGGGATGCTGTACAGCGCAGACATCGCCGAGACGGTGGTGGACATATTGGAAGACCACGACATGCCTCTAGTCGTGGACCCGGTCATGGTCTCCGGGACGGGGTACGACCTCGCCCAGGCCGACCTGGTGAAGGTCCTCAAGAAGGACCTCATACCGATCTGCGAGCTCGTGACTCCCAACAAGCACGAGGCGGAGGTCCTCTCGGGGATGAGGATACAGAACAAGGACGACCTGATGTTCGCGTGCGAGGTGATCGGCAAGACCGGCTCCTCGGTCTATATCAAAGGAGGGCACTTCAACACGCCCACCGTCGTGGATTACCTCTACCTCTCGTCGGAGTTCACCAAGTTCGAGTACCCTCGCCTCAAGAAGTCCGGGCACGGGAGCGGATGCGTGCTATCGTCGTTCATCACCGCCAGCATGGCCAAGGGGATCGACATAATGAACTCGGTGGTGAAGTCCAGGGAGCTCATCCAGGAGTCCATAGCCACTCAGTACCAGATAGGGAAGGGGGACCTCGTGGTCAACCCCATGGTCAAGATGAAGGGGGAGAGCGACCGCTCCGCAGTGCTGGAGGCCCTGGACAGCGCCACCTCCAGGATCCTCGACATCGTCCCCGACGAGCTCGTGCCCAAGAGCGGCATGAACATCGCCATGGCCATGAAGGACGCCGCAGGGCCGGAGGAGATCGCCGCCGTCGACAGGGGCATGGCCGTACATAACGGCATACTCAGGAAGAACGGTCAGATCAAGTTCGGCGCCGCCGAGAACCTCTCGTACGTTCTGCTGACGGTCATGAAGCACGACCCGTCGGCCAGGTGCATAATGAGCATCGCCTACAGCCCGGACACGATGTTCGTCATGCAGGACATCGGCCTCAACGTGGTCGTGGCGGAGATGAACCGCGAGCGCCTCTCCGAATTCACCGAGAAGGCCATATCCAAGACCAAGCGCACCCCCGACGCGATCGTGGACAAGGCGGGAAGGAAGGAGAGGATCATAAGGCTCCTCGCCAAAGACACCAAGGACATGCTGAGCAAGCTCGAGCAGCTTCTCTGAAACCGCTTACGGGAGGGCATCCTCCCATTTCTGCTTTTCATCTATGCATAGGGCCTGTCGAAGGCGAAACTACGGCTTCTTAGAACAGGACGGAACGATAGGAGAAGGTAAGAGGTTTGACGGCTCGCGCCCGAATCGATCAGGATATGGAGACGAGCTTGATCTCGAAGTAGAGGTCTTCGTTGACGGTCCCGGTCGTGGACACCTTGTAGGTGAACGTGGAGGGGGACACTTCCTTGACGTACCACTTGGCGGTCCCGAAGTCGAACGCCTCCATCTGGATGGTGTTTCCGGACACGACGGTGGTGTTCTTGAACGAAAGGTTGCAGGTGATGTTGCTGGAGTCCACGGAGGTGACGGCGAAGGTCAGCTTCTCCTCTCCGGCGGCAGGCTCGACCCCTTTCGGCGAGAAGGTGTAGGTGCTTCCAGCGACAGGGTTGTTCATTATGGTGACTGTGCTGTTGGAAGAAGACAGCGTCGCGATGGCGTCCCATCCGTAGACGGTCTTGATCGAGGTGGGGACCCCAGCGGTCAGGGACTCCCCGTAGAGGGAGCTGAAAGCGCTGTTAGGCATGTACTGGGTGGTGGGCACCGTATATCCGTTCAGGTTGGCGATATCGGTAGTGTTGGGCCCGACGTATCCTTCGTCAGCAGGAATCCATACCTTGAAGACGTCGCCGACCTTGTGTCCCACTATCGAGTTCTCGAACGGCTCGAGGGCGCTTCCGGACCCGATCGTCACGGAGAGGGGGCTGTATGAGGGCCTCACTGTGAAGTCGCTCGACTTCGCGATGCTGTTGTCCTTGGCGACGCTCTCGTAGCTCGTGTCGAAGACGAGGGCGCCGTCCTCTTTGACATAGTTATAGTATGATCCCGTGTAGTTCACGGTGACCGAGTCTCCGTATGCCGCGACCCTATCGTCATGGGACGACAGGTGATCGGCAGCGTAGACGCAGAGAACCGCGGCCGCCGCGATAACAAAAAGCACGAGGCAGACCATGAAGATCGGGTCGTGCTCCTTTTTTTTAGTCTCTTCGCTGGCCATTATAACCGCGCTCGCATTATGATGACCTTATAAAACACTTATTATCAGACTAGTGTCGATCCTAGGCTGCGGGCAGACCGGCAGCAGTAAGATGGAGGTTGCTTCGTCCGACGTGCATCCAGCGTGGCGGTTTCCGAAGCCGTCTTCTGCCCAGTTATCTGGAAAAGGCCGCTGGCACCTCGAAACTTACTCTTGTTCCGGTACACTAAGGGCCCGAACAGGGAGCAAGGCGTGATGCTGGGAACGCATGTCTCCCCGACGGAGCCGCGTTCAGCAACCGCTATCTACTTCCCATCCTATGGTGCCCCATGTTCGATCTCTACGTGATAACCGATTCCAGGCTATCTCACGGGCTGTCCGAGGCAGAGACGGCCAGGCTCGCTTACGAGGGCGGCGCCGACGTGGTCCAGCTGAGGATGAAAGGCGTCGACGGAAAGGCGATGCTCGAGCAGGCTGAGGCCATCAGGGCGTGCGCCGACGAGCATTCCAGGTTCTTCATCGTCAACGACAGGGTCGACGTAGCCATGCTGTCCGGGGCGGACGGGGTCCATCTCGGCCAATCCGACATCCCTGTAGCCAGAGCGAGGGAGCTGATGGGCGAGTCCGCGATAATAGGTGCGTCGGCCAACACCCTCGAGCTCGCGAGGAAGGCGGAGGAGGACGGGGCCGACTACATAGGCGTCGGCTCGGTGTTCAGGACCTCCACTAAGCCGGACGCGACGCAGGGGATAGGGCTGGACGCGGTCTTCGAGATATCCCACGAGGTGAAGATCCCGGTCGTCGCTATCGGAGGCATCAATCGCGGGAACATCCAGGACGTGATAAGGGCAGGAGCCGACTCGGCGGCAGTCGTCTCAGCCGTAGTGGCGCAGGACGACGTCAGGGCGGCCGCCCACGAGCTTAGGGACCTCATCCTGAAGGTAAGGCCTCATGTGGCGCCCGACGCCATGGGGACGGCCATCAGGAGAGGCCTGCTGTTCTGACCCTCTCCGTTCCTGTCGGCCGTCCGTTCGCGACCTCTTGCGGAACAGGCACTCCGCGCGCGACCGGACGGTTCCGAACCGGGTGGGCTCGTCCTTCCTTTCCGAGGAGACAACGTCCATCCCTGCGAACAGCTCCAGGACGTCCTCCGGGCGATAGTAGCGATAGAAGATGCCGTTGCGGCTGTCCCCGGACCTCATGTCGTCAGGGGTGAAGCAGCGGACGAAGAGGTAGCCGCCAGGAGCGAGCACCCTCCCGATCTCCGACGCAGCCTCCTCTAACCTGCCATCCTCCAGATTCTCCAGGACGTGGACCGCCGTCACCAGGTCGAAGCTCCCGTCCGGAAACGGGAGGCTCGAAGCGTCGCATTCGACGAACTCCGCTTTCGGATAGGCGACCCGGCATCTCCCGATAGCCTCGGTGGAGAAGTCGACGCCGGTCACCTCCATCCCCGCCTCGACCAGAGCGGAGACCGTCTTGCCGTTCCCGCATCCGACGTCAAGCGCCCTCCCTCTGCAGGGTACAGGTATCGAAGAGGTGCCTCTCCAGGCCCTCGGGTTCCTGCGGTACACCTCGTCCCACAGCTCCTTCTGCTCCATCGGGGCCTCCCGTCTATCGCGGCCATCCACCTGTAGAACATCGATGCTGCCATGGAGGACAGGACGACATAGGTGGCTGGAGGCCCTTTCATCATCCTCTCCGGGCGCATGGATATCCTCAGCTCCCCCAGGACGAGGACCTCGGACCTGTCGGACACCGCGTTGTTGTGGACGACCAGGTTCCTGAGCATGAGAATCTTCCTCCACCTGTCCATGTCGTCGCCGTCCAGCAGCCCGACCTCCCCTGAAGCCTCCAGGATGTCCCTGAGGTACATCCTGCCGCCCTTCTCGCTCGCCCTGGCGCGTACCGGCGAGGAGCCGTATATCCTCATGCAGTCCCTGGCGCCCTTCTCTATCGAAGACATCGAGTTGACGAAGAGGTTCCTGGTGGAGGACATAATCCTGTCGACCAGCTCGTCCTCGGTGCCCTCCTCGCCCTTCCAGGCCCCCTCGTACAGGCCGACGATCTCGCGGGCCATCACGGTCTGGTTGTGGATGTTCCAGAAGCACATCGAGCGCGGGTCGTTCTCCCTGTCCGCCATGCGGCCCTCGACGGCCTTCGCCAGGTCCCGGGTCTCGGACACCAGCGCGTCGATGCGTTCGGTGACGCTTATCATGACCGCATGACGCCGTTCCTCGGATAAAAGTTGACCGTTGAACGGTCCAAGCAGGTTAAATATAGACGAAAGGCTGTCGCCATCGCATAACAAGGAGTCAGAGCAATGTTCTGGAATACCAAGATCGAATGCATGCCGAGCGAGGAGCTCAGGTCGCTGCAGTACCGCGAGCTGAAATCGCTGGTCAACAACCTGTATTCGTTCAACAAGTTCTATCACGACAGGATGAAGGCCGAGAACGTCCACCCGGACGACATCGCATGCCTGGCCGACATCTCGAAGCTCCCGTTCATGTACAAGCAGGACCTGAGGGACAACTACCCGACGAACATGTTCACGGCCTCCAACTCCGAGGTCGTGAGGTACCACGTGTCCTCCGGGACCACCGGAAAGCCCACCCTCGTCGGATACACCCGCAACGACCTCGGCTACTGGACGGAAGCGCTCGCCAGATCGCTCACTTCGGTAGGCATCGGATCGGACGACACCATGCAGGTCTCATACGGCTACGGGCTGTTCACCGGAGGGCTCGGGCTCCACTACGGGGCCGAGAAGGTCGGGGCGACCGTCCTTCCCGCGGGCACCGGCAGCACCGAGCGCCAGATAGAGCTCATCAAGGACCTCGGGGTCACCGCTATCGCATGCACCCCCTCCTATCTGGTCCACATCGGCGACGTCGCCAAGAAGATGGGGATAGACATCCGCAGGGACACCAAGCTCAGGAAGGCCGTCCTGGGGGCGGAGCCCTGGTCGGACAACATGAGGAAGCACATCGAGGAGACCATGGGCGTGAGGGCCTACGACATCTACGGGACCTCCGAGATGGCCGGCCCCATGTTCACCGAGTGCGAGGAGAGGAACGGGATCCATATGGCGGGAGACATAGTCTACTGCGAGATCATCGACCCCGATTCCGGAGAGGTCCTGGAAGAGGGCCAGAAGGGAGAGCTCGTCGTCACCATGCTCAAGAAGGAGGCCATGCCGATGATCCGCTACAGGATCAAGGACATCACCTCCATCGACAACGAGGAGTGTCCCTGCGGCCGCACGTCCCCGAGGATATCCAGGATCTCGGGACGCTCGGACGACATGCTTATCATCCGCGGAATCAATGTGTTCCCGTCCCAGATAGAGTACACGCTGCTCCGCATACCTCAGCTCGCAGGCCATTATATGATAATCGTCACGAGGGAAGGCGCCTTGGACAGGATGGTCATACAGGTCGAGATCAAGGAGGAGGCGTTCAGCGACAAGATCGAGGACATGAACAAGCTCAGGGCCTATGTGGAGGCCGAGCTCAAGAAGTATCTGAACATCGCAGCAGAGGTCGAGCTCAAGGCCCCGGGAGAGCTCCCCAGGTTCGAGAGCAAGGCAAAGAGGGTTATCGACAAGAGGGTTTTCTGATGACAGACGGCAGCATTATCACACAGCTATCGATCTTCGTGAACAACGAGCCCGGGCGCCTCGCCTATATAGCGTCCGTCCTCAAGGAATGCGACATCAACATGCACGCGTTCAACCTGGCGGAGTCCGCGGACTTCGGGATACTGAGGGCGATCGTGGACGATCCGGAAGGGGCGTACGAGAAGCTGAAGGCCAAGGGCGTCATAGTCAGGAAGACGGACGTCATCTGCGTGTCAATCGAGGACACTCCCGGGGCGCTGTTCAAGGCGGCCGACGCCTTCGGGAAGGCCGGGATAAACATCGAGTACGGGTACGCTTACTCCGGCAGGAAGGAGTCCGTGTTCTACATGAGGGTCAACGACCCGGTCAAGGCGGTCCAGGTCCTGGAGGATTCCGGGATAAGGCTCGTAACCAGCGGGGAAGTCTGACATGGGCAACCTGAACATAGCCGTCCTCGGGGCGAAGGACTTCGCAGGCAAGGTCGGGAAGAAGGGGACCGTCACCGACATGACCTTCTACGACTACAAGGAGGGGCACGACTCGTTCACCCTGATAGAGCCTTCCAAGTATCCGGAGAAGCTGTCCTCCCTGTTCTATTCGGCGGCGATGTCGGAGTTCGCCATACTCGTCGTGGACAAGATAGACTCGTTCCTGGGCGAGACCATAGTCATGGTGGACTCCCTCGGCATCGGCAGGGGGTGGCTCATCCTCAGGAACTACATCCAGCCTGAGCAGGTGAAGCCCCTGCTGGCAGGGACCTGCCTGGAGGGCTACGAGCTCCGCGAGGACGACCCCATAAAGATACGCGAGGAGCTCATCTCGATGGCAAAGACGGAGGGCAGGAAGGCCGGGGACGGGACCTGCGGCTCCTGCCCCGTGGACTCCCATTTCAACGTCAAGGGGGTTGGGACGGTCGTGCTGGGCTCCGTCATAGACGGCTACTTCAAGAAGCACGACAAGATGACGGTGTTCCCTGTAAAAAGGGAGGTCATCCTGAAGTCCATCCAGAAGCACGACATAGACGCCGACGACGGGGTCAAGGGGGACCACGTGGGCCTCGCGCTCCGCGGGATCGAGTCGGACGAGCTGGACAGGGGGTTCGTGGTCACCACCGACCCATCGGTGAAGATGAGCAGGTCCGTCTCCGGAAAGGTCTCCCTGGTCAAGTACTGGGGGTCGCCGCTGAAGGAAGGCATGGTGCTGCACATCGGCCACTGGATGCAGATGGTCCCCTGCCGCGTGGCATCCGTCGACAGCGGCTCCGACTTCAGGTCCGCCGAGGTGAGCTTCGAGCTGGACTCGGACATGATACACAAGCCCGGAGACAGGGCGATCATAATGTACCTGGAAGGCGGGAAGCTGAGGGTCGCCGGCTCCATAGCGCTCCCGTGAAACCATCTCGGAACCTGCGCCCCGATGTGCGGAGCCCTTCTCCGGCAGGGGCGCAGGCGACCCGCTCCGACTCCGTTTTTGGAGCTGCGGAACGTCCGCTCGCACCAATCATTCGCAGTGCTCGAACTGGCTGTCGTACAGCTCCTTGTAGAACCCGCCCCTGTTCAGCAGCTCCTGGTGCGTGCCGCTCTCGACTATAGACCCCTTCCTGACCACCAGGATGAGGTCGGCGTCCTTGATTGTAGACAGCCTGTGGGCGATCACGAACGACGTCCTGTGCGCCATGAGGGAGTCCATCGCGTTCTGGATGCGCTTCTCGGTGCGGGTGTCCACAGAGCTGGTGGCCTCGTCGAGTATGAGCAAAGGCGCGTCCCTGACGAGCGCCCTGGCGATGGTAAGCTGCTGGCGCTGTCCGGCGGACAGGGAGTCGGCGTCCGTGAGCACGGTGTCGTACCCGTCCGGGAGCGAATCTATGAACCCGTCGATGCCGACCGCCTCGCATGCGGCCCTGAGCTCCTCGTCGGTTATGTCGGTGCGGCTGAAGGTGACGTTCTCCCTGATGGTCCCGTTGAACAGCCACGTGTCCTGGAGGACCATGCAGAACATCTCGTGGACCTGGGAGCGCTTGATGTCCCTGAGGCTGATTCCGTCTACCAGTATGTCTCCGGAGTCCGCCTCGTAGAACCTCATCAGGAGGTTGGCTATGGTGGTCTTGCCCGAGCCGGTCGGCCCAACTATGGCGATCTTCTGCCCCGGCTCGACGGTCAGGTCCATGCCATGGATGATCTCCTTTCCAGGCTCGTACGAGAAGCGGACGTTCCTGAACTCGACCCTGCCCTCGAGCTTGGGCGGCATGTCGGCCTTGTCGCTCTCGTCGGGCATCTCCGGGGCGTCCAGGAACTCGAACACCCTCTCCGCGGAAGCCGCAACGCTCTGCATGTTGGAGATGGAGTTGGACAGCCTCTCGAGCGGCTCGCTGAACTCCTTGACGTATATTATGAACGCCACTATGGAGCCGTATCCCATGTACCCGTCGATTATGAGGATGGATCCCGCGACGCAGACTATTACATAGCTTATGTTCGAGAGGAACCCCATGATCTGGGGCATCAGGCTGGTGAGGAACCTGGACTTCAGTGCGCTGGAGTAGAGGTCGTCGTTGACCTCCACGAACTCGTCTCTCACCTCCTTCCTGCCGTTGTACGCGTTGACGATGTCGATCCCGTAGTACGTCTCCTCTATCAGGGTGTTGATCTTCCCGAGGTCGGTGGACTGCCTGACGAAGTACTTCTGGGAGCGGCGGACGATGGTGAGCGTCAGGAAGAACCCGATGACGGCCGGGACTATGGCCACTATCGCCAGGCGCCATTCCGTGTAAAGCATCATCGCCAGCGACCCGACTATCATCGTGACGGCGGTGATCATGTTGGAGATGCTGCTGGCCGACTGGTTGCGAATTGAGTTGGTGTCGTTGGTGAACCTGCTCATCACGTCCCCGGTGCGGAGCTTGTCCAGATGGCCCAGGGGTATGCGGAAGAGCTTCCTCGCCATGTCCTTGCGCATGACGTTGCCGTTATGCTCGGAGGCCGACGGGGTGATGATGCTCGACACGGAGCGCATAACCGCCGCGATCAGATAGAGCCCGGCAAGGATCAGGACGCACCTGGTCACGGCGTCCATGTCCATGCTGGCGGAATCCCCGATCCCTGCGGAGATGGCGTCCGTCATCTCCTTGAGGTACTGCGGGGCTACGAGCGTGATCAGCGAGGCGGCGAACGATATCGCTATGCCGGCGTAGATCCAGAAGCGGTACTTCCCGATGTATCTGAACAGGCGGAGCGTCGTGCCCCAGAGGTTGTCGGCCTTTTCGTACTTGGCCCACCCCGGAGTCGCGCCGTGGGGCTCTCCGGGGCTCATACGGTACCCTCCGTCATCTGGGAGACGGCGATGTCGCGGTACAGCTCGCAGCCTTCCATCAGCTCCCTGTGGGTGCCGATGCCGGCCACCCTCCCGCCGTCCAGCACGACTATGACGTCGGCGTCCATTATCGTGCCTATGCGCTGGGCGACCATGACGATCGTGGAGCCGTGCAGCTCCTTCTTCAGCGCGGTGCGCAGGGCCTTGTCCGTCTTGAAGTCTAGCGCGGAGAACGAGTCGTCGAGGACGCAGATCTCGGCGCCCCGGCAGATCCCTCTTGCTATCGACAGCCTCTGCTTCTGCCCCCCGGACAGGTTCTTCCCCTGCTGGGACACAGTAGCGTCCAGGCCGCCAGGGAGCTCCTTGACGAACTCCGACGCCTGGGATATCTCGAGGGCGCGCCAGACGTCTCTGTCGTCCCTCTCCGGCGCGGTGTCGCCGTAGTTGACGTTGTCCCTGACGGTCCCGGTGAATATGATGCTCTTCTGGGGCACGTACGAGAACCTGGATTCCAGCGAGTCCCTGCGGTATTCCCTGACGTCCATGCCGCCGACGAGTATCTGTCCGGACGAGACGTCGTACACCCTCTGCATCAGCTTGACGACCGTGCTCTTCCCGCATCCGGTAGGGCCGATTATGGCCAGCGTCTGGCCTTTGGCGACCTTGAAGCTGACGTCGTCGAGGACCTTGGCGCTGGAGCCGGGGTAGCTGAAGGAAACGTTCCTGAACTCGATCTCGCCCGGGGAGCCGCCCCCGTCCTTAGTTCCGTCCTTGATGCGGGGCTCGCTCTCTATGACCTCCTCGATCCTCTTGGCGCTCACGGACGCCTGCGGATATCCGCGGATAATCTCGGTCATCATGACGAAGGCCCTCAGGACCTGGATGGCGTACGACGAGAACACTATCATGTTCGCGAACAGCATCATCTGCTCCTCCTCGTTGCCGGAGGCCATGATCAGCCCTGCGCCTATCCAGTAGATGGAGAGCGTGAGGAAGTTGGTGACCACCGACGTCATCGTGAACATCGGGAACATGATGCGGAGGACGGACATGTTGTTCTGGAGCAGCGCGTCCGAGGCGTCGTCGAACTTCTCGGTCTGGAAGCCCTCGGCGTTGTACGCCCTGACGACCCTCACCCCGGTGATGCTCTCGCGGGTCTCGCGGTTGACGGCGTCCTTCAGGACCTGTATCCTCTTGAAGTACTTCATCGACCGCCAGATGACTAGCAGTATCACAGACGTCAGGATGACGACTGCCACTGCAGTGGCGACGGTCCATTCCCACGCGCTCCCTGATATCTTGAGTATGGCCCAGACGGCCATTATCGGGGACTTGACGGTGACCTGAAGCGCGCGCCCTACGAACTGCTGGACCTGGCTTATGTCGTTGGTGCTGCGGGTGATCAGCGAGGCCACGGAGAAGCGGTCGACGTCCTCGGGAGAGAAGCTCTGGACCTGGTCCAGCATCTTGAGGCGGAGCTTGCGGCTCAGCGACGACGCCACGTCCGCTATAAGGTAGCCGGCGGCGAGGGACGCCACCACGCTCAGGAAGGCGCAGGCGAGCATGCCGACACCGCAGTCCAGGACGACCCCGGTGGAGGTCCCGTTCTCCAGAGCGAATGTTATCTGGCTCATGTACTCGGGGATCCTGAGGTCCAGGTACACCTGGAGCACTATGAAGGCCACGCTCGCGGCGAAGAGGGCCCATTCCCTCCTTCCCAAATGCTTCAGTATCATGGAGAGGCACCCCGATCCATCGCATCTCCTGCTGCGGCAGGACGTGATTCTGCGGCAGAGGTCATCTGATGGCCCCGTCGACGCCCAGGACCGCTGTGCGTACGGGTATGTCCTTCCCCGATCTCCTCACAGCCTCCTCGGCGCGCTTCGCGGTCTGAGTGCAGCACGGGACTTCCATGCGAACGACGGTGATGCTGCGGATGTCGTTGCTGGCGACAATGTCGTCGAGCCTGCTCCAGCATTCCGGGGGGTCCAGCTTCGGACATCCGATCAGGACCTTCCGCCCTTTGATGAAATCCTCGTGGAAAGCGCCGTAGGCGAACGCTGAGCAGTCTGCCGCTACTAGCAGGTCGCATCCGTCGAAGAAAGAGGCTGTCACAGGGGCCAGACGGATCTGCACGGGCCACTGGGCAAGCCTGCTGGGGGCAGAGGCGGCCGAGGCAGGCTCATCCTCCCTCGATATGGGTCTGGGGACGGTGCCGGAGCATGTCGGCTGGACGATCTTTATCCCTATGCCGTCAACATTTCCGGGATCCTTGAAGGGTCTGACGTCCCTCCTCTCGATGGTTATGGCTTCTGCAGGGCAAGAAGGCAGGCAGGCTCCGAGCCCGTCGCAGTGATCCTCGGATACCAGGACGGCCTTTCCGTCCACCATCTTTATCGCGCCTTCGGAGCAGGCCTCGGCGCAGGCGCCGCATCCGTTGCATCTATCGGCGTCGATTCTAACAATATCGCGCATCATCTCTCTTCTATCCAGATATCCATGATTGTCTGCAATAAGAAACTATCTGTCCGTCCAGAGTCGAGGGGCATAGAGATTGTATGGATTATATATCTGCCATGCATGTTTGTAGCCGAGGAGAAGCTTGGCGCAGTCTGAAGAAGATCTCGAGAGGATGCTGGGGAATCCGCGGAAGGCCATAGCCGCAATGTTCATCCCCCTTCTGGCCGCGATGGCTGTGGGACAGGTGAACTCCTTCGTGGACACCTTCTTCACCAGCGGCCTTGGAGTCGCTGCAAGCTCGGGACTCTCCACCGCTATACCGATCTACGACATCTTTATCTATATCGGGATAGGGCTGAGCGTCGGAGCCACGACCACGATCGCCTTCCGTCTGGGAAAGGGGGACAGGGCTGCCGCGGACAGGATAGCCTCCTTGACGGTCAAATGGTCGCTGGTCCTCTCCCTGGTCTCGTCCGTCTTCGTCCTCCTCTCCACCGACCTCATAATCGATCTGATGGGCGCGGGCGACGTCAGGCCGTACTGCTGGGACTACATCCTGCCTTTCATCGCTCTTTCCCCCACTATAATCACCTACGAGGCTCTGGGAGGCATGCTCAGGGGAGAGGGGGCAGCGAAGCGGTCCACCGCGATCCAGATCTCTGCGGCCGTGTTCAACATGGCCCTCGATCCCATACTGATCTACGGGCTCGGATGGGGGCTTTCCGGAGCAGCCATGGCCACCTGCATAGCCTATGCGGCCTCCATGCTCATAGGATTCCGCTGGTACAGAAGTGGCTCGACCGTAGTGAAGCTCTCCATGAGGGCGGCCAAGGACGACAAGAGCTACAGCAAGGAGCTGTTCGAGGTGGCCGGGCCGAAGACCGGCGAGCAGCTCATAACGGCGGTAACGGACATAGTTCAGAGGCTGTTCCTGGTCATCGCAGGAGGAACCCTGGCCATAATGCTGTACAATCTGCCATGGAGGTACGTCTCCCTCGTGAACCTCCCTTCGATGGCTCTCGCCGCCGCGATGATCCCCGTGTGCGCAGCCGCCTTCGGCTCCGGAAGCATCCCGAAGATGAAGGAGGGCTTCCGGTTCACGTTCAAGTGGTCTCTTCTCGTAACGGTCGCCCTGTCTGTCGTCCTCTTCGTTCTGGCTGACTACTTCGCGATGATATTCACTTACGAGGAGTCCATGATGGAGGTCCGTCCTCAGCTTGTTTGGACCATCAGGTGGTTCGCCGTCTTCATCCCTGCTAACTCCGTGCGCGGGTTCCTCACGTCGACGCTGCAGTCCATGAAGCATTCCAAGGACGCCATGAACATCAACCTGGTCTGGTCCATAATCAAGCTGGCCCTTTTCGGCGCGGTCTGCCAGTACGGGTTCGAGGCCATCATCTACGCCCTGGTGTTCATGAACTACTTCGGGATAATCCTGAACTACTGGCTGTACCGGCGCGCCTTGGCCATGTCCGAGAGGGCGGTGCATCCGTCGAGCCGAGGATCGAGGACGCTTGACGGCCTTTATCAGGAATCCGCGTCCGGAGATCGAATCTGCGGACGGCGGGAGCATAGGATCCTTGAAATCGCTGGCTTCGACTTCGAAACCGATCCCTTCGAGGCAGGAAGCGTCCCATCCCGGCCTTTCGGCCTGCGACAGAGGCAGGCGGGACATTATGTCCTCCGTCACGGAGGTCCCTCCGAACCCAAGGTCGCGACGGACGAACATAGGCATCTCCTCGACCGGCACCTCTGCGAGAGCCTTCTTCCACGGGCCGTCGGCGACGAGAAGGGTCCCGCCATCCTTCAGGACCCTCCAGGCTTCCCTGTAGGCCTTCTCCGGCTCGAAGAGGGCCCATGCGACGTTCCGCATGACCACGGCGTCGAACGAGCCGTCCGCGAAAGGCAGATCGCATGCGTCGGCTTCGACCAGCTCCGCGCCATCGTCGTTCATCCTGGCCATCTCCAGGACGGTCCCGTCGTAGTCGGCGCCGGTCGCTTCGATCCCGGACCTGCGCATGGCTATGGTCACGGCGCCTCCTCCGCACCCGACGTCCAGCGCCCTGCATCCATCAGGTATGCCGAGAGAGCGCACGAACGCGTCCGCGGAGCCGTTGTCCAGGGCCATGCGGGAATGGGCGCTCATGCATCCGGAGATCCCTTCCCAGTATTCCTTGAGGAACACGGAGTCGTACTCGTCAGGATGCGGCTTCCTCGCGGACACCGTGAAGTACCCCATGAGGCTGTACGTCCTCTTCGGGCCTGGCTTCTGGAGCCTTTCGGGCCTTTCCTCGGCCATGATGTCCACGTAGCGCAGCCTGTGCAGGACGTTGGCGTCCCACCTGGGGCGGTCCGTGCCGGCCATGGGGCGGGTCTCCCAGTACTCCGCCCTGATGTGGAAGTCGTCGCGGTCGTCGTCGTGCATCGTCCCTTCTAGGATGTCCTGGCGCATGAGGCGGAGGTACTCCTTCCTCTCCGCGTCGTCGAACTGGTTGCAGTAGTAGTTCGCGTCGACCACCAGCACCACCCCTCCCGGCGCCAGGACCCTGCGCCATTCCCTGTAGCATTGCTCCATGTCGGGGAGGGTCCAGGTGACGTTGCGGCTGACCACTAGGTCGAACGAGCCGTCCGGGAAGTCGAGGTCGTCGGCGTTCATCAGGCGGAAAGTCGCTTCCACTCCCTGATTCTTGGCGTTGTCCCTGGCCGCCTCTATCATCGCCTCGGTGGCGTCGATCCCGACGCATTCGTGCCCGGCCCGGTTCAGTATGATCGTGAAGAACCCTGGGCCGGTGCCGACGTCGAGAATCCGCAGTCTTCTCTTCTCGGGCGCGCGGGACAGGATGAAACCGAGCCATCTCTCCTCTTCCTCGCCGTTGAAGGACTCCTCGACATGCTTCTTGTATCCTTTCGCCGACCGGGTCCAGTAGTCGATGGTTATCTCCTCTGCGTCCATGGGGTTGCCTCCGTATACGGATGCATGGTCCAATTGCAATAAAAAGGCATGTAAATGGTTTAGAGGGGAGATCCCCTCTTTTCAGGATCAGTCGGCCCTGTCCATCAGCGCTTCGTCTAGGATGATGTGAGGGATGACGACCTTGAAGTCCGGATCCTCCTCCGAGACGTGCACGTCCTCGATGATGCGGCAGTTGACCCCGTACACCTCGGTTATGTTCTCCTGCGTCAGGACCTCGCTGGGAGACCCGAAGGCGTACACCTTCCCCGGCCTGGCCAGCATGATGACCTTGTGCGCGTACTTGGCCGTGATGTTGAGGTCGTGGCTGATGGTCAGGACGATGAGGTTGCGCTTCTCGCAGACCGCCCTGAGCATCTCCATCACGTACACCTGGTACTTCACGTCCAGGTTTGCGGTGGGCTCGTCCAGTATCAGCACGGGGGTCTCCTGCACGATGCCTCTGGCGATGGCCACCTTCTGGTGCTGTCCTGCGGACAGGGCGTTGAACTTCTTGTATCCCAGGTCCTCGATGCGCATCAGGCGCATGGCCTCGTACACCTTGCGGAGGTTCTCCTCCTTGGTGCAGGTCTTCGTGTGGTTGAACCTTCCGACCATGATGGTGTCGATGACGTTCATGGAGAAGGCGTCCTGCGAGAACACGGGCACGAACCCCACCGTCTTCGATATGTCGTGGTACTTCAGGGTGGATATGTCCACGTCGTCGATCAGGATCTTCCCCTTGAGGGGGATGTTGATCTTGTTCAGGCATTTCACTATGGTGGACTTCCCCACGCCGTTCGGCCCGATGATGCAGTAGAACCCGGGCTTGTCAATGGTCAGGTTGATGTCGTGCAGCACCAGGCTGTCGGCGTCGTATCCGAAGTCCACGTTCTGGAATTCTATCTTGGTCATGGGATCACCATACGTTCTTGCTCTTCCTCAGGATGAGCCAGATGAACACCGGCCCTCCGATGAAGGACATGACGACTCCGACGGGCAGAGGCGTGGAGAGCGCGACCCTCCCGATCTGGTCGGCGACGATCATCAGCATCCCTCCGAAGAGGGCGGAGGCGGGGATTAGGTATCTGTTGTCCGCTCCGATGAACATGCGGCATATGTGCGGCGTGACGAGCCCTACGAACCCTACCAGCCCTACGAAGCTCACGACGGCCGCCGCGAGCATCCCGGTTATGAGCAGGAGCAGGATCCTCATCTTGTCCGCGTCTATCCCCAGAGCCTTGGCGCTCTCGTCCCCGGTTGCCAGAACGTTGATCTTGCCAGCCATCAGCTGTATCACGATGACGCACGCCAGGACGGCAACGATGACGATGGGGGCGTTCTCTATTGACACTCCGCCGTTGCCCAGGGATCCCACCTGCCAGGCGTATATCTGCGCCAGGGCCTGCGGGTCCGCCCAAAGCATCATCACCGTGGTCATTGCGTTGAAGATGTACATCGTTCCTATCCCGGCCATGATCATCGTCGTCGGGGAGGCGTTGGACATCTTGGATATGGCTATTATGATCCCGGTGGGGATGAGGGAGAAGAGGAAGGCGAGGGTGATGACCCCGTACGAGGAGCCGACGGCCAGGCCGGTGGTCATCGCAAGGGTGGCCCCGAATCCGGCTCCGGAAGACACTCCTGTGGTGTACGAGTCTGCCAGGGGGTTCTTCAGGATGCTCTGCATCACCACTCCGGCAACTGCGAGCCCGGCTCCTCCGAACACCCCTATGATCACGCGAGGCAGCCTGAGGTTCCAGACCACGTAGTGCTCGGTAGTCATGTCCTCGGGGATTATGCCGCGGATGTGGTCCCAGATGATCTCGTAAGCCTGGACGAATCCGATGTCGTAAGAACCTATGGTGATCGAGTATCCGGCCACGATCCCGATGACCGCCGCGCAGACCGCGATGAATACGTACTTCATCCTCTGCAGGCGCTTGTACTCCTTCACGGTCTCCGTGAAGCTCATGTCGTCGCTCTGGATTCCGGTGTCCCATTCGTCTATGGTGTCGACGACCGCCTTGCTGAGCATGGGGTCCTTTTCAAGTTCGTTGTAGAAGGTCATGGTATCAGCCTTTTGACGAAGGGTAGGGGAGGGTCGAGCTGGACGATGCGGTATTTGTCATCGGCGAGAGAGCAGCTCATCTTGTAGCCATCGTTGTTCCAGTTGGGGTCGGGTCTGATTCCGCCGGCAATCGGATATCTGTTATAGTCGGAGATTCCATGCACCGGATTTCTTGAGCTGACGAACGGATACGACGAGGTATTTCCCTCATCATTGTCTCCGCCACCGCTGTTCTGGACAAAATCGGCGATGGCTGCGGGCACCATTGTCTATTCGGTCATTTGATCATCTGGATTAATAATCCGAGTTTGTATAAACGTTATTAGATTAATTAATTGCGTGCTCAAGTTACAATAGGATAATAGGTCATTGAAACATAATCCAGATATATTTCGGAGGAAAATGGAGTTATGCCTGTTCTGAAGAAGACCGTTGTCGAGATGCTTGAGCCTAAGATGAACCAAAAATTAGCAATAGACTGACCGAGTGCTAATCTGATTCTCTATTTGACATCAAGTTGCCCATTATAGCGCGATGAGCTTCAATAAACCCCCTCTTATCGAGCTGTTTTATTTCAATTTGACTGATTTTTCTTATGGTTGCGTATCGGAAAAT
>JAFYAH010000072.1 GCA_017540825.1 Candidatus Methanomethylophilaceae archaeon | reverse complement strand
TAGAGGTAGTAATTGTTGCCGACCTTCTGGACGAAGTCATAAGTCATTGTTATAATATAACAATGTTTTAATATATAAATGCATGGAGAGCCAGCAATCAACTTGTTACAAAAGATCGGAGTTTAAAACGAGAGTTCGGGTCTCTTGATGGTGCTCACTTCCACGGTGGATCTTGAAGCTCTGTCGTGAACTCAGGATTCTCCGTTTGATGCTCTCTTCGAAATATTCGCCAAATAGTGCTTCGCCTGCTTCTCGGACCATGGGTCATCAGATCCTCATATCCACCGTCCTCGACGTTGGGAAACAGATGATCGACAATCTCCCTCTGCCACTATTCCGAAGAGCCAAAGACGACTTAGAAGAACACAGCACTATCAACCAGATTGTGAAAAAAAAAGGTCATAGATTATGCTTGATGGCACAATATACAAGTGGGCCCGCCCAGATTTGAACTGGAGTTACGTGCACCCCAAGCACGAAGGATACCAAGCTACCCCACGGGCCCACAAAAGGCGTGAAAGTATACATGATTATAAACCTTGTGTTCTATTACAAGACATCCGAACAAAGTCCCAATGCCTGCATATCTGCTCATCCGCTTGACTGGCAGGATAACGGGAGGCGATGGCCATGAAGAACGGAGTGATGGTCGTAGGCAGCTCGAACGTCGATACGGTGATCTATCTCGACAGGTTCTCTTCGCCCGGAGAGACCGTCCATGCGAACGGGAAGAGGGTGTCCTGCGGAGGGAAGGGGGCCAACCAAGCGGTCGCAGCCGCACGGGCGGGCGCCGACGTGTCCTTCGCCACCGCCTTGGGCGACGATGCGGAAGGGAGGTTCGTCGAGGACAGGCTCTCGAAGGAGAGAATGGGGCTGGACATCGTCCTGAAGAGCTGCGACACCGGCCAGGCGTTCATCGAGGTCGACAGCCGCTCCGAGAACCGGATAGCCGTCATAGGAGGAGCCAACATGTTGCTGTCTCCCGAGGATGTCGAGAAGATGCGGGATTCCATAGCGGGATGCGGCGTCCTCATGCTGCAGAACGAGATCCCTCCGGAGACGAACGCCGCCGCCATGAGGATAGCGTCGGAAAGCGGCGTAGCGACGATGTACAACCCCGCCCCGTTCAGGCAGATGGACGACGAGATGATCCGCATGTCCGACTATCTGATCCTCAACAGGTCGGAATTCCAGTCCTGCGCCGGAACGGACGATGTCGAGGACGGGTGCAGGGCGCTCGTCTCCAAAGGCGCAGGGACGGTCGTCGTCACCCTCGGGAAGGACGGCTGCTTCTATATGGACGGCGGCCGCAGCGGGACGGTCCCGGCGCCTGCGACGGATGTCGTGGACACGTCCGGCGCAGGGGACACGTTCGCGGGATATCTCGCGGCGTCCCTGTCCAGAGGATCGTCCCTGGAGGACTCCATAGGACTCGCCGTGAAGGCTGCTTCCCTGTCATGCTCGAAGAGGGGAGCCATGGACGGCATCCCGCGCATCGACGAGGTCGGCTGAAGCGGCCGCAGATGCAAAAAAAAAGTAAAGGGTTTCGTTGCCGCCCGGGATGTCCCGAACGGCGTTGGAAATCATCCGAGAGGAGCGATCTCTCCGATCAGATCGGCGTGAGCCACGATCATCCTACGGCAGCAGTACCTCTCGAAGCCCAGGTCGTCGAGGACCGCCTTGGGGTCCTCCCCGTTCCTGACGCGATCGATGTACACGGAGTAGGACGAGCCTACGACCTTGCCACATGTGAAACATCTAACCGGAATTATCATGCTATCACTTCAACGGTAGGACTTCTGCTTCTTGGCGCGGGCGCCGGGTCCGAGCGGGTTCTTGGGGAGCTTGCGCCTGTCGTCGTTGATGATCAGGGTCCTGTCGTAGGCCCTGAAGACGGCTTCCAGCTCCTCGTCCTTGTAGAACTCCACGAGCCCCCTGGCGATGGCGGTCCTGGCGGCTGCCGCCTGTCCCATGACCCCTCCGCCGTTGACGAGGACGGCGATGTCGACGTTCTCGGCCTTCTCGGGGACCAGCCCGAGGGGCTCCTCGATCTTGAGCCTGGCGAGCTCGGGGGTGAAGACGTCCAAGGGGACCTTGTTGATGGTGACCTTGCCGGTGCCGGCCTTGACGACCGCCCTAGCGATTGCGGTCTTCCTCTTTCCGCTTGTGTTTACGCACTCAACCATGGGATCATCTCACGTTGGAACCCAGGAATTTGGAAACGGCTCCCAGGGTCGTGTATTTGCCGGTGATCTTTCTGCAAGCCTCCTCAGGCCTCTCCTTCTCCACGTCCTCGAACTGCTTGGGGGTGCCGACGAAGACGTGAAGCCTCCTGTAAGCCTCCCTTCCGCTGGTGGAGGTCCAGGGGATCATCCCTCTGACGCACCTCTTGAACAGGAGGTCCGCCCTGCGGGGGTAGAAAGGTCCCTTCCTCTTGGTGGTGTCTCCGCGGATGACCTTGGCCCTGAAGTCCTGGAAAACGTTCTCCTTGACTCCGGTGATGACGATGGCCTCGGCATTGAGGACGACAATCTCCTCTCCGTCCATGATCCTCTCCGCGATGATGCTCGCGAGCCTCCCGTGGACGAGGTTCCTTCCGTCGATAACTGTAACCATCGAAATCACCTCATGATCCTGACGCCAGTCCCCTTGGGGTTGGCCTTTGCAAGCTCCTCGAGGGTCATGGTCTTTCCGCCTGCGGCCGCGATAGCGCTAGCTGCAGCCTCGGAGAAGCTGTATGCGGCCACGGTGATCTTCTTGCTGATGCTACCTGCTGCGAGGACCTTGCCAGGGACGATGATGGTCTCTCCGTCCGCGGCATATCTCTCG
>JAFYAH010000019.1 GCA_017540825.1 Candidatus Methanomethylophilaceae archaeon | reverse complement strand
CGCCAGCGAGTTCGTCGATTACCTCGCCGCCATAATGTCGGCGAGGGCGTACAAGTATCTCGATTCGAAGAATATCCTGGAGAAATGCACCTACGGCGATGCCATGCATCGCCTGGCGAGATTCAAGATGGTCCGCTCGGCGGACGATGGGGAATGGCGTATGAACAGGACGGCTCTGACGGACGCGGAATTCGCGTCCGAGGTCGGCATCCTCGTCAAACCTGTGGTCCCTTATGTGGTGAAGAAGAGAGGAAGGCCGAAAGGGAGCAAGGATACACGCCCACGCAGAAAAAAGTCCGCTCCCCAATCGGAATGAACATCCATGGATTCGAATCCTGGTTATGGTACTTCTTGCGGGAAACATATGATTAAGCAGTCAGGACGTTGCATCCAATCGACATGATGGACGATGCTGCCAAGACGAGAAAGGCATGGGACGCGGCCGCCGAGGAGTACAGGGCGATAGTGGAGAGGCAGCTGTCGTCGTCGGACAAGGACGTATGGATGAGGATGGTGTACGACAACGCCCCGAAGAAGGATAGGCTCAGGGTGCTGGACATAGGCACGGGGCCGGGGTTCTTCACCATAGCCCTGTCCCTGGACGGGCACCAGGCCACGGGCGTGGACCTCAGCGAGGGCATGCTCGAGGTGGCCAGGAGGAACGCCGAGGAGTTCGGGGCGGAGTGCGACTTCCGGCAGATGAACGCCGACAGGCTGTACTTCGAGTCGGACACCTTCGATCTGGTCCTGAGCCGCAACGTCACCTGGACCGTCCCCGACATGGAGGAGTGCTACCGGGAGTGGAGGAGGGTCCTCGCCCCGGGCGGCAGGATACTCGTATTCGACTCCAACTTCAACTGGAACTTCTTCGACCGGGACCATGACCGGATGTTCAGGGAGCTCGTGAGGAACATGAGGATCTCCGGCCAGGACTCCGGGACGGTGAACTCGGGGTTCATGTTCCGCAGCACATACATGGAGACGCGTCCAATGCTCGGGGTGAAGCGTCCGCAATGGGACCGCAGCGTGCTGATAAAGCTCCGCTTCCTGGACATCATGGCCGAGGAGGAAGTGCTCGTCGGCGGTCCGCTGGACAGGATGCCCGATCCCGAGGCGCCCGCCCCCCTGTTCCTGATCAGCGCCAGAAAGCCGTCCCCGGAGGAGGAGAGGAGGTTCCTGGCCGACGAGTACTGGGACGGCGTCGCGCCGTTCGACAGCGGGACATGCCACAGGATATGCGCGGACGGCAGAGGGATGGGATTTTTCGAGTCGCTCAGAGAATGGGTCCCGGCCGGGGCGAAGTTCCTGGACATCGCCTGCGGGGCCGGATTCCTGGCGATCGCGGCGTCCCTTTCCGGCCACGGCTCGGCAGGGGTGGACAGGTCCTCGTTCATGGTGGAGGAGGCGAAGAGGTGCGCCGAAGAGGCGGGTTCCGCGGCAGAGTTCCTGAACGAGGACGCCTGCGACCTGCCCTTCGAGGACGGCTCCTTCGACGTGGCGGTCATGCGCAACTGCCTGTGGTCGTTCTTCGATCCGGAGAAGGCTCTCTCGGAGGCCTGCCGCATATTGTCCCCTGGAGGCAGGCTCATAATCGTGGACGCCGACTGGATGGACTCTTTGGACTCCAGTCGTCCCAGGAAGAACAACGACGGGGTGAGGAACAGGGGAGGAGAGAGCGGCTTCGGAGGGACGGACGTCATCGACCCCGTGTTCCGCAGGCTCCCCCTGACCGGGGCGTCCCGTCCGGCATGGGACGTCCACGAGCTGGGCGCCCTGGGCATGGAGGTGACCGACAGCATGCCGTTCCAGGACATGCTGGTCGAGAGCGGCATACGCGGCATCGTGGGCGACTCCTTCATAGTGGTCGCGAGGAAGCGTCGAACGGCCAGGATCCGATCGGCTGTGCTGGACTGCAGGTATGAATAGATACTTAGAACAATATTTGGTAAATCATAAAATTACACATTATTGTATCAAAAAGTAATACCATATTATCGTTATTTATATATAGAGACTAGTTTTTTATGAGTCTGGAGTAATCATCCAAGGTGTTATTTTGAATAGCAAAGCACTGATTGCGATTGCAGCTATTGTCGTCGTGGCGGTCGCTGTCGCAGGCGCTTTCCTGCTGCTGAACAACGGCGGGAGCGACAACAAAGGCGGCACCGACACCGACACGGGAGACTATCTTACCGAGAACTCCGGCAAAGCCACCGTCGGCTCGGTCGATACGAAGCTCCTCGTGTTCGGGAATGCCAACAACGACGTCTACCTCAACAACGAGGACGTGAGATACATACAGAACATCGTGGACGGGAAGTCCACATGGGACAAGTCCAAGAACCCCTTGGCGGACACCAATGCCGACGGAAAGATAACGAAAGAGGATGTGGGCCTCCTGAAATGCTTCCTCGACAGGAAGACGTCCCCCATGTTCTACGTCAACGACCTGCTGGAGACCGTTAAGGTAACCTTCCCGCTCGCCGGAAAGATCGCCATAGGCGGATCCATGGACGCCGACCTGCTGAAGATCCTCGGCAAGTACGACAGGATCACCGCCACCCTGGACGGGGAGTACGACGAGTCCGTCTACCCGGGCGCGTCCAAGTGGACCAAGCTGGGGACCTACCCCTTCGACTACGAGAAGGTCGTCAGCTCCGGGGCCACCGTGGTGATGGGACAGGGAGGCTACGTCTACGACTCGACGTTCGACAGCAAGGTGAAGGCCGGCTACTCGTCCTTCCCCATCGACCAGATAAAGCTCCACGAGGCCAGATGGATCAACGGTATCGAGGGGATCGCCGCTACCATAACCCTCGGGGCCCTCATGGACTGCTTCGACAACGCGCAGTACAAGGCGTACCTCGACTACATGAACAACATCAACTCCATCCTCAGCAAAGCGACATCCGGAATCCCTGCGGGGAGCGAGAAAAGCTACATCCTGCTCACTTCGCATTCCTGCAAGTCCCCCGCCGACCTCGGGATGGACACCATGTCCACCGGCCTGGAGAACTACGCCGACGTGGCTACCGTCGTCAACCTCAAGATGACCAACGCCTACCCCATCGGCGAGAGCGGCTACATCACCGGCCTCTCCGTGGAGAACATCCTGAAGTACAGCCCGGACGTGATATTCGTCGAGGCCGTCTCGGTCAACACCTACGAGGAGTACGTGGCCACCGTCAACAACATCGCCGGCTGGCTGAGGAGCGCGGGGTACGGCGGCGAGATCATAGGGGTGTCCTTCTCCGTCATGGGGAGCGCGTCCAGCATCGCCCTCCTGCCCATCCTGTCCACCTACGTGTACGGTACCTCCAGCTACAGCGAGAGCAGCGCCTGGAACGACCTTGTGACATATTACAACAAGTTCCTCGGCGGCAGCTACACCGTGGACTCCATCAAGAAGACCACGATAGCCCCGTTCGTCTACGGAGACACCCATGAAGACATTGACCCGCAGTCCTGCCTCACGCCGAACTCCGGCAAGGCCAAGGTCGAGTCGATCGACACCAAGCTTCTCGTGTTCGGTAACGCCAACAACGACGTCTATCTGAACGCTGACGACGTGACGTTCATACAGGACATCGTGGACGGAAGGTCCTCATGGGACAAGAAGAAGAACCCTCTGGCCGACACCAACGCAGACGGAGCCGTAACCACTGCCGACGTAGACCTGCTCAGGTGCTTCCTCGACAGGAAGACCTCGCCCATGTTCTACGTCAACGACCTGCTGGAGACCGTTAAGGTAACCTTCCCGCTCACCGGAAAGATCGCCATAGGCGGATCCATGGACGCCGACCTGCTGAAGATCCTCGGCAAGTACGACAAGATCACCGCCACCCTGGACGGAGACTACGACGAGTCTGTCTACCCGGGCGCGTCCAAGTGGACGAGGCTCGGAAGCTATCCCTTCGACTACGAGAAGGTCGTCAGCTCCGGAGCCACCGTCGTCATGGGCCAGGGAGGCTACGTCTACGACTCGACTTTCGACAGCAAGGTGAAGGCCGGATACGCATCCTTCCCCATCGACCAGATAAAGCTCCACGAGGCCAGGTGGATAAACGGCATCGAGGGGATCGCCGCCACCATCACAATCGGGGCCCTCATGGACTGCTTCGACAACGCGAAGTATCAGGAGTACCTCGACTACATGAACAACATAAACGGGATACTCGACAAGGCCACTTCCAGCATAACGCCGGGGAACGAGAAGAGCTACATCCTGCTCACCTCGCACTCCTGCAAGTCCCCCGCCGACCTCGGCATGGACACCATGTCCACCGGTCTGGAGAACTATGCGGACGTGGCTACCGTCGTCAACCTCAAGATGACCAACGCCTACCCCATCGGCGATAGCGGCTACATCACCGGCCTCTCCGTGGAGAACATCCTGAAGTACAGCCCGGACGTCATCTTCGTCGAGGCTGTATCGGTCAACACCTACGAGGACTACGTGGCCACCGTCAACAACATCGCCGGCTGGCTGAGGAGCGCGGGGTACGGCGGCGAGATCATCGGAGTCTCCTTCTCCGTCATGGGGAGCGCGTCCAGCATAGCCCTCCTGCCCATCCTGTCCACCTACGTGTACGGGACCGCGGACTACAGCGAGAGCAGCGCCTGGAGGGACCTGGTGAAGTACTATAACAGCTTCCTCGGCGAGAACTACACCGTCGACTCCATCAAGAAGACCATAATCGCGCCTTTCATAGTCAGCGGCAACCCTTCGGCGGACGTGGATCCCTTCACTTGCCTGACCTCCGACTCAGGAAAGGCCAAGGTCGAGTCGATCGACACCAAGCTCCTCGTGTTCGGGAACGCCAACAACGACGTCTTCCTGGACGACAGCGACGTCAGGCTGATCCAGAGCTATGTCGACGGCAAAGCGACCTGGGACAAGAAGAAGAACCCCTTGGCCGACACCAACGCCGACGGCAAGATAACCAAGGCCGACGTGGACCTGCTCAGATGCTTCCTCGACAGGAAGACCTCGCCCATGTTCTACGTCAACGACCTGCTGGAGACCGTGAAGATCACCTTCCCGCTCGCCGGAAAGATCGCCATCGGCGGCTCGATGGACGCGGACCTGCTGAAGATCCTCGGCAAGTACGACAGGATCACCGCCACGCTCGACGGGGACTACGACGAGTCCGTCTATCCAGGCGCGTCCAAGTGGACGAGGCTCGGGTCCTACCCCTTCGACTACGAGAAGGTCGTCAGCTCCGGGGCCACCGTCGTCATGGGCCAGGGAGGCTACGTCTACGACTCGACGTTCGACAGCAAGGTGAAGGCTGGCTACTCGTCATTCCCAATCGACCAGATAAAGCTCCACGAGGCCAGGTGGATAAACGGCATCGAGGGGATCGCCGCCACCATAACCCTGGGGGCCCTCATGGACTGCTTCGACAACGCGAAGTACCAGCAGTACCTCGACTATATGGACAACATCAACGAGATCCTCAGCAAGGCGACCGCCGGCATCGCTCCCGGCGACGAGAAGAGCTACATCCTGCTCACCTCGCACTCCTGCAAGTCCGCAGCCGACCTCGGGATGGACACCATGTCCACCGGCCTGGAGAACTACGCCGACGTGGCGACCGTCGTCAACCTCAAGATGACCAACGCCTATCCGATAGGGGAGAGCGGCTACATCACCGGCCTCTCCGTGGAGAACATCCTGAAGTACAGCCCCGACGTCATCTTCGTCGAGGCCGTCTCGGTCAACACCTACGAGGACTACGTGGCCACCGTCAACAACATCGCCGGCTGGCTGAGGAGCGCCGGCTACGACGGCGAGATCATAGGCGTGTCCTTCTCCGTCATGGGGAGCGCGTCCAGCATAGCCCTCCTGCCCATCCTGTCCACCTACGTGTACGGGACCGCGGACTACAGCGAGGAGAGCGCATGGGGCGACCTCGTCTACTACTACAACAACTTCCTCGGCGGCAGCTACACTGTGGACAGCATAAAGAAGACGATCAACGCTCCGTTCGTCGTCGCCTGAATAAACCATGCCCCTCTTCGGAGGGGCCCATTGTTCACGGAAGAGACATGAAATTCATTGAAGATATTGAAGAGGACCCTCTGATAGCGAAGCCCATGTCCAGGCTGGTCCGGGAATGGTCCAGGACGGACCAGGACGATTCCGATGGATATCGCAAGCATATGGCGGACTACCACCGCACGATCCGCAGACGCCTGTTCTTCATAGTGATGTGCGTGGTCGTCACGGTGGTAGCCGCGGGATATGCGATAGCCTACGGCCCCTTGGACATAAGCTTCGCCGACACGTACATCACCATCTGGAATCACATCACCGGGAACGTCCAGAACGCCGGCATGGATTTCATCATAGTGAATGTGAGGGCGCCGAGGATCGTCGCAGGCATCTTCGGCGGAATAGGCTTGGCCGTCTGCGGTGCGGTTCTGCAGTCCGTTCTGCGCAACCCACTTGCCGACTCGTATACCACGGGCGTTTCTTCCGGGGCTTCATTTGGAGCCACGCTCGCGATTACGATGGGCCTTTCGGTAGTAAACAGCACGCCTACGGTGATCATGGCGTTCGTGTTCTCCCTGCTGCCCATAGTGGCCATCATCCTGCTGTCAAAGCACAGGTCGGCATCCTCCCCTACCGTCATGATAATGTTCGGGATCGGGCTGATGTACATCTTCAACGCCCTGACCACCGTGTTCATGCTATGGTCTTCTCCCGAGGACCTGGCGTCGATATACCAGTGGCAGGTCGGCAGCCTGGCAAAGGTCACGTGGGACAACATACTCTACATGGCAGCTGTGGTGATAGTCGGGACTATAGTGATACAGATACTGTCTGGAAAGCTAAACGTCCTGGCTACCGGAGACGACAACGCTAAGGCTCTCGGAATCGATCCCCACAGGCTCAGGGTGTTCCTGCTGGCCGTCACCGGCCTGATCTGCGCAGGGGTCGTGAGCTTCACCGGAGTGATAGGTTTCGTGGGCCTGGTGACCCCGCACATCGTGAGGATATTCATCGGAGCCGACAACAGATACCTCCTCCCAGCGTCCGCCCTGTTCGGGGCGATGCTGATGGTCGTCTGCGACCTGCTGGGGAGAGCGGTCCTGGACCCTGCCGTGCTGCCCGTGGGAGTCGTCATGGCCTTCATCGGAGGGCCGACGTTCATCTGGCTTCTGGTCAGGAAGGGGAACAGCGCGTGGTGATGCAATGGCGAGCATTTCAGAAAAACTGAGCGGTCCGGAAAGGCCCCTGCCCGACGAGAGGAAGCTCGACGTAGACGAGATCAGCGACGTCGTCATAGAGATGAAGGACGTCAGCTTCGGCTACGGCATCGGGGAGACGGTCATCCGGGACATAAACCTCAAGATAGACCGCCCCGGGCTGTACTGCGTCGTCGGCCCGAACGGTGTCGGCAAGTCCACGCTCATCAAGTGCATGAGCAAGATAGAGAACCTCTCCTCGGGAGACATCCTGATAAACGGCCGCAGCATCAGGACTATGAGGCACAAGGACGTGGCCAAGTTCATAGGATACGTCCCGGTGGTCTCCAAGGACGTCTTCTCGATGTCCGTCCTGGAGACCATCCTCATAGGATGCCAGAACCGCAGGTCGGGGGATTCCGAGGAGTCCAAGATGAAGGCGGTCTACAAGGTCATGGTCCTTCTGAATATCCAGGACCTGAGCGAGAAGCTCTTCAGCGAGCTGTCCGCAGGCCAGCATCAGAAGGTGGCCATAGCCAGAGGCCTCGTGCAGAAGCCCAGGGTGCTGATACTCGACGAGCCGACCGCCAACCTGGACGTGAAGTACCAGGTGTACGTGGTCGAGCTCCTCAGGGCGCTGGCCGAGAGCGAGGGGATGATCGTGATAATGATAAGCCACGACCTCAACCTCTCTGCCAAATACGCCCACGAGGTCATCATGATGTCGCCCCCGGGCGTGATATACAAGGTCGGGCCGCCTGAAGACGTCATAACCAAGGAGAACATAGAAACAGTATACGGCGTCCATTGCAAGGTCATAGAGGACGACGGCGCCCCTGTAGTGATACTGGGGCAGTCCATGATGGACGAGTTCGGAAACATCGATTGAAACAGAGGTGATGCATATAGCGAAGGAAGCTAGCAAGTCGACCTTGAAGTTCTGGGGGGAGTCCGCCAGAGGGTACAAGGAAGGAGTGAAGAAAGAGCTGAAGAACAGGGAGACCAGCGACCGCTGGATCAAGCTGATACTGGACAACGCCCCCGAGAAGGACGTCCTGAAGATCCTGGACATCGGCACCGGCCCCGGGTTCTTCACCATCAACCTGACGAGGATGGGCCACGACGCGGTCGGCATAGACGTGACCGAGGAGATGGTCCAGGTAGCGAAAGAGAACGCCGAGGAGCAGGGCCTGAAGTGCGACTTCCGCGTGATGAACGCCAACTCCCTCGACTTCCCGGACGGCACGTTCGACCTGATAATCAACAGGGTGGTCACGTGGACGCTCCCAGACACGTTCGAGTGCTACCGGGAGTGGAGGAGGGTGCTCGCCCCCGGGGGCAGGATCCTAGTCTTCGACGCGAACCATTATGCGAACCTCTTCGACGAGGAGAAGGCCAGGATAATGCGCTCCGCCATGCGCGAGCATGTGAAGGCCGGGCTGGAGCCTTACACAGACCATTTCGACTTCCACGTGCGCTGGACGTACTGGGAGGAGTGTCCCATGATCGGGACGCCCAGGCCGGAGTGGGACAGGAACATGCTGTTCAAGCTCCGCTACGTGAACATAATCGTGCAGGAGAATCTGTTCCCAGACGAGAAGCGCGAGGACAGGGGGACTTCGGGCCCCATGTTCATGGTCAGGGCGGAGAAGCCCGGACAAGAGGACGAGGACGAGTACATCGTCAACGAGTACTGGAACGCCATCGCCGGGACCGTCAGCGGCCGCACCGCCGTGATGATAGCAGGCGGCAGCGCGGGGTCCTATGCCGAGGAGATCGCCAAGCGCATCCCCGGCGGATCCAAGGTCCTGGACCTAGGGACCGGTTCCGGAGCCGTCGCCGTGCCCTTGTCGAAGATGGGGTTCGACGTCACCGGCGCGGACAGGGCCTTCGCCATGATAGAGATGGCCGAGGTCACCGCCAAGGAGTGCGACGCGCCTGCGGAGTTCGTGAACGCGGACGCATACGACCTCCCCTTCGAGGACGGCTCCTTCGACGCGGTCGTCATGCGCAACGTGGTCTGGAACCTGTTCCATCCCGAAGAGGCGCTGAAGGAGGCCGTCCGCGTCCTGAAGAAGGGCGGGAGGATGGTCGTCACCGATGGCAACTGGCAGGCACACATCGCCGACTGGAAGGCTTCCGGCGCCGATCCGTCTCTCTTCCCCAACTACAAGAGCCGCGACCTGGGGCTGGGGGCGTACGACGTCATAGATAAATACTATGCCCGGCTGCCCTTGGACGCCGTCAGCAGGCCCGCTTGGGACAAGGACGTCCTCGGGAAGATGGGGATGGAGGTCGAGGAGTGCTCAGCCTTCGAGGACCCGATGATAACCGAGGACCTCAGGCCAGTGCTGGGCAGAGGGTTCGTCCTGGTGCTGAGGAAGCCGTGAAACCGACGGGGGCTCCGGCCCCTGCATTATCAAAATCCTGGGAGGACGGCTGCTATGGAGGAGACGGAGCGCATCGCGCTTATGGGGAAGGACCCGTCGAAGGCCATCAAGGTCATGGCGCTGCCGCTGGTGTTCGCCTTCCTGCTCTCCAGCGTGCAGGTGTACATCGACTCGTTCTGGTGCGCCGGCCTGGGCCCGGACGCCAATTCCGCCATAACCTTGGCAGGCCCGCTGTACTTCCTGCTGGTAGACATCGGCGCCGGCCTTGGGGTGGGAGCGTCCACGGCGATCTCCAGGGCGCTGGGCGCCAAAGACCACTCGCGCGCGAACAGCCTCGCCTCCCAGTCCCTCGTCCTGATAGCCGTCGTCTCCGTCTGCCTCTCCGCCGCCGTGTACGTGGTGGCCGCCCCGATGATATCCTTCATGAGCGGCGGATCGAACGTCGGCCTGAGCATGGACTATCTCGTCCCGTTCCTTGTCTTCAGCCCGTTCCTCATGCTGAACGGAGTGATCCTGGGAATGCTCCGGTCCGAAGGCGAGGCGAAGAGGTCCTCAGCGCTGTCGATCGCCGCGTCCCTGATCAACATAGCTCTGGACCCCGTCCTCATCTATGTTCTGGACATGGGCGTCTTCGGGGCCGCCCTCGCCACCGCAATCTCGTTCATAGTGACCACTTCCGTGGGCCTGTTCTGGTACGCTTCCGGCAGGATGTTCATAAAGCCGCCGTTCAAGGGGTTCAGGTTCGCGAAGGAGCAGGTGTGGGACATCTGCCGTGTGGGCATACCGCACTCTCTGGAGCTGGCGCTTATCCCGCTGATGATGATACCGCAGAACGCGCTGGTCGTCGTGGTCGGCGGCACGGACGGGATGATAACATACAGCCTCCCGTTCCGCTACATAACTCTGGCGATGGTCCCGGTGCAGGCCATAGCAGCTGCGATGATCCCCGTGGTGTCCTACTCCATAGGGATGAAGAGCAGCGATAACGTGATGGCCGGGATGCGCTACGCTTTCAAGTCATCCATCATGGTCTCGCTGGTCCTGACCGCGGTCCTTCTGCTTCTGGCCGAGCCGTTCTCCTACGCCTTCACCTATTCGGAGGACATGGCCCGCTTCAGGCCAGAGATCGCGATGGTCATCAGGATATATGGCCTGGCATTGCTGCCGATATGCCTTACCAGCGTCTGCTCGTCCGTGCTCCAGGCCCTATGCTTCTCCCAGCTGGCCACGGTCACCATGTTCGTCCGCGAGATCCTCTTCCTGCTGTTCTATTACATCTCCACCTTCTTCAGCATGGCCGCGATATACTGGTCGCTGGACGCCGCGATGACCATCGGGCTGCTGATGATGATGCTATGCGTATGGTACGCCCTCAGGCTGAAATACCCCGGATCCTCGCTGTTCGCAAAGAGCCCCTCGTCGGAAGGGCTTTGAACGGACGGCGAGGTCCGGCCGCATCCCGGTCCCGTATGAATTGGTTTATATGTCCAAATGAGATGAGGGCGCGGTGTCGATTTGTCCGGTGAATCCTCGCAGACCCTGGTCGTTTATGCTGTGCTCGTCCTTTTCCTCATGATAGGGGTCGCCGGCATCGGGATCATGAGCATGGTGCTCGACAACCAGGACAAGGAGTTCACCGCTCCGCACGACTACGACGTGGAAGGCGGGACGTACAAGGGCGCCCCTGCCAGCGGGACGGGAAGGTCCGAGTACCTCAACGAGTCCCAGCAGGACTACCTGTACCATTTCGTCACTTCCTTGAACGGCGGGAACGAGGCGTTCGACGTGATATGCGGATCTGACAAGGTCCCTATCGGATCAATCTATACCAAAGGCGACGTCGAGACCATAGGCGGAGCCGAATGCACCTGGTGGTCCTACGAGCACGGCTCGACGCAAAGCAGATTCGCGATAGACGGGAAGATGGTCGTCCACAGGTACGTGATGAGCGCATCGGACGGGTCCTGGTCGTTCTCAGCAGCCCTCAGGGGATGAATAAAAGGGATGGCCGCCGGGAGGAGCCGACGGCCGTGAGCAGTTTCAGTAGGTGGCCAGGCACTCGAAGGGGTACCCCTTGAGCACCTTGTTCTTCCTGGCGCCGTGGTCGGCCAGCTCGGCTATGTACCCTATGCGGACCACCGTCCCGCCCTGGCTCTCGATCAGGCGTATCATCGAAGAGGTGGTCTTCCCGGTGGCCAGAACGTCGGCCATGATCACGACCCTGGTGCCTGGGGCTATGCATCTGGGGCGCATCTCGACCCTGGTGCATCCGCTGGTCTTGGGGCACGCCTCGGACACAACGGTCCCGGGGAACCCCCCTCGTACTTCACCGGGATCAGGGGCTTTCCGAGCATCTGGGAGAGGGCGCCGGCGAACATGCCCGCGTAGGACTCGGTGCTGACGAAGGCGTCGAACACCTCCCTGTCGAACATGCCCTTGAACCCTTTCATGGCGGCTTCGAACCCGTCCTTGTCGCTCAGCAGCCTGGTGAAGTCGTAGTACGTCCTCCCGTCGGAGGCGCGCTCCGGAAAAGCGTCTATGTACTCCTCTATCATCTTGTCACGCCCTGCTCCTGAGATGCATCTCCGCCATAATCGAGTCTACGGTCATGATGTCCGCGTTCTCGATGCGGTACGTCTTGCCGGAGCTGTCCATGAGGGAAACGTTCCCCTCCTTTATCTTCGATTTGATGACGTTCGTCGCGACGACGTCGGAGTCCTCGCGCCCGTTCAGATAAACCGTGAATTCGCACATCTCTTAACCCTCTATTCTCTTCTTTATCTCGCGTATGTCTTTGACAGCGTCGCATCCGGGGAAGGCGTCCAGGAGGCACACGTCGTTCCGGTCGGCCTCCATGACGCTGCGGTCGAACCTCACTCTCAGGGAATCTTCGACCGGGATCCCGACCAGGGACGATATCCTCGCCCTGTCCTCCTCGGACTCGGACTTGTTTATCACCAGCAGGCTCTTGGCAATCCCAAGGTTCCTGGCCAGGACGGCCACCTGGCGGGACACCTCCGCGGACTTGGGCGTGGGCTCGGTCAGCACGAGGTTGCAGTCGAAGTCCTTGGCCAGGCCTCTCCCCAGTATCTCCGGGCCGGCCTGGGAGTCCACGAAGGCGACGTCGTACCTCTCGGGGCATCCGTCGGAGCTCACGTATCCCAGCACGATCTTGACTATGGATATCGCCGAGCACAGGCATCCGTTCCCCTCGTCGGGTATGGCGCCCATGACGATGACCCTTATCCCGTCGCGGTTGACGCGGGAGTACTTCTCCAGTATGTCGCGGCAGATCCCTGCGGCGTCCTCCGCCTCGTCCAGCTCCTCGTTTATCCTCCCCTTGTTCTCGGTGATCGTGGGGACCTCGAGGTAAGGAAGCCCGAGGGTCATGGCCAGGTTCATGCTGGGGTCGGTGTCGAAGACGAGCACCTTCTTGCCTTCGCGGGCCATCATCGTGGCCAGGGTGGAGATCGTGGTGGTCTTCCCTACGCCTCCCTTGCCGGTGGATATTATCCTGAGCATTCAGCGGGTCTCCATCGTGAGGGTGGTGGTGAACGAGGTCTCGTCGAACTCGTCGTCGACCTTCTTGTCGGCGTCCACGTGCTTTGCGATGAACATGTACTCGCCTTTCTCCTTCACAGGGTACTCCAGCATCCCGTCCTCGTTCGTCTGCATGGGCTCCATGGACTCCGTGGCCTTGCAGAAGCAGACGACCTTGGCTTTGGGCAGGGGCTTGCCCTCGTAAAGGACCTTGATCCTCGCGACGGACCCGACCTCCAGGGTGGCTTCCGCAGGCATGACCTCCAGCGGAGAGTGTATGACGGACCCCGGGTCCTTCCCGTCGCGGGATATGATCTTCTTCGCGACCATGTTGAACGCGCCGGAGTACTTCACCGCTGAGAAGTCGCGCTTGGTCCCTCTGTGCCAGCCCTCCTCGTCGGTCACCCAGGTGGAGTTGGAGTCGATGTAGAGCGTGTACACGGACGCGCCCTTGTCCTCGAAGGAGAACCTCCATCCGTGGGGGTCCTTGACGATCTCCCTGTCCGGGTTCTCGGCGCGCCCGTTGTCGTCGTAGAGGAGCACGTTGGCGTAGTCGGTGGGCATGGGGTTGTCCGGGACCATCTTGTGCCCGTAGAGGCCGTATGCGAATATTTCGTTCCCATCGCGGCCGACGCCGGCGATCCACATCTCGTGTCCGTAAATCTGTCTGCCCAGGCTCCTGAGGGTCTCTGGGTCGAGAACATCCGCCGATGATTGCATGGGCTCGATAATACGATTCAATTATAAATGTTACTCGTTGCATAAGTATTACTAAAAGTTAAGCCTACGTCCAAGCATGAAGACGGGCATAATCGTCCTGGGCCAGCATTCCGACTCGCCGGGCGGCCGGAGGGTGGCGGAGAGGTTCGCTGAGCATCTGGAATCCAAAGGGAGGAAGACGGTCCGCGTCGCCTATCATTCTGGGAGCCCCGGCGCGGAGGAGGTCATGCTCTCCATGAACAGGGAGGGCGTGGACACGTTCTCCATCGTCCCGTTGTCCGTCTCGGAGGGGAGGAAGACGGTGTGGCTCATGCCCAAGGGCCTGCGCCTTCCGGACAACTGCGGCTCCTGGACCATGATAGGCGGGAAGGACGTGGCCACGCGCTTCGCCACCGCTCTGGGGGCTGATCCGCGCATGTCCGAGGCGCTCGTGCGGAGGGAGGGGAGCCCGGACGGAGCCGCCATCCTGCTGGTCTCCCGCGGCTCGACGCATTCCCAGTGCGCGAAGGTTGCGGAGTTCTACGCCGATGCGCTCAGGTCGGCGGGATGGAGGGCGGAATACGGGTTCTGCCGCCACGGCCGCCCTGTGGAGGATGCCGTCTCGGCTCTCGTGGGAGGTGGATACACCAGGATCCGCGTCGTCCCCTTGTACATAGCGTTCGACGGGCCTTCCGCGCAGGAGGTCAGGAGCCGTCTGGAAGGGATCCCGGCCGAGGTCGTCTTCTCCGAGCCGATCTCGGAGATCCCGGAATACATGGAGATACTGGACTCCAAGGTGCCGGAAGGATGGCGATCTCGCCTGGGCTTATTAGAAAATATAGTTTTAAGAGAAAGGCATACAGCCGGCCATGAGGTCCTTGGAGATCCTGCCCGGCGTCCGCATCACTTCGGACAGATGCCTCGTCCTGGACGAGGGGCCAACCGTCGTCCTGGGGGATCTGCACCTGGGCTACGAGCGCGCCCTGGAGAACGAAGGCGTCTACCTCCCAAGGATCAACACGGGCTCCATACGCGAGGCGCTGAACGACATCCTCTGCAGGTACGAGCCCAGTCGCGTCGTCCTCCTCGGCGACATAAAGCACGACTTCAAGCGCTCTGGATGGGAGGAGAAGAACGAGGTCAAGAAGATATTCAGCCTTCTGGGAGAGGCCGCCGAGGTCGTCCCCATCAAAGGCAACCACGACAACTATCTCCAGAACATCGTCGCGGACCTGGGGTTCATGGCCGTGGACTACGTGAACATCATGGGCTTCAGGCTGGAGCACGGGCATGTGGACTCCGGGGTGAGGCCGGTGATCATAGGCCACGAGCACCCGTCCGTGAGGATACCCGGATCCGTCGGGGGGAGCCTGAAGATACAGTGCTTCGTCCATGCCAAGGAGGACGGGGTCATAGTGCTGCCGCCCTTCAGCCCCTTCGCGTCCGGGAACGACCTGGTCCTCGACGAGAAGTGCGTCATGGCGCCCGCTCTCAAGGGGTCAGACTTCCAGAACGCCGACATCTACGGGGTCACCGACATGGGAATCATCAGGCTCGGCACGCTGAGCACCATCTCCGACATCAGCCTTTGAATAGGATGCATGTTCCAACGCCATGCTCCGCGACAGAATACAGGGCGCTAGTATCCACATAAGGCCTCACATCGGCAACTTTGTTTAAGATTGTGCATTTTCATGCGGTTGCAGGAGTCTATCTCTTAAATAACAGTAAGCCGTTCCACGCACAAGGAGAATAGCACAATGTCAATGACTCCTAGAGAAAGAGTACTTGCAGCGATGAAAAAAGAATCTGTGGACAGGCCCCCCGCGGCGATCTTCACCCAGTCCGCGACCCTCTCCCAGATGGACGCTTGCGGTGCCGCCTGGCCCGAGGCCCACAAGAGCGCAGAGCTGATGGCCAAGCTCGGAGCCGCCCAGGCTGACTACGACGGATTCGAGTGCGTCAGGGCTCCCTTCTGCCTTACCGCCGAGACCGAGAGGCTCGGAGCGACCGTCGCCGTCGACAAGAGAGACGCCAACCCCATGGTCAAGAAGCACCCCTTCAAGTTCGACCCCATGACCGGCGAGTACGACGACCCCGCGTCCGTCCTGATGTCCCCCGAGGAGTTCCTCCAGGGCGGAAGGCCCGCCGAGGCCATCAAAGCCATGGGCATCCTCAAGAAGTCCCACGGAGAGAAATACGCCGTCGTCGCCGGGAACACCGGACCCTTCACCCTCACCGGTAACCTCGTCTCCGCCGAGAGCATCGTCTTCGGAATGATGATGGACCCCGACCAGGTCGCGAAGTGGGTCGCCGCCGTCAACCCCATCGTCAAGGCGTACACCAACGCCCTCCTCGACGCCGGAGCCGACGTCGTCCAGTGCTCGGAGCCTTCCGCCTCCGTCGATATGCTCGCTCCCGACATGTTCGACCAGGCCTCCGGACAGTACGTCCGCGACTCCCTCGCCCCCGGACAGGACAGGTTCACCGTTCTCCACATCTGCGGTGACACCACCCAGATCCTCGACCACATGGTCGGTACCAACACCACCGGCATCTCCATCGAGGAGAAGGTCGACCCCTACAAGGCGGTCGAGATGGTCGGCAGCAAGACCGTCCTCGTCGGAAACGTCGGATCCGTCAGGCCTCTCTTCCAGGGAACTCCTGCCGAGGTCGTCGAGGGCGTCAAGAAGTCCGTCGACGCCGGATTCAACGTCATCTCGTCCGGATGCGGTATCGCAGTCGCGACCCCCGACGAGAACATGAAGGCCTTCTCCAAGACCGTCAAGGGCGAGTGATCCCTTCCAAGTTCCCCTTCGGGGGAACACCTTTCCTTTTTTGTTCCCGTTCCGCGGTCCTTCAGAAGCCTTAACGCGCCTGAAACATTCTCGGTTCACGGCTATCTTTTAATCGTCGGCCGTGGAATGACCAAGCATGTCCGAGATACTCGAACGCAACAAGGATTACGCATCCGTGATGAAAGAGGCGCTCAGGCTCAGGGGAGAGCCCGTGGCGATAAAGCTTGTGAGGGAGGGAGAGGAGTACCCTTCAGGATATCCGGAGCCCGAAGGCCAGCTCAGCCACTGCCAGGCCCTTTTCGCGGCCAAGTCCGGGAAGTCCCTCCTCATGCCACTGGAGAAGCAGGGGTGCAAGGTGGGGTCTTCCGCTCTCGGGATGAACGAGACTCCCGAGAAGGTCGTCTCCGGGGAGTTCCACTACGGCATCGGCATACACGACACCCAGGAGGCCACCGCCGAGATGATAGCCAAGCGCGTCGCCATGCCCAAGACCAAGGGCGAGGTCGTCTGCCCTCTGAAGGACGCCGACTTCGTCCCCGACGTGGTGGCCGTCGTCGACATCCCCGAGAGGATCTACTGGATCGTCCCGCTGTCCACCGCGAACGGAGGAGGCCGCATGGCGTTCAGCACGTCCCCGTTCCAGTGCGCGTGCGAGGACGTCACCGCCGTGCCGATCGTCACCGGCGCGCCTAACGTATCGCTCGGATGCTTCGGATGCAGGAAGAAGACGGACATGGCGGCCGACGAGCTGGCATGCGGGATCCCGTACAGCCTGGTCCCGGGATACGTCGAGCACCTCAGGAAGTACTCGTCCGGGGTCATGGCCAAGGCGAAGCGCGAATGAAGGCGGTCGTCTCTGCAGCCCGTGCGTCCGATCCGGCGGAATGGAGCCGGCGGCGCATGCCCTGCAAGGCGATGGCAGGCCGGAGACGGACGAAGGCCAAGGCTCGAAGGGCCAAGCGGGCCGTCTCCGGTGTTCTCACGCATCTTATCATGATTTAATGTCTCGAAAAGGAAGAGCATACCCGATGATCGCCCAGGCCAAGGCTCGTCTTAAGTGTATTACTCTAAGATTTATTGTTGCTACTAGTTGTGCAACGCCCTTTAATCGTTTATGCGAATACATCCATCCAGCCAAATCTATTTATATTACATATGTCGCCCGACTTCTGAGAAGCTACGTCTTCCGACATTGCCAGCCTGCCTGGGAAGCATTGAAAATCGATTTTATCGGCGTTATTCGTATGGTTTTATATGTGGTGACGCATTTAGGGCGATTGCAAGGGGTATGTGGGGTTTCGAGAGGAATCCCGCAGATTTATTGAATAAAGGAGGTATGAAATGCCAAAATACGAGGACGTAATCGACTTGTATGACGACAACGGAAAGCGCATCGCTAAAGACATTCCGCTGGAAGCCATCAGTCCGTTGCGCAACAATGCGATCAAAGAGATCGTGTCCCTCACCAAGAGGACCGTCGCGGTCAGCTTGGGCGGAATCGAGAAGGCTCTCAAAACCGGATCCATGACCGGCGGAGGAGTCATCATCCAGGGAAAGGAGCTCGACCTGCCCATCGTCAAGTCTGCCGAGAAGATCGCAGCTGCCATCAAAGAGAAAGTCCAGGTATACGACGGAGACGGGACTGTCGTCAAAGTCAAGGGAAACAACATCATCGTCGTCGTGCCTGAGGAGAGACTGAACGCCGGTATCGAGTACACCACCGGATTCACCGCAACCGCCGCAGCCACCACCGAGGCAATCATCGACCTCTTCGACGTCCCCATGTACAAAGCCAACATGGTCAAGGCGGCCGTTTGGGGAAGATACCCCCAGACCATCACCTTCCAGGGAGCCAACGTCAAATCCATTCTCGAGGTTCCCCAGAACAACGAGGGTGCCGGATTCGCCCTCAGGAACATCATGGCCAACCACGTCGTCTCCCTGGTCAACAGGAACGCGATGCAGGGTGTGGCCCTTTCCGCCATCTACGAGCAGTGCGGATCCTTCGAGATGGGAGACGCGATCGGTAACTTCGAGAGGGGTGCACTCCTTGCTCTCGCCTACGAGGGCCTCAACGCTAACAACCTCCTCTACTCTCTCGTCAAGAAGAACGGAAAGACCGGAACCGTCGGAACTGTCATCGAGTCCCTCATGGAGAGGGCAATCGACGACGGCGTCATCCACGTGAAGAAGACCCTCCCCTCCGGATACAAGGTCTACACCACCGACGACCTCCCGAAATGGAACGCCTACGCGTCCGCCGGAATGGTCGCCGCCGTCATGGTCAACGTCGGAGCCGCCAGGGCTGCACAGGGAGTTCCTGGAACCATCCTGTACTACAACGACCTGCTCGAGCACGAGTCCGCCCTCCCCGGAGCGGACTACGGAAGGTCCGAGGGTGTCGGAGTCGGTATGTCGTTCTTCTCCCACTCCATCTACGGAGGAGGAGGACCCGGTCTGTTCCACGGAAACCACGTCGTCACCAGGCACGCCAAAGGAGTCCTGATCCCCGCCGTCACCGCAGGAAACTGCCTGGACGGAGGAACCCAGACCTTCTCTGCCGAGGCCACCTCCGGACTCTACAAAGAGGTCTTCGGAGACATGGAAGCGTTCAGCAAGCCCATGCAGTTCGTCGCTGCCGAGGCCAAGAAGGTGAAAAAGAAACTGTGAGGTCCTGTTATGTCAGCGCCTGCCAAGCCTACAGCGGACTACGCCGGGAAGCCCCTTCCCGAGGTCCAGATAATAACCAACCGCCTTCTCAGCGCCGAGACCACCGAGAAGCTGCTCAACGCCCTCGATGTCATACCCGACATCAGGCAGATCAACATGACCGGGGAGAGCCTCCCCAAGATGATCAACAGCGGACCGGGGAAAGGACACGAGAACAACCACACCGAGAGGAGGGTCATTCACGTGGGCGGCCAGGAGGTCGAGCTCCGCTACCTCGTAGGAGGGTTCTACATAGAGCTCGACGTCGAGGACGAGGAGATCCTCGAAGCCAGGTTGGACCAGATAAAGGCTGCATGCAACGAGCACATCGAGCATGGATACAGCCTGCAGGTAGGCAGGTACTCGAAATACAGGCCCACGCTTCATGATTATAGGAGTGCATAAATATGGCATACAAGAGACAGTTCTATCCTGGAGAGAGCATCCCTGCTAAAAACAGGAAGAGATATATGGATCCCAAAGTCAAGCTCAAGAAGCTTCGCGACGTCTCCCAGGACGATGTCGTCAGGATCATGGGACACAGGAACCCCGGAGAGGACTACAAGTCCATCCACCCCCCAATAGAGGAGGGCAAAGAGCCCGACTGCCCCATAAGGAAACTCGTCACTCCCATCGAGGGTGCAAAGCACGGAGACCGTGTCAGGTACATCCAGTTCACCGACTCCGTCTACTTCGCTCCCATCTCGCCCTACCAGAGGGCTTGGATGTACCTCTCCAGGTACAGGGGAATCGATACCGGAACCCTTTCCGGAAGGCAGATCATCGAGGTCCGCGAGAGAGACCTCGAGCGCATGGCCAAAGAGATGATCGACAACGAGACCTTCGACCCCGCCCTCACCGGAATCAGGGGAGCGACCGTCCACGGACACGCATGCCGTCTCGACGAGAACGGACTCATGTTCGACGGCTGGCAGAGGTACGTCTGGGACGCCCAGAAGAAAGAGGTCGTCTACGTCAAAGACCAGGTCGCCATTCCTCTCGACAGGAGGATCTCCGTCGGGAAGCCCGCGTCCATGTCCGACCTCAAGAAGAGGACCACCATCTTCAGAGCCGACGGCGTCGACATGAGGGACGACAAAGAGGTCACCGAATACGGACTCAGGATCCACAAGCTGAGAACCCTTGGCGGATACCAGCCTTGGAAGGTAAAGGGAGAGTGATTACCATGGCAGGAAAAGAGAAGCTGTTCATGGAAGCATGCAAGAAGAAGTTCAAAGAAGAGCCTACTGACATGTCCACCAAGTACTACTGCTATGGTGGATGGAAGCAGTCCAAGTCGAAAGTCGAGTTCCAGGAAGCCGCGATGAAGATCGCGAAGAAGCGTGGAATCCCCATGATGAACGAGGACATCGGAGTTCCTCTCGGACAGAGGAGCTGGATGCCCTACCAGCTGTCCCACACCGACATCTACGCCGAGGCGGACGAC
>JAFYAH010000018.1 GCA_017540825.1 Candidatus Methanomethylophilaceae archaeon | reverse complement strand
TTTCTCGACGATGTGCGGGTCGATTGCACCGGTCTCGAGCAGGATCCTTCCGGTGAGGGTGGATTTTCCGTGGTCGACGTGGCCGATGATGACCAGATTCATGTGCTCTTTCTCTGCCATTTTTCTTCCTCCTGAAGGAATTGATATTCAGCGATAAGGGGTTTGATATTTAAGGTTTACAGACCGGAGTAGTAACGGTCGTCGTACGGCTCAGGGTTCAGGCCCTTGCGCGTCCTGATCTCGGCCACGACCTTCTTCTGGAGGTCGGGGAGCATCTTCTCGAAGCCGGCGTTCTCGATGGACCATATGGCGCGTCCCTGGGTGGAGCCGCGGATGTCCGAGGAGAACCCGAACATGTCTGCGACGGGGCACTTGGCGGTCACGGTCGAGTCTGCTCCGTCCTGGCCCATGTCGAGGATGGCTCCGCGGCGCTGGTTGATCAGGTTGACGGCGCCTCCCATGTAGTCCGGAGGCACGCTGATGAAGACCTTCTGCATGGGCTCGAGCAGGATCCTTCCCGCCTGGCACATGGCTCCGTAGATACCGTCCCTGACCGCAGGGATGATCTGGGCGGGGCCCCTGTGGATGGTGTCCTCGTGGAGCTTGGCGTCCATGAGCTTGACCTTGACGCCGGCGACCTTCTCGTTGGCGAGAGGCCCTCTGGACATGGCCTCCTCGAAGGACTGCTTGACCAGCTCCATGGTCTCGTGCAGGTACTGGATACCCTTGGTGCAGTCGACCAGGACGTTGTTGTTCTTGAACGCGACGACGCCCTTGGCCTCGACGTCGTTCATCCCGAGGTCCATGAGCTGCTTGGCCAGGGCCTTGGGGTCCTTGATCTTGGACTCGACGTCGATGTCTCCCTTGTGGATGGCGTCCTTGATGGACTCCTCCAGAGGCTCTACTATGAAGTAGAACTTGTTGTGCTTGTTGGGGGACTTCCCTTCGAACGGGTTGGGGTTGCTTCCGGAGACGGACTCCTGGTAGACGACGATCGGGGGCGAGGAGATGATGTCGACGCCCTGCTCGTTGATGATCCTGTACTCGGTGATCTCCAGGTGCAGCTCTCCCATTCCGGACATGAGGTGCTCCCCGGTCTCGTTGTTGATCTCGATGTTCAGCGAGGGGTCCGCCTTCGCTATGACCCTCAGGACCTCGACCAGCTTGGGCAGGTCCGCCATGTTCTTGGCCTCGATGGCCTTGGTTATGACGGGCTCGGAGTAGTGGGTCATCTTCTCGAAGGGCTCCATGTCCTTGATCGAGGACACGGTGGATCCAGCGATGGCGTCCTTGAGGCCGGTCAGGGCGACGATGTTGCCCGCCTTACAGGACTCGATGGGGGTCCTGTCGGCTCCGACCATCAGGGCGACGGTCTGGACCCTCTGGGGGTTGGGCATGCCCGAGATGTAGAGGGTCTGTCCCTTGGTGACGGTTCCGGAGAACAGCCTTCCGATGGCGATCTCCCCCGCCTGCTTGTCCATGATGATCTTGGTGACCATCATAGCGACCTCTCCGTTGGGGTCGCAGTTCAGCATCTGCTTGCCGATGTCGCTGTTGAGGTCTCCCTTCCAGATGGTGGGGATGCGTATCTTCTGCGACTTGACGGGGTTGTCGATGTGGTTGATGGCCATCTCGAGGACGACGTCCGCGATGGGGATGATCTTGGCGAGCTTCTCCTGGCCGTCGGGCATGCCGCACATCTCGAAGACGGTGTTGAGGTTGAAGGGCTTGCCGTTGAGGCCGGCCTTTATCTCGGGGGCCAGCTCGAGGGCCTTGGCGGTGACCTCGGGCCTCTGGAGGTAGGGGATGGAAACCGCCCAGTTGTTGAAGGCGGATCCCAGGGCAACGGTCCCGTCCTGGAGGCTGACCTGCCACTCCTTGTTGAGGGGAGCCGGCAGGATGTCCATGATCTTCTGGTTGAACTGGGTGATGATCTTCGAGAACTTGTCGATCATCATCTTGGGCGTGAGCTGCTGCTCGACGATGGCCCTGTCGACCTTGTTGATGAAGAGCATGGGCCTGACCCTCTCCTTGAGGGCCTGCCTGATGACGGTCTCGGTCTGGGGCATGATGCCCTCGACGGCGCAGCAAAGGATGTATACCCCGTCCAGAGCCCTCATGGCCCTGGTGACGTCCCCGCCGAAGTCGACGTGCCCGGGAGTGTCGATGAGGTTGACCAGGTAGTGCTCCTCCTTCTTGGTCTTGGGGTCCTTGTACGGAACGACCATCGCAGCGGAAGCCGCGTTGATGGTGATCCCGCGCGCCGCCTCCTGCTCGTCGTAGTCCAGCAGGCGCTGCTCACCTGCGGTCTCGGAAGACATCATCCCGGCTCCTGCGATCAGGTTGTCGGAGAATGTGGTCTTCCCATGGTCGATATGCGCTGCGGTTCCGAGGTTCCTGATGAGCTCCTGGTGCTTCATCAGCTCGACTGCTTTCTTAGCGTTGTCCTCTCTGCGTCCCATGTTCACTCACCTGTTCATCTGGCGGACTGGGCGACCCTCTCGATCTCCTCTTTCTTCGCGACGGAATAGGAGGTCATGTCGCCTTTGGCTGCGAGCATGATCTCGTCCGCAAGGCACTCGTGGATCGCTTTCTTGTTCTTCATCGATGCGTTGACGACGCCGGTGCTCAGGTTCCTGAGGGCGATGTCGAGCCTCCTCTGAGGGGAGATGTCCACCGCTTTGGGGACGGAGATGCCTCCGAACTGGAGCCTGGTGACCTCTTCGCGAGGGGCGGCGTTCTCGAGGCCGTCGATCAGGACCTGGATGGGGTTCTTCTTGGTCTTGGCGGCGACTATGTCGAACGCCTCGGACACGGCCTTGTACGCCTTCATCTTCTTCCCGGTGTACTTCTCGGTCCTCATGATGTTGTTGATGAGCCTCTCGACGATGCTGAGCTTCGACTTCCCGAACCACCTGTTGGCGTGCTTCCCGCCGGAGTGGGGGACGTTGGTAGGCGTCAGGTCGATGTACTTGGCGAGGCCTCCGTCGTTGACGACGACCTCGGTGGTGTCGTACTTCCCGAAGATCAGCGCTTTCTGTGCGACGATTTCATCTGCCATCTTATCATCTCACGGGCTTGTCGGTCTTGCCCCTGACCATCTGGTTGAGGGACACGTTGTTGACCTTGATCACTTTGTAACGGACTCCAGGGATGTCACCGTAGGACCTTCCCATCCTTCCGCCGATACCTTCGACCATGACCTCGTCGTGCTCGTCGATGAAGTTGATGGCTCCGTCTCCGACCGCGAACGCGGTGACCTGGCGTCCGTTCTTAATGAGCTGGACCTTGACGCACTTCCTGATGGCGGAGTTGGGCTGCTTAGCCTCGACTCCCACCTTCGCGAGGACGATCCCGCGCGCCTGGGCGGATCCCTCGAGGGGATCGGACTTCTCTCTGAGCTTTAGGACCCTCTTCTTGTATCCCCTGTCCAGCCAGCGGAACTTCTGACGGTCGTCTTTCATCTTTCTTGCGGTGTAAAGACCATTACCCATATTCTCACCTTTGTGATGATTGGATTCGGAACTGACGCGGTCCATAGACTGGCGTCAGACCCTTGGTCATCCCCCTCTGATATTTATAACTTCTATAGGGGCGGAGGGAGGAGGGCTCGGGAGGCGTCGCCTCGCTTCCCCAGAACATCGCGGCAGGCGTCTCCCAGAGCCTTCATTCCCACGCGTATCTGGTCCTCGCTGGGGGTGGCGAAGTTGAGCCTCAGGGTGTTGCCCCCTCCCCTGACATGGAAGGGCTTTCCTGGCATGACCACGAGCTTCCTCTCGAGAGCCGCGTCGAAGATGCGCATGGCGTCGGACCCTGCGGGGCTGGTGAGCCAGACGAACATGCCGCCTTTCGGGTCGTTCCACCCCATGCAGTCGGGGAGCTCGTCCTCCATGGCGTCCAGGAAGAAGTCCTTCTTCTCCGAGTAGGCCCTGCGAAGGCGCCCTAGGTAGAGGTCGTAGTCGTGCTCCTCGAGGAACCTGTCCACGATCTTCTGGCAGAGGGTACCGGACTGAAGGGACATGGCCTCCAGGGACTTCCCTGCCTGAGCCCTCATCCATTCCGGGACCACCATCCACCCGATCCTCATGCCGGGGGCTATGGTCTTGGAGAAGGATCCCGTCAGGACCGTGTCCTCCGGCGCCATGGACTTCATGGTCCTTCCGGCGCGCCCCGAGTATCCGAGCTCGCCGTACGCGTCGTCCTCTATCAGGAGGCACCCCGAGCCGCGGACGATCCCGGCCACCTCGGAGCGGACCCTCTCGGAATAGCTGTTCCCGGAGGGGTTCTGGTGGTTCGGGATGGAATAGAACAGCTTGGCTCCGGAGCCGACGGCCTCGGACAGCATGCCGGTGTCGACCCCCTCGGGCCCGACGTCGACGCCCAGGAGCTCCGGCCCGTAGGCGGAGAACGACTGGATGGCCCCCAGGTAGCCGGGATTCTCGACCGCCATGCAGTCCCCCGGGTCCAGGAACATCCTGGCAAGGAGGTCGAAGCATTCCTGGGACCCATTGGTCATGATCACGTCCTCGTATCCCGCGTCGAAGCCCAGCTCCTTCCTGCAGCGGGCCGCTATGCGCTTCCTGAGCGGCACGTACCCTGTCGCAGAATCGTACTGGAGGGCGTCGCCGCGCATCTCGCGAAGCACCTCTGCCGAAGCGGCGGCCAGCCCTTCGACGTCGAACAGGGAGTTGTCCGGAAGCCCGGTGGAGAAGGAGATCATCCCGGGGCGGGCCGCGACGTCCACGAGGCTCATTATGAACGAGTCCATGGTCCCGGACGCCAGCTTGGAGAAGCGATGAGGCATGCGATCAGCTCTTGAACTGGGTGAAGGCGGCCTGCATCTCCTTCAGCGGGACTACCTTGAGCTCGGAGTTCATGGTGATGATCTTCTTATGCCAGGCTGCGACCGCGTCCAGGTCCGGAACGCCGTTCTTGAACAGGTTCTCGGGGATGGGGATGCGCTTGTCCTTGCTGACGTAGAGCCACATGTCGCCGGCGATCTTGCTGACGAAGGGGAGATGGCGCACCTTGACCGGCGTGGTCCTGCGCATCTCGCCGCGGAACTTCTCTATGACCTCCGCCTCGACGGCGTCCGCAGGGATCGGCACCTCGTTTCTGCCCTCGGAGAGCGCCGTGTCCACGAAGCTCTTGTCCTGGAGGTAGATGCGGCACACGTATTCGGATCTGTTCCCGAAGGCCTCGACGAGTATCATGTCGCCTTCCACGGCGGCCTTCACGCTCTCGGGGTTGCGGACCTGGATGAACTTCCTGTTAGGAGACGAGTTTATCGAGATGAAGAAGCAATAGGTCTTCGTGGATGCGTACACCTGGTCGAGAAGGGGAGGCAGGTTGATGTGTATGGAGTCTGCGTCCCAGTCTTTGGAAATGTCCTCCTTCTTCCCTGACTCCGGGCCGAAGTACATCTTCTTCTTCTTGGCCCCGCGTACTTTGACGACCAGCATGCTGGACCTGAGCTCGTCTGCGTCCAATACGAGCTGCTCGTAAGGCTTAGGGCCTTCTCCGAGGTCGTAGGTGACGACCGGCACGGCCCATAGGACGTTGAACGCGGTGTCCCCGAACGAGTACGGGCCCTCGAGGTCGTCGTCGTAGATGTCCTTGGAATACTCGGTCTCGAACATCGTGAACCTGATGGACGTGTCCTCCGGAATGTCGCCCTTGCCAGAATACGAGCAGGCGAAATCGGGGATGAGGAAATACGAGGCCGAGCATAGGACCTTCTCGTCCTTCTCGACGCTAACGACGAGATGCCCTTTGGCTGAGCCGGTTCTGAGCTCCATGCGCCCTGATTCGACGGGAAGACGGCCGTAAGCGAGCTTGCCAGCGCTGTCCGTAACGGATACCATGCACTCGGAGGGATCGCATCCCTCGACCTCGATGGCCGCAGAAGGCGGTTCGACATAAAGGGGCATGACCTCCCCCGCCATGGATATGGATGCGTCCTTGTCCCCTGGCGACAATGATATGGAAGCCTTGACGGCTGGCTTCTTGACGCGCTTCTTGGATGCCTGCGTCCCGGAAGCCTCCTTTGGCTTCGTCTTCTTTTTAGGAGCGCTGACAGATTCCTGCATCGCTGCCGGGCTTGACGGAACGTCTCCGTGGCCTGACTGGGCCTTGCTCGCGGACTCGTCAGCCTTGGATTGGCTGGTCCCTGGGCGCGCATCAGGCCTGCTATGTGCCGGAGAGGACGATTCTTCCGCCTCTATGCCGACAAAACCCCCTGCGACTACATCGAAACGCGATATCGTGATGCTGCCTATGGACTCCGTTTTTAGGAGGCTGGCCTTGTTGAGCGCCAGGCGGATGCCTTTCTTGTACACCACGATGGTCTCGCCCGCCGCCCTGCCCACTGGGAGCCCGGCGGCATTGAATAACATCAAATCGCATTCCTTGTTCGCATACGCCTGCTTTCCGTCTATAAGAAGGCTGAAACCTTCCAGAGGAGAGACACCGATCTCTGTGAGATCTATGGTGGTAGGACGGGTCAGACGATAATCGCGAATGCGGACAGAATCCAAGCGTGAAACGGGCATGACGCCAGAATCGAACTCCACTGCGGCATTGAAAGGCCCTTTGCCCCTATAGCGCGGGACATAAAGAACGAACCTGCCATCCTTGAAGTTGATCTTAGGCGTGGAATTTCCGAATCCGGAATCCTCGTCGGATGCTGCCGTTGCTACGGCAGGAGCCTTGGCCTTGTCGTTCTTGCCGGAATCCTCTTCATCTGTTTTTTTGAAGAACTCTTCAAAACTCATGTCGGATATGTCCTTGCGCTCCACCATCTAAATCTCCTCTCCACCGCCAATACATCTAATATAGTTAAACATGGCGAGAAAAAGGCCCGCTTGTAATAACATGAGAACGTGCAAAAGGCCTCTGTACGACGACGGATAGCACAAAAATGGATGGATGGATTGCCCATTCCACGTCCAGATGAACCATGAGCAACTGCAGCGGTTACTTCTGCACAGATGATCCGACCCGATGATCGAAGCTATCGCATGAAGATGTCCGACAGCAAAACAATAAGAAATCAAAACTAATCAAAAAGAGGAAATGGCGTTCGATGCTACGTTTGGCGCATGGCAAGCGGCCAAGGAACCGCGGGAAGCCTTTCGGGCTCCCTTGCTTCGCTGTGCGTGTTCGCGGGCGGGCCCGGAGGCCCGCCCGGCATAGGAGGTGATCCATCTGCAG
>JAFYAH010000003.1 GCA_017540825.1 Candidatus Methanomethylophilaceae archaeon | reverse complement strand
ACCACCTTGTTCAGAACCGCCGAATCGATGGACATCACGACGTCCGATCCTTCCAGCGAGGCGCCTGTTATGAGGGCCGTGAGAGGGATCCCGGAGTCGTAGGCGGGCGAGCCCTTGTCGACGCCGTATACGCCGGGCTCGTCGTCGTAAGGGGACGATATCGAGGCGCAGGACAGCATCAGGATGGCTATGGCCACGATCGCCCAGAACGTGTTCATCGTGATTCCGGCGGTGTAGACGTCCATCCTGGGCCTGCGGGGAGCCGCCTTCATCTGCTCCTCGTTGGGCTCCACGAACGCTCCCAGAGGGACGACTCCGTAGAGAAGGCCGGATGAATCGACGTCTATGCCGTTCGAGCGGGCCTGTATCCCGTGTCCCAGCTCGTGGACGACCATGGCGAACAGGAGGGCGGCGATTCCGTAGCTGAGAGGCAGGATGGGGTTGAATCCCGGGATGGCGAGGGCGTACTCGATCCCTATCGACGAGTTCCCGACCATTGACGGCAGGGCCATCAGCGCCACGATCAGCGTGTACATCATCAGGAACAGAAGAACCGCGGAGGTCAGCTTCGATAGGAATCCGACGATCCGCCAGAACCTCTGGTAGCGTCCGATGCGCCCCATGAGGTTGATCCCCAGATGGGTCTTTATCATCAGAGCCGGCCCGTAGGTGACGAGATGGTACCTCTCAGCCTTCTCCGGATTCTTGTAGACCCAGATGTAGATGGGCACATAGACTATCAGAAGAACCAGGAGTACGAGATAGGCTGTGCTCATCTGTCGGGCTTATGCGGTCATTCTATAAATCGATGACATCGATAAACCAGCTCGACGCCAGAAGGATTCATGTCCTCGATGATCCTCTTCGCCCAGACCAGCTTCCTGGATTTCATGGACGGGTCGGAGCCTTCCTTGGGCATGGGATGGTCGTAGTCGAACCCCGGAAGGAGGATCCTGCGGCATCCGAAATGCCTCGCGAAGCATACCGCGCGGTCCCCGTCGGTGAACCCGCCGAAGTTGTAGACGATGTCGCGGGGATATGACTGTGTCGTGAGAGCTACGGGCCCCTTCAGGAGGCTGGAATACCTGCTGATGAGGTCGGCGTTGTCCCCGTGCGCATGCAGCAGCGTCAGAGCGCCGCGGGAGCTCGCCTCGAGCTGCGCGTCGATGTCCCCGTCCAGATCGGTCACGACGATGTCAGGGAGGATCCCCATCGCCAGAAGGCGTCCAACGGACGAACCGGAAGCGATCAAGGTTCCTTCGGTGCCGAGCCTCCTCACATCCTCCTCCAGGCTGGGCGAGTTGCCGAAGACGGTGCACACAGGCCTCACCAACGCCCCTGCGTCCTCGTCAGAGACCAGGTCGTTGTTCAGGGTCACCGATAGCAGCACCCTCACGCAGGCCTCGTCCTCGTAGCGGGAGAAGCCCAGATCTGACAGAATCTCCTCGTAGACCGGCTCCCACTCAGTAAACCGCATCGTAGGCGTCCTCCAGGTCGTCCTCCTCCATGGGGGTCTTCTTCTTGCGCCTTATGATGCTCCTCCTCCTTGACTGCTTGATGCGTGTGTCGCGTCCTCTGAGGAAGTTGACGACCAGGGTGATGACCACTCCGGAGACGATCTCGAGGATTCCCGCTTCCAGCATCTGGCCGTACCCGATGTACGTCTGGAGGACGTCCAGGAATCCGGTGGCCACGAGGGCGTAGGCGGCGAAGGTCAGGCCGGTGAGGGCGTAGCTGGTCCTGAAGACCCTCTCGTTCTGGTACTCGGAGATGATCGAACCGACGGTGTAGAACATGATCGAGATGACCGTGGGCCAGATCAGAGCCTCTATGAAGAAGAGCACCCTGGGTATCTCGCTCGTGAAGTACATGTTCTGGATCTCGAGATAGTCGTAGACTATGGAGATGACTATGAACGCTATGGCTACGGACATGAACAGGAACTTGGTGGATTCCTTGAACATGTTGGTGAGGATGGTGCTCTTCAGCTTCTTCATCCGCTTCCCGACGCTGTATCCGTACAGGATCAGCACCAGACCGGCGAACAGGACCGCCAGGCCGCTGGACATCCTCGCTATGATCGAGATATCGGGATCCGAGAGGTACATGACCAGGTTCGGCAGGACGAAGAACAGGGACACCAGCATCAGGATGAACCCGATAGGCGCCACGAACCTGCGCCTCTTGTCGGGGTCGGCCAGCATCTTGGTCAGGATGTAGAGCGAACCCTCCAGTCCCGGCGCCTGCTTGACGTAGACCCTCTTCGTGGAGATGATCTTCACCCCGCTTATCAGCGGATAGATGTACTCGTCCTCGGCTCCGTCGCCTACAAGGATGAGGCCTTCGGGCTTCACGCGCTTCTTTACGGTCTCGAACTCCTTCGAGATAGCCATATCCGACTTTATCCCGACCTTGGAGTCGCCGCAGATGAGGGCGACCTCGGCGTCGGTGCCTTCGGCGCGAAGGTCCAGACAGACCTTTATGGCCGCGAAGAGGGCGTTCATGTCGGAATCTTCCGGATCCGCCATTGCCAGGGCGGTGGCGGCTTCCTTGCAGCGCTCGACGCCCACCACAGGAGTGGTCACGCCTCCTTTCGCGCCGAAGTCGTCGTCCCTGTCCACAGCAAGAACCAGAATCTTCCCCATGCTCTCCGCAATGCCGTACGGCTAATTATTGTTAGCGACAGATACCCAGGGGCATTAAATAGTAGCAATACGGCCGATATGGCCGAAAAGCGTCCTGCTAAGGTAAGAATTAAGAACGCGTCCCCTCAATACGTCCTCCCATGCGGATGAGGTGGCACGGACACGCCTGCTTCGAGTTCGAGAACGGAGAACACACTGTCGTCATAGATCCACATGACGGCCGTTCCCTCGGGATAAAGCCTCCGGCCGCATCCGCGGACATCGTTCTGATGACCCACGAACACTACGACCACAGGGCCGCGTGGATCATCAACGGGAACCACGAGGACGTCATGGCCAGAGAAGGGAGATTCTCTGTCAAGGGCCTCGAGGTGGAAGGGTTCCGCACCTTCCATGACACCACCGGTGGCAGCGAGAGGGGGATGAACACCGTGTACCTCTTCGAGATGGACGGACTGAGGATCTGCCACTGCGGAGACCTCGGCTGCATCCCCGGCGACGACATCATCTCTAGGATCAAAGGCGTGGACATCCTCATGGTGCCAACCGGAGAGGTCTTCACCATGGAGATGAGAGACGTGCGCAGGTTCATCGAGCTCGTGAACCCCACGATAACCGTGCCCATGCATTACAGGGTCGGAGGCCTCACGCTTCCGATCAGCACCATCGACGACTTCCTGGAGATCATCCCAGAGGAGTACGTGGACTACATCGGGAACGAGATCGACGTCACCCCCGACGACCTCACCGAGATGAAGGAATGCTGGATCTTCGAACGCTGAAGCCTGTTCCATCTCATTTTTCGATAAGAATTGGAGAAAAATAAAAAGTTTGAAGGTCGGGGGCTCAGTAGAGAGCCAGCCCTTCTTCGACCTTTCCCATCTCTATGGGCGTGGTGATGTCGCCGACCAGGGCGCCCTTGCTGTTGGCCAAGATGCCTGCGCCGACCACGCGGGAACCGTGGTTCACGGTGGTCTTGTAAGGCTCAACCTTGAGGGCGTCGTAGATGAGGTCCATCTGCTCGTCGGTCGCGTCCATGGAGCAGATGCAGCCCTTGTTGGTAGCTCTGCAGACCGATCCGACGGTGACGCAGTCCCCGATGGAGGACCTGACGCACTCGACGCCGAGGAAGTCCTCGAGCTCGCCAAGAGTCTGGTCGGTGTACTCGGGGTTCACTATGGCGCCGTTGTCGTTCACCAGGATGTTGTTCCCTGCGGCGTTGGCGGGCTCGTCGAGCCTCATGCAGGGAATGACGGAGGAGATCAGCTCGAACTCGCTCTCGTCGGTCATCCCGGAGACCACCGCGCCGTTGGAGTTCATCGCGACGAGGGATCCGACCACGTAGGAGCCGGAGACGGTCGTAGGGACCGCCTTCACTCCCAGGGCCTCCTCCACGTCCTTGATGAACTCGGGAGTCGCGCTGGTCGCCACGAAAGCGAGGCTCTCGTTGGCCACTGCGAACACGCCGATGTTGGGATTGCCGCCGTAACGTGAGAGCCTCATCATGGCGTTCACTCCGCGAGGGAGACCTCTACGAGGCCGTCGTCGTACTTGACAGCCTTCACAGAGATCCTGGAAGGGGGGTTGCGGATTCCGTTCTGCCAGAGCTTCTCGTTGACCGTGGCGTCGATCCAGACCTTCTCTTCGTCGGTCTTCATGTGCCTGGCGATGAAGATCCTGACCTCCTTCACCGCGCGGTTGGTCCTGCGGGTGCGGGGAGCCATCTTGGCTTTCCTGAGCGGGACGACCATGATTCTCTCGATTTCGTCTGCCATTCGAATCACTCCTTAAGTTTGCTCATGCGCCACGACCTTCTCTTGGGGTGGCGGAGGAACTGCCTGTTGGTCCTCATCATGACCCAGGCGGGAACACGGCGGTTCTGCTTGATCTTCTTGTTGAGCCTGGTCTTCATTGCCGGGGGCTTTGTGCTTGACATGATTATCTCCTCTCGATTTTGATCTCTCTCTTCTGAGGGAGGATCTGTGTTAGGATGTTCTTCAGCATGGCGTCGTCGATGACGCCCCTGAGTCTTCCGCTCTGAGCGAGCTGGATCAGCTGGACCTCTACGGATTCCGCCAGCTGCGGGTTGGCAAGCTTTATGTTCGCCAGCCTGTCCCTGGCCTCTGGAGTCAGTATCTGCCTGAGGACAGACTGCCTCTGCGACTCGACCTCTCTGGCCTGCTCCTCCTGGGCGGCCTGGTTCTGGGCCTGCTGCTGCAGTTCCATCAACCTTTTCTGTCTGAGCGCTGCCAATTCAGGGTCTTCCATGCCGAAGCCTCCTTCAGGCCTTCATCTCGTCGTAAACCTCTTTCGCGGCGTTGTCCAGAAGAGACTGGCCGGCGGGGCTTATAGAACGACCCTCCTTGTCCTTGGAGACAAGGTATCCTGCTTTCTCGAGCTGTTGCATGCACTTCCTGGCTATGTTGCGGCTTCCTTTCACTGCCCTGTTGGGCATGGCGCCCTTGTCGGCGTATCCGCCGTACTCGGCGGCGAGCTTGGAAGATCCCATGGGACCTTTGACGTACAGTTTTCTCAGGATGGAGGCTGCCCTGGTGTACCACCAGTCGTCTTGGGACGGAGCCTTCTCAGTGTGCCTGCCGGTCTTCACATACTCTGCCCACTCGGGAGGGACGATGTTGTCGTTCTCCTTGAGCTTCTGGGCCGTCCTGAGTATGAGCTGCTCCGCAGGAACGTCGTAGACGGTTACCATTTTTATACCTCGCACTGCCCTTTCGGGCAATAACGAACGGGCGTAGTCTGAAACTGTATATAAGCATTGCTAATAAAACACGCAATTCACAATGCATTCTCCGACCCTGCGCGTTCGGTCGCCCCCCGCGCAGCCTAGGGGTGAAACACCCCTCACGGCAGTACGCCGGACAATCGCCGGCGTCTGACACCCGTGAGCCTGCCATCTCGCTGATGGTATATAATGAATTCCCACGAAACGAGCGAACAACCAATATATACGCCGATGGCATGGAACAAGGCATGGACGATGACAAAATGTTCTGCACCCAGTGCGGAGCCGTCATGGGCGAGGGGGACCAGTTCTGCCCCAGCTGTGGCGCGAAAGCGGACGGAGCCCCGAACCCATACCGCGAATCGCCTGCTAGCCGGGATTCGGAAAGCCTGAACACCACCCGCATCCTGATACTCCTGTACGGGATATTCGCATCCGTGTTCGGTATACTCGCCCTCGCGGGAAGCACCATGCTGAACGATCCTTCCATGCAGCAGGCCATGATCGATGCCGGATTCAACGTGAACATGAACGATCTGGCTGCCACCGTGGCCTTGGAGTCGGTGGTTCTGCTCGCCAGCGGGCTGTGCGCCATAGTCAGCTCATATTTCGTCGGAAAGAGGACGAACTACACTCTGGCTCTGGTCCTCTGCATCGCCGCCTCGGCGCTGTCGCTCATCATGTTCCCTATAGGGATAGTGACCCTCCTTGTAGGCCTGTACGTAGCCTACAGGGTGAAGAGCGCGCAGAGCCTTTTCTCCTGAGCGGCCCGAGCCTGGAAACCCTTTACCTTTTCGCAATCGCATTATACCGAGCGCGCTTTCACCCTATCGTGAAGAGCATAGTCGCTATAAGCGGCGCGTCCGGGTCTGCCTACGCCGTTCGCCTCCTGGAGGCGCTTCAGGGCGAGAAGCACCTGGTCGTTTCCGAGACAGCTAAAGCAATACTCCGCGAGGAGACCGGAAAGACTGCGGAGGACCTGCGCCCCCTTGCGTACAGATGCTACGAGGACGACGACATGTTCTCTCCCATAGCCTCGGGGAGCGTCGGCTTCGACGTCATGTTCATAGCCCCCTGCAGCGAGTCCACTGTGGCCAAGATAGCCAGCGGCATAGCCGACACGCTCATAACCAGGGCCGCGTCAGTATGCATAAAGGAGGGCAGGAGGCTGATCCTCCTGGTCCGTGAGTCCCCGAAGAGCGCGATAATGCTGGAGAACGAGCTCAAGCTGGCCAGGCTGGGCGTGGTGATAATGGACGCGAACCCAGGGTTCTATCCTCGTCCGCAGACGGTGGAGGACATCGTCGACATAGTCGTAGGGAGATGCCTGGACCAAGCTAGGGTGGATCACGACCTCTACAGAAGATGGTCGCGACGTCCATCTGAGACCGTCCATGCGACGGCGCCCGAAGCCAGAATCCAGCTTTTTCTTAGGTTTCTTTTATATTCGTATAATCGATTCATGTATCATGGGAAAGTTTATTCTCAAAAAAACGAAGAACGACGGATTCATGTTCAACCTCCTCGCGACCAACGGGCAGGTCATCTGCACCTCGCAGACCTATGCGTCCAAAGCTAGCGCGAAGAACGGGATCGAGTCCGTCAGGAAGAACGTCGGAGTCGAGATCGAGGACCAGACCCTCGCCGAGCCCGAATCAAAGAAGTACCCCAAGTGGGAGCTCTACAAGGACAAGGGCGGAGACTTCAGATTCAGACTCTGCGCCTCCAACGGCGAGATCATCCTCTCCGGCCAGGGCTACACCACCAAGGAGAACGCCAAGAACGGCATAGACTCCATCCGCAGGAACGCTCCCGAGTCGGAGATCGTGGAAGAGCTCGAATGATCCAAACGGGGGCGGCCCCGGTCGTCCCCAAATTCCCAACCTTCTTCCTCGTTTTTCAGATTGTATTATCTACCAGTCCTGCAGTGGCTCCCCTGGTCACATGGCAAGCATTTCGCAGCGCATAGAATCATTGCCCATGACGAAGATGACCTGGACCATCCTTCTGGTCATCGGAGTCGGCTGGATGTTCGACGCGATGGACCAGGGGATGGTCAGCGGCGTCATAGCGTCCATTGGCACCGACTGGGACCTCACCGCCTACGAGAAGGGGTGGCTGACCAGCTCGGGGATAATCGGGATGATAATCGGAGCCGCGCTGTCCGGAAACATAGCGGACAGATGGGGCAGGCGCAAGGTCATCGTCGTGACGCTGCTCATCTACTCCGCTGGAAGCGCCCTCAGCGGGCTGAGCACGGAATACTGGATGCTGATAGTGTTCAGGTTCGTCACAGGGTTCGGCCTCGGCGGGGAGCTGCCGATCGCCTCCGCCATGGTCACGGAGATGTCCCCCGCACGCTACCGCGGAAGGAACGTCGTGCTCCTGGAGAGCTTCTGGGCGTGGGGATGGATCGCGGCCCAGCTGGTGGCCTACCTCTTCATCCCCGTCTTCGGATGGCGCGCCGCGTTCTTCGTAGGAGCCGTCCCCGCGCTGTTCGCCGCCGTCCTCAGACAGGCCGTGCCCGAGTCGCCGAGGTACCTAGAGATCACCGGGAGGCACGAAGAGGCGAACGAGATAGTGTCCAGGATGGAGCGCCAGGCAGGAGTGGCTTCGAAGGACGACGGCCCGGAGGAGGACAAGACAGTCAAGGTCGGATGGGCCGAGTCCCTGAAGAAGCTGTGGTCGCGCAGGAACCTCCGCAGCACGGTCGTGCTATGGGTGATATGGTTCGGGATCAACTTCGGATACTACGGATTCGTGCTCTGGACCCCCTCCCTCCTGATGGAAGAGGGGTTCAGCATGGTCAGAAGCTTCGAGTTCGTGCTCATCATGTGCTTCGCCCAGCTCCCCGGCTACTTCAGCGCCGCATATCTGGTGGAGAAGGTCGGGCGCAAGCCGACCATGATCGTCTACTTCATGGGCACCGCGCTCGCGTCATGGCTGTTCGGCCACGCCTCCTCCGAGATGGAGATCCTGGCCACCGGATGCCTCCTGTACTTCTTCGCGCTGGGCGCATGGGGATGCGTCTACTCGTACACCCCGGAGGTCTACCCCACGGACATCCGCGCATCAGGGTCCGGATGGGCATCCGCCTTCGGGCGCGTAGGGGCGCTGATCGCGCAGATAGTCGTGCCGGCAGTCTACTCCATGTACACCGGGGACGAAAGGTTCACCATGGTGTTCATCGTCCTCACGGTATGCTTCGTCGCCGTCGCCCTCACCGTAGCGGCCATCGGAAGGGAGACGAAAGGCGCCGAGCTCGAAGACGTGTCATGATCGGACAGGGAGGCGGAACCCCCGTCTCCCACCAAACTATAAAATCGATTGACCATACACTTGGCGTGGACAGTCAGACAGGAGGCGACAGGAGACGATATTCGACAGGCCGTCCGCCAAGAAGTTCGAAGATCTGAGCATCGAAGGCTTCGAATCCCCGGTCGCCGACGTCGCCGAGATAGGCAAGACGTTTTTCCAGCTCATCGGCGGGACTGACAGCGTGAGGGTCGTCAGATACGCCGGAACCAAAGCCAGCGTCTCGGTGCCAGGATGCATAACGGTCGCCAAGAAGCCGTACTCCGTGACGGAGATAGGGGACTCCGCGTTCAAGGGGTGCGCCGGGATCTCGGAGATTTCCATGCCGGACACTGTGGAGTCTATAGGGGACTCCGCGTTCGAAGGATGCACGGGTCTTTCCAAGGTCCTGATCCCCAAAGGCATCAAGAGCATACGCGGAAGGGCGTTCAAGGGATGCGCGGGCCTGAAGAAGGTCGTGATGAAGGACAGCCCCGACTCCATAGGCAGAAGCTCGTTCGAAGGATGCACCTCGCTGAAGGCGTTCTGCATAGAAAGGGGCGAGGGGCGTTTCATCTCGGACTCGCAGGGGCTCATGTACAACGGCGACGGAAGCGTCCTGATCAGGGCGCCTTTCGCGCTGGAGGGGACTGCGGACATACCCCCCGGAGTCGAGGAGGTGGCCGACGGGGCCTTCTCCGGATGCACGGGCGTCACCTCGGTGAGGATCTCTGCCAGCGTCAGGTCGATAGGCGACAACGTGTTCTCCGGTTGCTCCCGGCTAGCCCTGCTCTACGTGGACCCCCGCAACTCCCGCTACCGCTCCGACCTTCAAGGGATCCTATACGACTCGGATGTCACCAAGGTCATCAAGGCGCCCAACAGCATCGTGGGGGTGCTCGAGATACCGGACACCGTGGTGAACATATGCGCTAACGCCTTCGAGGGATGCACCGGGCTCGTGTCGATATCGATACCGGACAGCACCGTCGAGATAGGGGACTCCGCGTTCGAGGGATGCTCCAAGGTAAGGTCCATTTCCATCAGCAACGGGGTCGTCCGCATAGGGAACGACGCGTTCAGGAACTGCTCGGCCATAATATCCGTGACGATACCCGACAGCGTAGAGGTCATCGGGGACAGGGCGTTCCAAGGATGCTCCCGCCTGAACTCGGTCTCCATCCCATTCGGGGCGAGGGTCGGGGAGCAGGCCTTCCCTGCGAACAGCGACATAGTGATGGAGTAAAGGAAAACAAAGTAAATGACGACCACATTGCGGGCGGCATGGATGCGAAAATGGTCGCTGGATACATATCGTCCGGCTCCGACTTCTCTAAGCTGCCAGACGTCGTAGCCGCGGCAGGCCTCGACAGCAAGGACGTCAATATTGTCCGCTACATCGTCAGCGCCGCCCCGGACGACCTCAAGACCGCCATCACCTCCGAGAGCACAACGGCTTCAATCAGGGCTGTGACGAGGATCTCGGAGGAGCTCTCCATCAGCAGGGGCAAGGTCGCCGACCTGGTGGACGAGATAAGGGCTGAGATGGGGCTGGACAAGACCTCGGCCCCTCTGGAGGTCAAGAACATAGGCAACAACACGTATCTTGGGCTGGGCGGGCTGCTCTTCAAGCCCTCGAAGGAGAAGACCAGCTCGTTCGAGATGGTCAGATACACCGGGGAGGGCGGCGACGTCGAGCTGCCTGCGAAGATACGCTTCACCGAGCTGATATACACCGTCGAGTCGATAGAGGAGAACGCCTTCAGGAACTCCAAGGTCTCCTCGGTCTACATCCCCGAAGGATACCTCCGCATCGAAGAGGGCGCGTTCGACGGATGCGAGCTCCTGCAGAAGGCGTCTATACCGTCCACAGTCGAGAGGATAGGGAACGGGGCGTTCAAGAAATGCGCCAGGCTCTCCGGGTTCGAAGTGAGCGAAGACAACAGGAGCTATTCCACCGACAAGAACGGGATCCTGTATACGGCCGACAGGAAATATCTCCTCCAGGCGCCCGGAGCCATCGAAGGCGAGGTAGCCCTCCCCGACGGCCTGGAGGTCGTATGCGATGCGGCGTTCTACGGATGCGCCAAGGTCGCGAAGGTGTCGATCCCTTCGGGAGTGAAGAGGATAGGGAAGTCCGCGTTCAGCGGGTGCTCGTCGCTCGCCGAAATCAGGATTCCGGCATCGGTGACCGAGATCAGCGACTATGCGCTCAACGGATGCGTGTCGCTCCGGTCGATCGAAGTGGACGAGGGGAGTGCCAGGTTCGCCTCCAAGGACGGCGCCCTGTTCTCGAAGGACATGAAGACCCTGGTGAGGGCCCCTGGCGGCATAGAGGGAGAGGCGAAGGTGCCGGATTCCGTGGAGACCGTCGGGAACGGGGCCTTCCAGGGATGCGAGAGGCTCGTCAGCGTAAGGATGGGGGCATCCGTGAAGACCGTCTCGGACGACGCGTTCAAGGGATGCAAGTCCTTGACGTCAGCCTCCATCGGGGAGAGCGTCGAGAAGATAGGGAAGTACGCGTTCATGGGGTGCGGCAAGCTTGAGTCGATAAGCATCCCGGACAGCGTCAAGTCCGTGGGGACATGGGCGTTCGGAGACTGCCCCGCCCTCAAAACGGCTTCCGTGCCGTCCTCTCTGGAGATGCCGCCAACCGCATTCCCGCAGGAGACGAAGGTCGCCAGAAGGCGATGGCCGGAACACGACAGGGGTTAGGATTAAAGCGAGAGAGCACGATGCACCGCCGCATCCCGGAAGGGAACGGAGACAGGAAGATGGAGAGCAACAGACGTCCAGAATCGATGGCCCGCATCGACAGCCAGCCGTTGGCAGAGAAGTTCATAGAAGAGAGCCTTTCGGAGATCAAGAAGAAGATCGGGGACGGCAAGGTCATCCTGGCCCTCTCCGGAGGCGTGGACTCCTCTGTCGTCGCGGCCCTCCTGATAAAGGCAATAGGAAAGCAGCTGACCTGCATCCACGTCAACCACGGACTGATGAGGAAGGGAGAGTCGGAGCAGGTGATAAGCGTGTTCCGCGACCAGCTGAACGCGAACCTGGTGTACGTGGACGCTACAGAGCGCTTCCTCGGCAAGCTCGAAGGCGTCTCCGATCCGGAGCAGAAGAGGAAGGTCATCGGAGCGGAGTTCATCCGCATCTTCGAGGAGGAGGCCAGGAAGATCGAAGGCGTGAAGTTCCTCGCCCAGGGGACCATCTATCCCGACATAATCGAGAGCAAGGGCGTGAAAGCGCACCACAACGTCGGAGGGCTGCCCGAGGACCTCGGGTTCGAGCTCTGCGAGCCTGTGAAGTTCCTCTACAAGGACGAAGTGCGCATGGTAGGCAAGGCGCTGGGCCTCCCCGACAGCATGGTCTACCGCCAGCCGTTCCCAGGGCCCGGCCTCGGAGTGAGGTGCACCGGCGCGATCACCAAGGACAGGCTGGAAGCCGTCAGGGAGTCCGACGCCATCCTCCGCGAGGAGTTCGCCAAGGCGGGGCTGGAAAGGAAGGTGTGGCAGTACTTCACCGTCGTGCCCGACTACCGTTCCACCGGAGTCCGCGAAGGCGTCCGCAGCTGGGACTGGCCCGTGATCATACGCGCGGTGAACACCACCGACGCGATGACCGCCACCGTCGAAGAGATCCCCTACCCGCTCCTCAAGATAATAACCGACAGGATACTGGCGGAGGTGAAGGGCGTCAACCGCGTCCTGTACGACCTCTCGCCCAAGCCCTGCGCCACCATAGAGTGGGAGTGAAACCTCAATCTCCGGATCTTCGCGGTCCGGAGCCTTTTTCCAATATGCGTCATAACTAATAGTACTTTAGAGTCAGCTTATATTCTGATATCTCAAAAGAAAAATACGTTATTTGGATATAGGTTTAAATCATATCAGCGCATTAGGACGCCCATGGTCACGCTCGCATTGGCTGACGCCAGCGATAAAACGATCGTTATCGACTTGGACAACGACATCGGCAAAAGCACCCTCATTGGAATCGTCCTAGGCACATGCGCGTGCACCGCATTCAAGCTCAGGATTGAGCGCCTCATGCAGAACGGGTCGCTGCCAGACGACTTGTATAAGGAATGCCTAGTTGACAAGTTCAGACAGTGGGAAGCGTACAGCGAGAAGCTGAAAGAGAAGAACAAGGAACCCAATGGATACTATCCCGACGAGAAGACCTTCGTCGACCAGAAAAAGGAATGGGATGGCATCGTCGACAGGCTTACTTGCAGTCTATCGGATTTTTACAACACGGAGATCAGGCCGATCAATCCCGGGACGGAGTTCAACTTCAAGAAGAACTCCGAGCACATCTACCGCACATGCTTGGACGGCGCCTTGCTTTCCGATTTCACCTACCTGTCCAGCTCCATCGCCGTCTACAGGATCAGATGGGCGATCATAAAGAGCATCCGCTACTCCTTGGCATATATATCGGAAAAGCTCTCCGAAGAGGATGGCGATCCGCGCGAGAAAGAGCTCTTCGATGCGCTATACGAGATGTCGTCGTTCGGATTAGACAGCGAATCGTCGATGTGGAGCAACGCCAGCCAGCCGCTCGGATTCGACGGGCTCCTAGAGATCCAGAGGAAGATAATCGACTCTGGATGCATCACGCTGCTGTACCCCAGAGAGAAGAGGGAATACAGGCTGGACCAGCATCAAGACCTTGACGTGATAGGGGTCCTGAACAACATCGGCCCTTACATGAAGGGGGTGAAGGTCGAAGATGGGAGACTGGAATTCAGGAACAACCAGATTTTCGGCGACGACAATCTGACGTTGAACCAGCTGGGACAGCCTGTAGCAGCGCTCGACCTTGACGACGATCCAGAATCCAAAAGGATGATCGAAGGGTTCTCCAAAAAACAGTACCAGTCGTTCTTGACTGTCAAACATCCAGGCAACGTAGACTTCGACAACCTCTCGAATTCATTCTACGACTACAGCGAAGTGATCAATAAAATCCGGGATAACATCAACAGCAACAAGAGCACGATAGTGTACGGCGGGACGGGCTCAGGCAAGACGGCCGCCTGCTTCCTCTCTTTCGTGGATCAATACAATAGGCATGTAGAAGAACCAAATAATTGCAGGATACCGCTGGTGCTCCACCCGGAGAAGCTGATGGGGCAGTTCTCCGGCGCACATAACACGACTCTGAAGCTGCATGAGTGCGAGGAGGTCATGGAATTCGAATATTATGAGATAGCCCGCACTTCCTGCCTGTTCATAGACATGTTCGACTTCTTCTTTGCCGATGACCATGACGCGTTCTTCAGAGCCATAAACAACATGTTCGGGATACCGATGGTAATCTTCTGCAGCGAAGATACTTACCAGGCGATAGCCCAGTAGTACAGAATATTCAACGTGGTCAATCTGGACTATCGCGATAAAAAAGATATGGCCGAGGTCATCGTCCCTAAAATATTAGGAAAAAAAGAGGATGACATAATCGCCTTGCTGGAAAGCAACCGCATAACAAACCCTCAGCTCATCTCGATGCTGACCAACATATTGACCTCGGAACCCGGCAGGACCGTCGGAAAATACGAGGTTCTGACAGCATCCAACTACAGAAAGCTGATAGAAGGGTGCATCGAGAACAAATGCAGATCATTCAACAACTATCTCAAATTCGTCAAGAGGAAAGAATATCAGAAGAGCCAGATCGTCAGCATCCTTTCCGATTATGCTGTGGTGAGATCGTCGGTTCCGAGGAACCACGACTACCAGTGCGAGCTCGTCGGCGAACATATGGGCGTGCCTGCGGATGATGTCAGGAAGATAGCGACAATCGTGACCGATGACAGCTACTCGCATCCGTTCATCCATGATTCGATAAGAGAGTACCTGGTCGCAAAGCGGATGACCGAGCTCATCTACAGCGGAAACATCGACGATGATCACTTCTTTTCCATGTTCGATCCAGGAACCCACAGGTTCATAGCAGAGCTTTTTAAAGAGAAGATCCAGCGCTGCGATGCGGAGCACTGGGATCCTATCGAGGTGTCGGTAGGGCCCTTGGTTGACCGGTATGAGAAGCTGATGAGGTCGGACGAGGCATCGAATGAACAGAACGGAGACAGGATGAGTCGCAAAGAAGCCGTCGGCATGATACTGGTGGACTGGATCGGCAGGATGGCCACGCTGGACCATGCAGGAGTCGGGCTCTGGGTTCGCAAATACATTTCCAAGATAATGGCGCTTGAGAACTTGCCGTATTCCCACAGATGGTCTGCCCTGTTCTCCATGACGAGAGCGGGGGACTTCGAATCGGAAATGAAAGCTGCAGAACTTCTGAGAAAGAACGAGGAATTCGCCAAATACGCCAGACTGATCACCATAGTGTACTTCCAAGATGCGCCCTACAGGCTCCTGACCGATGGCGAAGATCTCCCAGGCCTGACGGTCGACAGGTTCTTTGAAGAATTCATGAGATCCTTAGAAGACGTGCAGAATCGTTTCCAGGCTATCCACCTTAATTCTATCTTGTTACGTCAGCTGCTCGAGAAAGGGTACAAAATCAGCATCAAAGGCCCCATTCCAAAACTAGTGATAGGTAAAAAGCTAGAGCTGATCATAAGGCCGAAGATAGAATCCGCAGGACTCAACTATTCTGAATACAAAGCAGAACTGGTGAAGTCGATGGACGATTTCAGAGAACAATTGTCGAAGACTCGAGGCAATCGATCGAATGATATGGTGAAGAAACCTGATAATTGAATTTATTTATGGTCCAATGAATATGTGAAGATTCACTAAATTAAGTTAGTGTAATGATTGTTACTATATATTGGCTATAATTTAAATTAATTATAATAATATAATTATAAAAAATAACAATAACAAAATAGATACACCATATTATAATGAATTCATAATATGATGCCATGATTTTATATAATAGCGTACCAATTAAGGTATATGCCACGGTGTTCTCACTTAAACGATCTTATCGAGTGCGTGATCTATCTGAAGAACCAAGGTCTGGAGACCACTATCCTCTATGGACGCTAGGACCTCTCCGATGACAGGAATCTTGAATGCCTGAACACAGCCGGAATACCTACCAAGCCCATGAAGCAAAACGGAATCGTCATTGTGGCATGCGGATCCGACGTCATGCTCGTAAGCTGGTCCAGGATGGAGAACAACAAGATGCTCATGTCGTCAATTCTGATGAACAGAACCATGACAAGACAATGACTTTGTCTAGTTTCATACAAACTCCGCCCATCTCTCCGAGAAACGAGTGAAATGATCCGGGCGGAGCAAAACTTTCTAAAATCAAATGGATGGCTTATCTCCATTCATCCGATACAAAAGAGTCAATGCTGAGTTCCGGAAACAAGCTCGACTCATCACATATCTTTCCATGCCGCTGTCCTGTATCAAATGGAAAGACTATAGTTCTAATTTGGAGTGGACGAGTAGTCCTGGCCCAGGCAGAGTTTGCAGACTATAGTCGTTCAGATCGCCATCCTTGGATCGTACGACGCTGCGCATCAGGTCCGAGCATTGATACGGTTTTGCTCGGGCCTCTGGCTGCCGCATTCGCAGCAGAATCTGCCATAGTTCTTGGCTTTGCATAACTTGCATATCCATTCATCGTCTGGCGACAGCACCTCGGGAGGACAGTCAGGGACGCGGTCCATTTTTTCAGGGGCCCCATTTCCTATGGAGACGTTCTTGAAGAAATCCATATCGGTGAGAGAGAACCACGGGACAGGATTGTTTTCCATGGTGCTTCTGCTGGAAAAACGCACTTCTGCATCATGGTCAGGCATGACGAACCGGATCACCGCGGTACAGCCTTCGTATTCTACGTCAAAATCATCCGCATCAACGAAAAAATTATAGCTCGTATCGGTTGCTAGGAACGGAAATGTGACCTTTACCTGCTCCCCTGCCTCGTACTCCTTCTTCTCGGAGAAGAAGAGACCCTCCTCGTATACCAGCTTATGCACCATGTCCGCCGTCCCCTCCTGCCTGTCCGGAGAACGAATCCACGTCCGCATGCAGGCGTCACAGAATTGCTGTCAACGCTAATAAAGCAGCCGAGCCTTGGCCTGCGGCCCATACTGTAGGATCGACTTCTTCCGCCTGCGTCATCCTCCGAAGCCCTCGGTCCGTTTCGGTCCTCACGTCGAATATGTCCAGGATGCGCCGGCGGATGTCGTCGATCTCCGTCTCCAGAGGCTTCTTCGTCCCCGGGATCTTAATCGTCTTGATGTCGTCTATCATCTCCACCATCTCCTTGAACGACATCACCTTGTTCAGCTTGCTCGCGTCCATCCTGTGCTCGACCTCGTTCTTCAGGATGAGAGCCAGGAACTGGATGAAGATGCGGCTGAGGTAGAATGTCTCGGTCGAGAGGTTCAGCGTATAGTTGTCGTACTCGTTGACCATCCTGTCGAATGTCCTGGTCATGGTCTTCTTCTGAAGGAACGGAACTATGGCGGAGGCGGGGTTGCGTGTATAATTGGAGATGTATACTGAATACCCGGCGTTGTTGTTGTGCTCCAGGATGGCCTGGCTGTTGTACTCGGCCACGACGCATCTGTCCTCCTCCCTCACCATCAGGTACTTGTCGTAGATGTGCTGGTGCTCCGGAACGGGGTTGCCGCTCTCGACCTCGTACCTGCAGGTTTTTATGACGGAAATGAACGTCGACAGGTCGCTCGCGGACTGGTTGGAGTCGTAGCAGATGTGGACGTAGTACCTCCTCCCCTTGTAATGGTTCATGAAGGTCTCTATGAACAGCGGGGTCCCCTGTATCATCCTGTAGTTCTCCTCGTCGGTGATGGTCTTGGACACCTTCTCGGTCAGGCTCTTGACGAACTCGTTGTCCGGACGCACCCGGGCGATGATGTTGCTCTTGGCGTAGGCGATCAGGGACGCGTCGACGGGATCCCCCTCGGTCTCGTCCACGAAGGACGTGATCTTGCTGAAGCTGTTCCTGCTCACGTCGTAGTCGCCGACCCTGCGGTTGGACGTGGGGCTGGTGATGCTGTAGCACAGCGGGACCTCGTTCTTCGAGGCGAAGTACAGCTCTATCTTGGTCTTGTGGCTCTTCTCGTCTATGTCTATGTCCAGGTTCCTGGAGTACTCTTCGAGGTCTATGTAGTAGCCCTTTACGTAGAGGGTGCTCACGTACACGTCGGCGGGCTGCACGCGGAGCCTCCACAAGGTGAAGAACAGCGAGATCGAGTTGGAGGTTATGTTCTTGAGGATGTCGTTCATCGTCTCAGGGGTCATCGAGACGTTGCTGGGCGTCTTGTGGTTCTCGCTCCAGTGCCTGCAGAAGTACATCTCGTCTCCGGTGGCGGCCACATAATATGCGAGGGTGGACATCTTCTTCCAGTAGTCAGGGAAGCAGAGCGCCATCACCTCTGCGAGGCCTATCTCCTCGGACACCTTGTCGAAGAGCTTGCAGACGTACCTCGACTTCACCTGCGGGTTCTCCTTGGGCTTCGACGTCTTGTTAGGGACTATGTTCCCCGTGATAGGATCGACATGCCCGATGCACTTCCGTTTGCACACGCATTTCTTCTTCGCAGGGTCCCAGACGGACTCGTTCAAATAAGCATATATAGTGTTGGATTTCGCGTTGCGCAAATAGACGATGGAAGACATTCATGTGTATAATGATTTTTTTATACATATAATTATCCAGTTATACATAGGTTCAATGACGCATCAACATACCTGAATCGGCGCTTTTCATCATAGCCAGATTGAAAAAAATTTATTTTAAGTTTTATAGAACACAAATTTTTACCTGTCTTTTATCAGCCGAAAAATTTATAAGTGTTATAAAGTGAAACATCGATTCGAATTTTGGGATTGGTTATAACCAACCATGTTGTTCTTCATCCAACAGCTTTCCCAAAGGAGTGAAACAAATGTTGAGTTGCGAAGGAGCGGACTTCACGAAAGTCCTCAAGCGCTATGACATCGAACAGCAAGTCGTCCTGTCCCCCGAGGAGATGGCGAGGAAGATGCTCCCCTCCGACGAGATCTTCAGGAAGGTCGCCGAAGAGGTCCTCTACATGAGGTTCAGGACCGTCGGCCCCGTCGTCATGGAGGCCCTCAAGCAGAGGAACCCCCTAGACATCATCAACAACGGGCTCGTCGCAGGGATGGAGTGCGTCGCGAAGCTGTACGCCGAGCACGTCTACTACCTCCCCGAGATCATGATGGCCGCCAAGACCATGGAGATCGGGATCGCCCTCGCCGAGAAGCAGGTTCCCGGAGGAAGGGAGTCCAAGGGAACGGTCATCATGCACGCCGCCGAAGGAGACCCCCACGACATCGGGAAGAACATCGCAGCCGTGATGGTCAGGTCCTCCGGATACAACGTCATCGACATGGGACGCGACGTGCCCATCGTCGACTTCATCGCCAAGGTCGAGGAGGAGAAGCCCATCTTCGCCAGCGGGACCGCCCTCATGACCACCACCATGTCCGCCTTCCCCACCGAAGCCAAGATCCTCAAGGAGAAGGGAATCGAGATCCCCCTGATGGGATGCGGCGGAGCCGTCAACAGGGAGTTCGCCAACTCCTACGACCTCGGGATATACTCCGAGAAGGCCCCTCAGACCCCCCTCATCGCCGAGAAGATCCGCCAGGGATACGACTGGAAGAGAATAAGAGAGGAATGGGACGAGATCGTCAAGGGAGAGTGAGAAAGATGGCGGTCACAAGATACACCAGCATGGCCTACGACAGCGCGGACGACATGGTATTCGGGTTCGCCAAGAAGCCCGTCTCCTACGGGTTCGGGCTCAAGATCGGAGCAGGGTACGTCATCCCCGAGATCAACTACGCCCCCAGGCCAGGGACCGAGAAGGACCCCGCCAAGCTCAGGAAGGAGTACGTCGACTACATCACCAAGGACGTCCTCGACAGGGCCGTCACCGTCGGGTTCCCGAACGTCCAGCTCGAGACCGAGTGGGTCTCCCAGATGAACCAGGCCAAGCTCTCCGCCCCCGTCGTCGAGGGCCAGAAGGAGATGTGCGAGAAGTACCACGAGGAGTACGGGGTCAACTGCGGGACCAGGCAGACCATCCCCGACCAGCGCGAGGCGGACCACGGCCTCCGCACCGGCATGGACGCCGCCCACCAGTATCCCGAGAAGCTCTTCGAGTGCGCCGAGATCGCCTGCGAGAACGGAGCCGACAACCTCTCCTGCGAGACCGTCGGCGGAAAGGAGTTCGCCGACTACGCCGTCACCAACGGAGACATCATCGCCTTCCTGTTCGGTGTCGGGTACCTCGGCTCCATCGACATGACCTACGTCTGGCAGGAGTTCTCCGAGATCGCCAAGAAGAACATGTGCGTCGCCGGAGGTGACACCAACTGCTCGGGAGCCAACGTCGCGATGTTCATGGCCGGAGGCATGATGGACCAGGACGTCCAGAAGACCTTCTCCGCCGTCACCCGCGCCATATCCGCCGCCAGGACCCTCGCCGCATGGGAGTCCGGCGCCATGGGGCCCGACAAGGACTGCGGTTACGAGGGGCCCATCGTCAAGGCCATCGCCGGCAAGCCCTGCGCCCAGGAAGGGAAGAACTGCCAGTGCGCCCACTGCGACCTCCAGGGAAACCTCATCGCCCAGTGCTGCGACCTGTGGTCCAACGAGTCCGTGGAGTACCACCCCGAGTTCGGAGGCTCCTCCGTCCAGTGCTGGTTCGGGTCCATCGGGTACGAGTCCGCCCTTATGAACACCGCCATCCAGCTCAAGCAGGAGAAGACCCTCAGGGACCTGTACATGTACACCGACAGGACCAGGGGCCCCGAGGCTTACGTCCTCGCCTACGACCACGCCTACGAGATCGGGAAGGTCATCGCCCAGGACGGTAACGACCTGTACCTCAGGGCCAAGAACGCCGGTCTGAAGGCCGCCTACATCCTCCTGAAGGGATACGAATCCAAGGAGCTCGGGCTCACCGCCAAGCAGCTCGACACCCTCCAGGACATCAACAAGAAGCTGTCCGCCCTCCCCGACGACGCCGACAAGTTCGTCGACTACGCCATCAAGGAGTTCAAGGACACCGTCCCCAACTTCAACATGAAGAACTACGACCTCTGAAGAGGCCGATCCCGTCCTCTCGCAAGGGGGAGGACGGAAACACCTTTCCTGCCTTCTCTTTCTTCTTCTCATCCTCTAGGCGATTCCCGACGGCCGTCGCATAGCCAGAAGAACAGCGCTTGTCGTCAGGGGCTCCGTCCTCGACGGAACTTCATGCGGTGCAGCCTGAGCTTAAGGGCCGCTTCGAAAACCAACCCTTCTCGTATGGCGGCCTTCTTCCTCTGATGCAGAGAATTCCGGTGCGACGATTCCCGGCGAGCCTCGGAGGAATCGTCTACCATACGGATGCGCGAAGACGGCCAAGAGATCCGGAGAGCCTGCATGGAGCCGACCGTCAAGAACCCAGCGAATCCGCCGGCTGCACGACAGCTGAATTCTCGCAAAACGGATCTGCCAACAGACCTGCGGGTCCACGCCTGCTCAGCCCATGTCCGTCTCCTCGAACTGGCTGTCGTACAGGTCCTGGTAGAAGCCGCCCTTCGCGAGGAGCTCGTCATGCGTCCCCTGCTCGACGACGCTTCCGTTCCTCATTACGATGATGAGGTCGGAGTTCCTGATGGTGGACAGCCTGTGGGCGATGACGAAGGACGTCCTTTCGCGCGCTAAGCTGTCCATAGCCTGCTGGATGATCTGCTCCGTCCTGGTGTCCACCGAGCTCGTGGCCTCGTCCAGGATGAGCATCGGGGAGGTGTCCAGCATGGCGCGCGCTATGGTCAGCTGCTGCCTCTGCCCGGCGGACAGGGTGTCGTTGTCGGCGATCACGGTGTCGTATCCCTCCGGGAGCGTCGTGATGAAATGGTGCACCCCGACAGCCTTGCAGACCTCCTCGATCCTCTCCTGGGAGATGCCCTCCCTGCTGTACACCAGGTTCTCACGGATGGACCCCTCGAACAGCCAGGAGTCCTGGAGGACCATGCAGAACTGCTCGTGGACGTTCTCCCGGGTCAGGTCCTTCACGGAGACGCCGTCTATCAGGATGTCCCCGCTGTCCACCTCGTAGAACCTCATGAGGAGGTTCACCATGGTGGTCTTCCCTGCGCCGGTGGGCCCTACGATCGCGACCTTCTGGCCGGGCTTGATGTCGGCAGAGAAGCCGTGGATTATCTCCTTGCCGGGGACGTAGCTGAAACGGACGTCCCTGAACTCCACGTGGCCCTTGGCATGGATCCTCCCCGCCTTGCGGGACTCGTCCTCGAGCTCGGGCTCGTCGAGGAATCCGAATATCCTCTCGGACGCGGCGGCGACGGACTGCATCACGGTGAGCCCCTGCGACATCTGCTGCAGCGGGTTGGTGAAGAGCCTGATGTAGATCATGAACGCGACGATCGTCCCGATCGTGACGGAGCCGTCCAGGACCATCATGGCGCCCACGATGCACACCATGACGTATCCGAAGTTGCCGATGAAGTTCATGAGCGGCATCATTGTCCCGGCCATGAACATGGCCATGAAACCGCTGTGGCGGAGGTCCTCGTTGATCTGGTCGAACTCCCTCTTTGCCCTCTTGTCGCCGTTGTAGGACTTGACGATGCTGTGGCTGTTGTACGTCTCGGTAATGTGGCCGTTCATCGCGCCCAGGTGGTTCTGCTGCGCCTCGAAGTGCTTCTGCGACCTGGACATGATGAGAACCATCAGAACGAAGCCGAACGCCGTGGAGCCCACCGCGACCCCTGCCAGGGTCAAATTGGTGTACATCATCATGAGCAGGGACCCGAGGAACTGCGTGATGGCGACGATCATCGTGCTCACGCTGCGGTTGGTGTCCTGCCCCAGGGAGTCCGCGTCGTTGGTTACGCGGCTCATCAGGTCCCCTGACTTGGCGCTGTCGAAATATCCCAAGGGGACGCGGTCTATCTTCCTTGAGATGTCCTCGCGGAGGCTGCCGGCGGTCCTCTGCGCGACCGTAGCCATTATCAGGCCCTGAACCAGGGATATCGCCGCGCTTATGCCGTATATGGCCGCCAGCCAGAATCCGAGGGCGGCTATGCCTTCCAGGTCTATGTCCCCGGTCAGCAGGCCGTCCTTGATGATGTTGGTGATGTCGCTGAGGACGTTAGGGCCTAGGAGCGTAAGTGCCGTGCCCATCACTGCCAGGATGACTGCGACGACGAACCACGCCCTGTAGCGTCCCATGTAGCGGAACAGCCTCGACCAGGCCTGCCTGAAGTTCTCCGGCTTCTCGGTCGGCGTTCCGGGGGCGTGCCTCTGCCCCCTCCTCCTCTCCTGATCAGGGCTCATCTTACCAGCTCCTCCTCCGACAGCTGGGACCTCGCTATCTGGTAGTAGACCTCGCATTCCCTCAGGAGGTCCTCGTGCTTTCCGATGCCAGCCACCCTCCCCTCGTCCAGGACGACTATCTTGTCCGCGTCCCTGATGGTGCCGATCCTCTGAGCGACGATTATGGTGGTCACACCAGCGGTCTCCTTCTTCAGCTGGGACCTCAGCTGGCGGTCGGTCTTGTAGTCCAGGGCCGAGAACGAGTCGTCGAAGATGTAGAGCTCCGGCCTCCTGCACACGGCGCGGGCGATGGACAGGCGCTGCTTCTGGCCCCCGGACAGGTTGGTGCCGCCCTCCGCCACCTTTCCCTCGTACCCGCCTTCCATCCTCTCCACGAACTCGGCGCCTTGGGCAATCTCGATGGCCTTCCTCACATCCTCCTCGGTGCGCTCGCCTTCGGTGTCCCCGTAGTTGACGTTTGATGCGACGGTCCCTTGGAACATGACCGCCTTCTGCGGCACGTATCCGATCTTCCTATGGAGGGCGTCCAGCCTGTAGTCCTTCACGTTCACGCCGTCGACGACCACCTCTCCCGACCCCACGTCGTAGAAGCGGGGGATGAGCTTGACCAGGGTGCTCTTTCCGGACCCGGTGGAGCCTATAATGGCCACGGTCTCGCCCTTCTCCACGTCGAATGATATGTCGGTCAGAGCGTCCTGCGCGGCGCCAGGGTACCTGAACGACACGTTGCGGAAGGATATCCTCCCCTCCATCCCGGCAGGAGACTCGACGACGTCCCCGTCCAGGATGGTCGGCTGGGTGCTGACGACCTCGTCTATGCGCCTGGCGGCGACCATCGCGCGTGGGAGGATCATGAAGACGATGATCAGCATCATGAATGCGGCTATTATCTGCATGGCGTAGGACGAGAACACGATCATGTCGGAGAAGTCGATGAGCCTCTCCTCCAGGCCTTCCGCCTCCGATATTATCACCGCCCCGAGCCAGTATATGGCCAGCCCCAGCATGCTCATTATCGTGGTCATCACAGGCTGCAGGAACGCCATGGCGCGGGTCACTGACACGTGGGTCCCGGTGAGCTCGTCGTTGGCCTTCTTGAACTTGCCCTCCTGGTAGCCTTCCGCATTGTACGCATGGACCACGTGGATCCCGCTCAGGCCTTCCTTGGTGATGCGGTTTACGTCGTCGTTCATCCATTGGATCCGCTTGAACCTGGGGAACGTGAACCAGAGGATCGCCCCGATGCAGGCCAGCATCACAAGGACGCAGAATACCGTGACCTCCACCCAGCCGATGTTCTTCGAGGATATCTTCATGATAGCCAAGGCGGCCATCATCGGCGCCCGTATAGCGACCATCAGGCCGAGTATGAACGCAGTCTGGACCTGGTTCACGTCGTTGGTGGAGCGGGTGATCAGGCTGTATATCGAGAACCTGTTGATCTCGGCGGACGAATACTTCTCCACCTGATCGAACTGGCGCTCGCGCATGGCCTTTCCGACGCTCGTGCCCATGCTTGCAATGAAAAGGCCCACGACTATCGCCAGAAGAAGGCTCCCGAACGCGCAAGCCAGCATCCATTTTCCTTCTTCCATGACCTCCGCGGAGGTCCCCCCCGCCGGTCATGATGCTGGTGATGTTCGCCATGTATCCTGGGATCTCTAGCTCCAGCCATACCTGGGCGTACACCAGCACCAGCGTTATCGCCAGAAAGACCCAGTCAATCCTTCTGAAGTAGTTGAAGATCATCTGCGCTCCGCCTTGTTAGTGCAAGGAAAACGCAGACCGTCGCTTTGACTCTTTCTTTCTTCGAGCAAAAGGCATGGAGACGATGGGGCGGCTGCAGATGCTTAAGGCGGCCCGCATGATGCTATGAAACCTTATCCAGTATAAAGTTCAGTCAGTTGAACCAGAGTCCTTGTCATTGACGCCGTCGTCCCCGTTGTATTCCAAATCGTCCGATTCCATCTCGTCCTCAACGAACTCCATCTCGTCCTTCTCGCGGGTGCCGTAGCCAGCGCTTTTTCCCTTTGCTCCGGGGCGGATGAGCATCTCTGCCTCGTCCTCCGGGAGGACCTCGTAGAACAGGTCGTCCAGGTCGATGGACTTTCCGCCGACGGTCCTGGAGGGGTCGATGCCGTCCTCGCCGTACTTGAACTGGATGACCTCGCCCCTAGAGTTTCTGACGGTGCCGTCAGATACTACCCTGAGATCTTCCAGAGACGACACAAGCTTTCTCTGCATGTATCCAGACCTCGACGTCCTGACCGCAGTATTTACCAGCCCCTCCCTTCCTACCATTGCGTGGAAGAAGAACTCGGTGGGGGAGAGCCCGGTCTTGAAAGAGCTGGAGCAGAAGCCCCTGGCGTAGGCGCCGAAGTCGTCCCTTTCGAAGTGGGGGAGCGTCCTGCCGTTATACCCTCTGGATGGCCTTTCTGCACGAATCAGCTGCTGGCCGACACAGCCCACAATCTGAGAAAGGTTCAGCATCGACCCGCGGGCCCCGGACTTGGCCATGATGACCGCGGGGTTCTCCATGCCGAGGTGCTTCTCGGCGATCTCAGAAACACTGTCACGGCAATTTCCTAAAATCCCTACGATGTTGGCCTCCAATGTCTCCCTGAGAGATAATCTGGAGATGGCCCATAAGGTCCCGCTGTGGTAGGACTCTAAATTAATATTTACCCTCTCTATAGAATTCAAGACAGTGGTTAAAATCTTCATGTACCCCTCCTCGGACATATCCATATCGCTGATGCCGATGCTGAACCCGTGGTTCATGAGGGCGCCCAGGGTCAACCTAGTGACTTGGTCTATGAACTTCGCCGCGCGGGACATGCCGTAGCCACGAGCCATAAAGCCTAGAATCTCGCCTTTATCGTTACCGATGCCCATAGAGTCGATGGTGCCGCACTCGAGGTTGCCGTTGCGGATCTTGACGTACGCGTCGTACCTGCAGTTCTCCTTCTGGCACCCCTCGCGGCAGTTGCGGCATATGTTCGCCTTGAAGGTGGCGTTGAAGTCCTCGGGGAGGATGATGGAGAACAGCTGCTTGCCGGTCCAGTAGGGCTCGCCCCTCTCGTCCGTGCCGGCGGGCTCGGGGATCTCGACGGACCAGTCCCTGGAGTCTGCCTTCTGGCTGTGGGCCTTGTCGTCCGGCATGGCACCCTCCTCTTGAAAGGCTGTCCTAATAGGGAGCCTGAACAGGATGTTGGACGTCTGGAACCTGTCGAAGATGGTGTAGCCGTGCGTGAGATAGTACGCCCCGGTGATATGGTCGTGGATGGCGCCTATGATTGGGCCTCCGTACCTGGGCGAGATGATGTTCTCCTGGACCTGCATCAGTATGCGGGCCTCGGCGCGTGCATCGTCCGACTGAAGGACGTGCAAGTTCATCTCGTCCCCGTCGAAATCAGCAGCATAAGGGGGGCACACCCCAGGATTGAACCTAAAGGTTCTTCCTTCCACGATCTTGATACGGTGGGCCATCATGGACATCCTGTGCAGCGAGGGCTGCCTGTTGAACAGGACGACGTCTCCCTCCATGAGCTGCCTCTCGACCACGTAGTCGATGTCGATGTTCTCGGCGACCTCGAACGCGTTCCTCTCGGTTACCCTGATCCTCCTGCCGTCGGCGCGTATGACGTAGTTCGCGCCGGGCTTGTAGGGGAACTCCATCCTGTCCATCATGTGGCCGCGCCTGATTATTCTCCTGGCCTGCTCGATGTTGCCGGCGTTGACGTGAAGGGGGACGGTGAGCTCCCTGGCCGCGAAAATCGGCACCCCGACGTCGTTGATGGACAGCAGGGGGTCGGGCGAGATGACGGTACGCGCGGAGAAGTTCACGCGCTTACCGGACAGGTTGGACCTGAAGCGCCCCTCCTTCCCCTTGAGCCTCTGGGCCAGAGTTCTTAGAGGACGGCCGGACCTGTGCCTGGCCGGGGGTATACCCGAGGCTTGGTTGTCAAGGTAGGTGGTGACATGGTACTGCAGGAGCTCCCACAGGTCCTCGACGATCAGCTGGGGGGCGCCCGCGTCGCGGTTATCGCTCAGCCTCTGGTTGATCCTCACGACGTCCACGAGCTTGTGGGTGAGGTCGTCTTCAGATCTAATGCCAGTATCATAAATGATGGAGGGCCTGACGGTGACTGGCGGCACAGCCAGGGCGGTGAGCACCATCCACTCGGGCCTGCAGGTCTCGGGGTCCATGCCTAAGGTCCTGAGGTCCTCGTCGGGGATCCTCTCCAGCCTCTCGCGGACCTCCTTGGGGGTGATCTTGCTGCCAGCCGAAGCTTTGTACATTCCATAAACAGTCCTGTATGGCTTTTCGGCGTTGTCCAGCCTGAACGTGGTGGGCTTGTCCAGCTTTATCTTCACCTGGGTGGCGCCGCAGTAGGGGCAGACGATGTTTTCAGAGGCGCCCTTGGCGGTCTCCTTGGAGAAGTTCTTAAGATCGATAGTCCCGCTGCCGAGATCCTCCATCTCTTCCATGATGTCTCTGCGGACCTTCACCTGCTTAGCGTTGAGCATGAGCCTCCCGCACCTGCTGCAGGTGGACTCCAGCATCATCTTTATGTCCTTGATGAACCCGACGTGGATGACGGGCATCGCGAGCTCGATGTGCCCGAAGTGCCCGGGGCACTCGTCCATCTTGCACCCGCAGGTCTTGCAGCGGAGCCCGGGCTCGATGACGCCCATATGGGGGTCCATGAGGCCTCTGGATATGGGGCGACCATATTCGTCGTAGGTGTCCGCTGTGATGACCTCGACCTCGGACATCTACCTGATCTCGTCGGGGGAGACGCAGGAGAACCTGATCGATCCGATCTTCTTTGTGATTTCATTAGACATGTCAGCACCCATGCGATTGCGAAACCGAGCCTCCATGAACAGATCCATCAGGGCTATAGGGCCACAGGGCGTTCTTGGACCACATTCTGGCAATCGTAATCTTTTTTATTTATCTTTTTGAATCACGAAAGTACTGTTTTCAGAACAAAAAAACAACATCCTCGATTTTATGACCATCGGATGACATCAGAGCTCATCGAAGGCCCTCTAAGACGAAAGGTCTGGCATGCTCATGAAGGCCGACGTGAACGTGGATCTCGTCACCAAGATGAGAAGGACGATGTCGTACGACCTGCAAGAACGGTCGGGACGCATCAAAGGTGTCGATACCCATCTATATCCGACAGCCATTGCCCCGAGCATGGCAGGGATAGATGCGGACGTCTTCAAAGCGCTGTCCGACGGGAACAGGCTCACGATCCTGAGAATACTGTCCGACGGCGAGATCTGCGCATGCAGGATACTGGAGGCGCTAGACATAACCCAGCCCACCCTGTCCCATCACATGAAGATCCTCTGCGACAGCGGCCTGGTCAAAGCCAGAAGGAGCGGGCAATGGTCGTACTATTCCATAGACCGCGACAGACTGGAAGAGCTAAAGGACTTCATCGATTCGCTCCGATCTTGTTAGATCGATATATTGACAAATATCTATATAGATAATTATCGATGCAATTCCATGGAAGGAAGGCCCGTCGAAGGAGAGGCTGAAAGATTCAGAGAAGACGTTCGCGAATACTATGGGAAGAAGCTGAGAGGAAGCTCGGACCTGAAGACCAACGCGTGCTCGTGCTCCGCATCGCCCTGCGGAGAGGCGGCAGGGATCATCCCCCTCATCGACAGCGAAATCCTCGACAGGTTCTACGGCTGCGGGTCCCCTCTACCTCCTCTCCTTGAAGGCATGACCGTCCTCGATCTCGGATGCGGAACTGGAAGGGACGCTTTCATAGCTTCGAAGCTTGTAGGACCGAACGGCCATGTGATCGGCGTCGACATGACCAACGAGCAGCTGGAAGTGGCGGAGGCGCACGTCGAGAGTCAGACCGAGAGGTTCGGATACGCCGCGCCCAACGTCGAGTTCAGGCAGGGATACATTGAAGACCTGAGGTCCGCCGGTATCGAGGACGGCTCGATAGACGTGGTCATATCGAACTGCGTCGTCAACCTTTGCCCTAGGAAGGACCTCGTCTTCGCAGAGATCCGCCGCGTCCTCAATGATGGCGGGGAGCTGTACTTCTCGGATGTCTTCGCGGACAGGCGCGTCCCGAACGAAGTCTATGCGGACCCCGTTCTGAGGGGGGAATGCCTGGCAGGGGCCATGTACGTGGAGGACTTCCGGAGGGCGATGGCGAAAGCAGGCTTCCTTGACGTCAGGTACACTTCCGTGTCGGACGTAGTCATAGACGACCCGGAGATGCGGAAGCTGCTGGGAGACGTAAGATTCACCTCCCGCACTGCCAGGACATTCAAGCTCGGCGACCTGGAGGACGGATGCGAAGACTACGGACAGGTCGTAATATACGACGGGGGCATCCCAGGACATGCGGACTGGTTCGACCTCGACGACAGGCACCGCTTCTACACGAACCGCCCCATTCCCGTCTGCGGCAACACAGCGTCCATGTGCTCAGGCACCCGCTACGGGAAGCACCTCCATGCGAGAGGCGACAGGTCCAGACATCGCGGCAAGTTCGAGGCTCGCGACGACGACCCGCACGGAGTCTGTTGCTGCTGCCGATGAACGACATCAGCTGGCCGGCGGGATCCTCCCGACCAGGTATGCGTAGTCGTACTCCCCGCCGTCGTGGATGCGATGGACGGTCGCCGCCACCCTCATGCCGTGCTTCTCGTAGAAGCGGACCGCGCGGAGGTTGTCCGCGTTGGAATGGGTAGCTATGATGTCGCATCCGAGCTCCCTGCCGTACCTGAACGCGAACTCCATCAGCCTGCCTCCGAGCCCCTTCCCCTGGGCCTCCCTCGCGATGTAGAGCTTGTCGAGGTAGAGCACCCCGTTCTCCTCCTTCTTCAAGGCGATCAGTCCGAGGTCCTTTCCGCCTTCGGCGTGCATGTAGTACCTGACTCCGGACGCATGCTTCCGCTTCAGGGGCTCCACGGTGTCCCACCTGTCGAATATCGCCCTGGCGGCCTCCGGCCCGTTGGTGACCTTGTCGCCGTATGTCTCTATGAAAAGAGGCTCGATGAACCTCGACACCCTCTCCAGCTGGTCCTCGCCCAACGGAATCAGATCCATGATGCCACCATGTTCGCGCAGACATAAATCCGTATGCCGCCCGCCGGCGCCGCGTTGTGATGAATTTCAGAAACTTTAACTCCGTAAAATAGGGAATATAATTTTCTCTAGACAACATTTCGGAGCCCTGTTTGACTTTCTGGAGGGCTCCTTTTGAATAATCAGTTATATTATCGATATATTCCCTATATGGAATATATGAGCAAGTTT
>JAFYAH010000017.1 GCA_017540825.1 Candidatus Methanomethylophilaceae archaeon | reverse complement strand
GTACCTGCAGATCAGGAAGAGGGTGTCCGGAACCGGCAGGTCCGTGTCGGACCTGATATACGACCTCCAGTCGGTGTATGCATACCGCGACGGCAAGGACGCCGTCATAGTGGAATATGTGAACAAACAGGCGAGGCAGGCTTATGAGCTGTTCGACCTGAAGCCGCCCGCTCGTCGGAGCATAACCGAGTACAGGAACTCGATGTACCTTTCAACGGTCTAATGCTAAAACTATGTTCATCTCAGGTTTATCGAATTGATGGTGGAGACCCTGGTCCTTTTCTTCGAAGCGCCTTCTGGATCCTCCATCATGGCGACGAGGACCTCCTTCTGGTTCTCGGACAGCGATCCCACGAAGCTGTCCCAGCCTTTCGGAAGGTCATCCTCCGGGGGCTTCCCAGCAGGCGCGTCGCACGAAAAGGCGTCCTCCGCCTCTTCCACGGACATCATCTCCGTCGTCCTCCTGAGGTTCTCCTGGGCGGCATCTATCGCATCCTTGTTCAGCTCGACATCCCTCTTGGCCTTGGGAGCGGCCGCCTTTGACGAGAAGTGCTCCTCCACTATGCCCGGAAGGCCGTCATAGCTCACGCCGAACAGTAAGAAATGGCTGTTGTCGACCTTCTTTCCCGAGCGACGACTCTTGACGGCTTTAGCGACGCATTTGAGGAGCTCCCTGCATTCGGACGTGAAGCTGCGGCTGGAGAAGAAGTCGTAGATGCTTCTGGGATACTGCACCGGCTTCTTGTTGGGCCAGTAGAAGTACTTCAGCTCGTTGTATACCTTCACCTTCAAGGTCGTCCTCCGCATGCGGCAGTAGGAGACCACTCCGTCCCTCGATTTGGACCTGCTGTTTATGTCGTGCAGGGCTCTGCAGAATATCCGGGCCACGTCGTCGTCTACTTCCTTCTCCATGGCCTTCGTCGCGATGCTGATCGCGCTCACCCCCTCCCTGCTGAGGGTCGCGTCATCGCCGTGGAGTATGGCTTCCAGCGCGGCGTCCGCAGTTATCCGAGACGGGTACAGCGAATCGCTCGGGAGGTCTAGATCGTTCACTATGGCGTAGTCCACGCAGGTCCTCCCTATTATATGGGCATAGTGGGACATGCACCAGTCGTAGCAGTCGTCGCGGACAACGTCAAGCTCGTACGCGGCGCACAGGCCTTCCAGGGAGCGGTAGACCGCCGCAGGGTCGGATTCCCTGTCGTTGATGAGCTCGCATAGGTGCATCCATACGTACCCTATGTGCGTGGTGATGTAGACGCCTCTCCTCGCCTCGGACCTCCAGTAGAGGTAGAAGCTCATCTGCTCCTCGCTCAGGCTGCTGTACTCGGGCGTGTAATAGGGGGCGTCCACGTACGGGGCAGGCCCGCTGTCCTTCTTGGCGACGTATTCCGGCATATCGGACCTGAACCTGGAGGACACGTCGTGGTGCTCTCCTCCTTTCGGTATTATCAGGAACCCAGGGCCGTCGGACGCCTTCAGCGGCGAGGCTTTGATATGTTTCGCAGGATCGTCCCTGGGCATGGACATGCAGCCCTTGGCGTGGACGGAGGCTATTATCGCGCGGATGTCCTTTCCGATCATCGAAGGCACGGCAGGGCCCTTCTCGCCGTTCTCCTTGCAGACGACGCTGACGCAGCATCTGTAGACCCCTGCCAGGAAGCTCACGACCATGCTGTCGGCGGTCGCGTCCCTGTATGTGATGCGGTACTCCCTCTCGCCGTAGTACGGGATGCGGCCGAAGACGCTTATCTGCGAGGTCTTCTCCGGGCCCCCGTACAGGTCCAGGATGCCGGATCCTCTGGTCTCCCTGAGATAGCTGTCTATCGCTCTCACCGACCGATTGAAGAGCACAGGGACCTCTGCGTCGCTTTCGTGCTCGTAATAGCTGCGCTCCAAGGGGTAGCCCACTAGCCGATTCACGTTTTTGACGAACGAGGTCGGGCTCTCGAGCTATATTCCCCTGCAGGCCGCTTCTTTGGCGGGGCTGTACGGCATCATGTCGCCCAGCCTCGCCCCTTGGGTCACGGCGATGTCGAACATCATCTCGGCGTAGTCGTCCGGGGAGAACGCGACCTCGTCTTCGCGGCTCATGAGCCCGATCTGTGCGAGCGCGGACTCCGCATCCTCGGGGATGTTGGCCAGCTCGCACATCCTCAGGAAGAAGTAGCCCTTGTCCGCCTTCATCGCCTTCCCTTTGCGGAGCTGATCCCTCCAATAGGCGTAGTAGCGCATCTGCTCCGGGGTCATGTGGGAGTAGTCTATGCGTCTGAAGTCGCACGGAACGAATCTGCATTCTTCCACAGGGTCGTCCTTGTGGGCTTCCATCTGGGCCATGAAGTCGTCGCCGATCTCGGTCGACTTGGAGGTTTCAGGCATCGTGAATATGAGCATGCCGAATGCATCAGATATGCAGGATATAGAACATGCCGGTCCGGTCCGAGCGCTAGCGGAAGCGGATCAGGAGGCAGGACTTATTACCATTCCTAGATAAGTAGCACTAAATATGTATCGATTAATTACGTTGCACTCATGAGCAAGGAAGACGACCTCAACAGGATGCTGGGAGAGCCGAAAGCGGCCATCAGGAGCATGATAATGCCGTTCCTGGTAGCCTTGGCGGTGGTCGAGGTGAACCAGTTCGTCGACACATACTGGGTCTCCGGCCTCGGGGCGCAGTCAGCATCTGCGGTCTCCACCATAGTCCCGGTGTACGGCCTCATGATGTGCGCAGGCCTGGGGGTCTCTGCAGGAGTGACCACCACCGTGGCGTACCGTCTGGCCCGCGGGGAGAACGACGTGGCTTCGAGGCTCGTCTCCAACTCCATACTCCTCGGCATCATCTTCGCGGTCGTCTCGTCCGTCCTCGTGGCCCTCTCCATCAACCTGGTCATAGACATAATGGGCGCTGGCGATGTGCGCGACGAGGCCGTGAGGTACATGATCCCTTACATCGTGCTCTCTCCGGCCGTGCTGCTCATATCCGTCGTGGGAGGAATGCTCAGAGGGGAGGGCGCCGCCAAGAAGTCCACCATAATACAGTCCTCCTCCGCGATCCTGAACATGGTCATCGACCCGGTGCTCATCTACGGCCTCGGCATGGGGGTGCTCGGAGCGGGCCTATCCACCGTCGTATCGGCCTCCATAGCGGTCATGATAGGGCTGTCCTGGTATTTCGGCGGTAAGACCGTCGTCAAGATTGACCGCTCCTCGTTCCATGCGGACAGGAGCGCGATGTCCGAGGTCCTCGGCGTAGGAGGGCCTAAGACCATTCAGATGATGATTTCCAACCTCACCGACTTCATACAGAGGGTGTTCCTCATCATAGCTGGAGGCACGCCTGCGGTGATGTTCTACAACTACTCCTGGAGGTACATCGGCATGGTCAACCTTCCCGGGAGAGCGGTGGACATGGCCATGCTGCCCGTATGCTCCGCCGCGTATGGGAAGAAGGACATCGATAGGATGAAGACGGGGTTCCTATACTCGGCGAAGCTCGTCATAGGGTTCGGAACCGTTTTCGCGGCTGTATTGTTCCTGTTCGCCGAGCCGTTCATGTCCATAATGACGACGGAGGAGTCCATGCACGAGCTTCTGCCGACGTTCGTATGGACGCTTCGCGTGGCGGTGTTCCTGATACCCTTCAGCGCCATGATGGGAGTGGCATCGTCGATGCTCCAGTCGATGAAGAAGGCCAAGGTCCCTATGTACTACTACATGCTCTGGGGGGTCGTCAAGCTGGGCCTCTACGCCCTGGCCGCATACGGCCTTATGGGAGTCGACCCGTACGAGGGCATAATCTACTCGATGGTGGCGGTCCATATCTTCGGGGCCGCCTGCCTGATATGGCTCGCGATGAGAGAGGTCAGGAAGCTCGAGAGGCAGATTGCAGCTAGCGGGGCGGAATCCGCCTGAGCTCAGAACGCGTTTCGTAGCCCGCGCTCGCACATCAGCCCGCATGCCGTCGCATCCTGTCTGCGGCCGTCCTTTCTGCTGATGCAGCCTATGGACGTCTTCACGTGCATGCACGCGCAGTCTACAAAAGCCGACCGCGGCATCGAACGGTGCCGAACAAGGCAGGATCGGGACATGTACAAGAGCAACAAGTGCATACGGATGAACGCCAAGGACTCGATATTCACCGGATTCTTCAGGGAGAGGAGCAACGTCTTCGACCTTTACAGGGAGCTTCATCCTGAGGACCTGGAATCCTCGCTGGAGGACGTCACGATACGCACGGTGAAGCACTTCCTGTCGAAGGGATACACCAACGACCTGGGATTCTCAGTCGGGGACAGGCTCATCTGTCTTGTGGAGGCCCAGGGATATCGCCTCAAGGCTATGAATCTGAGGACGATGTTCTACCTCTCGGAAACGTTCCAGAGCTATCTGAACGAGAAGAAGATCACGCTCTACAATATTGCGGACTCATGCATCCCCCGGTGGGAAGCGTACGTGGTCAGAACAGGGGAGCCGAACGAAGGGGTGTTCAGGCTCATGGCCATCAGCGACGAACTGCTCGACAACTCCATGATGAATGCGGTTCCTATGGGGAAGGATACCCTTCTGTCGGAGTATATCAGGGCGTGCCATGTCATCGACAATGTGATTAGGGAAGAGGGAAATGACGATCACAGGGTCGCTCTTCAAAGAATAGTGGAGGAGTGCAGGGAGAGCTGCGGCAGGATCGGCGAGTTCATATGGTCGAGGAGGCACGAGATCATGGGAATCTATGAGCAGATGTTCGACGACGAGGAGAACATGAGGATGCTGAAGGAGGCTTACAGAGAGGAAGGCCTCAAGGAAGGCAGGGAAGCAGGCCTCAAGGAAGGCAGAGAGGAAGGCAGAGAGGAAGGCAAGGCGGACATTGTCAGGGTAATGGTCTCCAAAGGCATGTCCCCGGAAGAGGTTGCGAACATCACGGACCTGCCGCTCGAAGACGTCGTCCGCATGGCGTCTGAAGATCGCCGATCGACCCGCCTGTCGGGAGAAGAACGAACGGCTGACGCCGCCTCGGCATGCGCCATCGCCTCTTGACCCTGAACCTGATGAGATCCAGCATCTCCTTGGAGGGTATCCTGCGAACGACCATGTCTTCGGGGACAGGGTCTGCACGAACCTCCAGGACCTTCATGGGACGCCTCGACCTAGCGGATTCAACAGCGCGGTCGAGCTTTCCCTTGCTTTCGGCGTAGATCCTGAAGAGGACCTCCCCTTCGTCCACCCTGTCGCCTTTCTTGTGGAGGAGGAACACGCCAGCACCTACGTCGGCCGGAGCCCCGGCCCCTTTGGCGATGGCCACCAGTCCGGCGTTGTCTATCTCCTGCACGAACCCTGCCCTTTTGGCATGGACGTCCTTCCAGAAGGATCCCGGGACAAGATCCTGCGACGACAGGCTTCTGCTCCCGCCCTGGGCCTCCACTATCTCGAGGAACTTCTCGTGGGCGCGTCCGGAACGGAATATGTCCAGCGCGCGCTCTTTACCGTCCCTGTCTCCGGCCATCTCCAGGATGATGCCTGCCAGCCCGCAGGCCTTGTCGACGACGGTCGGGTCCCCTCCGCGGTTCTCCAGAGCCTCTATGCACTCCTTGGCTTCCAGTATGGGGCCTATGGCGCGCCCTATGGGCTCCTCCGCCCTGGTGATGGCGCACTCCACGTGTATCCCCAGTATTGTCCCGAGGTCTATGATGCCGTCGGAGAAGGATTTGGCAGTCTCCATGTCCGGCACCTTGGAGCCTTCGCCCATGGGGATGTCCATGAGGAGGTGGGTGGTCCCTAGCGCGACCTTCTTGCTCATGATAGAAGCCATCATCGTCGGCCACGGGTCTATCCCCATAGGGCGCTCCGCCCTGATTATCTTGCTGCCTACCGGGGCGTAGTCCTCGTTCCCGCAGGCGAAGACGCCTCCCACCTCGGCGACCGCTTTGGCGAGGGATCTCGCATCCATCTCCACGTCGCAGAACGTGTCCACGTAGTCCGAGGTCCCGCAGGCGCTGCTGACCGCGCGGGAGGAGAGCTTCGGTATGGTCAGTCCTTCCGAGGCCACTATGGAGACCACGATGGGGGTGATCTTGTTCCCAGGCACGCCTCCGAGGCTGTGGAAGTCGAAGACCGGCCTTACCCCGAAGTCTACCGTCTCGCCGGTGGCCGCCATGGAGCGGGTCAGGTATGCCACCTCGCTGAGGTCCGAGTTGTTGACGTTGAACGATGAGACGAACGCGATCACCTCCTTGTCCGAAAGGCCTCCGGCCATGATGTCGGAGACGATCGACCCGATCTCGTCCATGTCCAGCCTCCCGCCGTTGATCTTCTTCCGTATGGACCTTATGGATTCGGGCTGAGGCGAGAACAGGACCTCCACCTCTCCGCCGACCTTCACGGAGCATTTCTCCATGACGGCAGCAGGCATCCTGACGGTGCCCCTCTCCACCGAGTCGGTCACGACGACCGCGGACACGGCGGCGCCTTCGCCTGTGAGGCGGACGCGGTCGTCGGGGCCTACGCCCAGCTTCAGGCAGTCGTCGCTGTTCATCAGGACTATCGGTTCGGACATCGCCATGTCGGAGTCGATCGCAATGAGCCTCATATGCGTCCCGCATGCGCGACTCAAGGTATAATAATCTCCCGGATGGGAAGACGGCCCCTAAGCGGACGCATAGGAGCCGCTGAAATTGTTTGCCGTCGATGGAGACGGTCAGAGAGCAGTTCAGGCAATCTTATACAGGCACCCAGGCTCTCCCTCGAAAGTCTTTCCTGCGAGGCTGGCGACGTTCCTCGGAACAATCGAATCCCCGTCGTAGAACAGGGTCCTGAAGAAGGCGTTCTTTCCTACCGAGGAGAGGCCGTCGGAGAACGTCACCGAGGTGAGCCCGGACAGCATGCTGAACGAAGACTCGCCTATAGACTCCACTGTAGAGAGGTCAAGGGACGATATCTTCGGGCAGCTTGCGAACGCGTAGGAGCCGAGGGATGCGGTTCCATCAAGGGTGACAGCTTCCAGGTTCGGGCAGCTTGCGAATGCCTTGTATCCGATCGAATCGACGTTGCCGACATCGACGGACACCAGCGTCGCGTTGCCATAGAACGCCTTCGATGATATCGAGTCGACATTCCAGTTGAATCCGAGGTACGACACTTCGGCAGGCACAGATAGACTCTCCATCGACGAGGATGCGAATCCCTTCAGAGACACGGTCTTGATTCCGTCGTTGGAAAGGATCTTGTACTTCAGCCCGTCGACTTCGAACACGCCTCCGACCTTCGGAACGTACAGGCTCAAGTGGGTCCTGTTTCCTGTGAACTTGTGTCCGGCTAGGTTTTCCGCAGCGGGTTCGATGGCGCTGTCGCCGTCGTAGAACGTGCATCCGTAGAACGCATTCTCGCCTATGGACTCGACGCTGTCCGCCATGACTATGTAGGATATCTTGAGGCATCCGCTGAAGGCGCTCTTTCCTATGGTGGCTACCCCGTCGGCTATTCTGAGCACCTTGAGCCCATGGCAGCCATAGAACGCATAGGGGCCAGCATCGGCTCCGAGGTTGAGGGTCGTTATCTCGCTGCAGCGGGCGAAAGCTTTGCTGGCGACGGCGACCTCGAAGTCGTAGACGTTGTATCTGACCGTTCCAGGGATGGTCAAGGTTCCTGTAGGGGCGCTCTCGTACCCTATGAGTTCTACGGCGAGATCTTCTGGCGAGACGACCTTGTATATCATGCCGTCTATGACGAACGTCTCGTTCTCTGCGATCTCCTTGGCGCGTACCAGCTGTCCGCTTGTTCCCTTGTACAGATATCCAGGGAGGGTGTTCGCATCAGCGATGACATTGCCGTCGGAATCGAGGAAGGTCAGCCCGTTGAACGAGTTGGAGGCTATGGAGATCACACTTTCAGGTATGGTGACGGATTCCAGGCCGGTGCAGTTGGCGAACGCCTGGGAGGCGATGGACTGCACTCCGTCGGGTATGACGATCTCCTTGATCGACGAGCATCCGTTGAATATACTCTGTCCTATGCTGGTCAGCCCGGAAGACAGCTTCACCTTCTCGATGCTCTTGCAGTTCGAGAACATGTAGTTCCCCATGCTGGTGAGCGAGTCCGGGAGGACGACCTCGGTGAGGGACATGCAGCTCTGGAACACGCCAAACGTCAGGGTCTCGAGGCCTTCCGGAAGCACGAGGGACTCTATCCCCGCCGATACGAAGACGTTGCTCCCTATGGTCTTGAGGCTGTTCCCTGCGAACGTCAGCGATTTGAGAGTAGAGACATTGGAGAAGGCGTAATCGTCTATTCTTTCGACATTCTTGCCGACGATCAGGCTCTCTATCGCAGTCCTCTGAGCGGAGTTCCTTCCGATGAAGGTCGCATCGTCGGACATGGTAAGAGAAGTCAATGCGGAGCACCCCTGCAGGGAGAGCTCTCCGATGCTCCCGGTAGCGAACAGGATGCTCTCCAGCGAGCTGCAGTCCTGGAACGCGTTTGCTCCTATGTGGACGCCGTCGGGACCGGAAATCGTCTTTATCCTCGTCCCCTTGAACGCGCTGTCCGCGATGGAGGTGGTGAAGTCCTGAAGGACCGCATCGTCTCCCGAACAGACGTTCTGCACAGCGACGGTTCCGCAGTAGAGGATGCCGTCCATGAACCTCACGCTCTCGTTTCCGTCGGCTACCGCTATGTCGGCCAGTGCGATGCAGCCGCTGAACGGAGCGCCTCCCATCTCGGACACTCCGGAGCCGATGTTCACGCGCGCCAGGTTCTTGCAGTTCTGGAACGCGCCGGCCCCGATGCTTATGATGTTGTCGGGTATGGTCACGCTGGAGGCGGCGGAGTTCTGGAACGCGTTGGCCCCGATTCCGACGATGCCTTCCACGCTCGGTACGGCTATGTCCTTCGCAGATCCGGTGTATTTGGTTATGACCCCGTTCACCACCACGAAGTCTATGTTGTAGTCGTATTCGTCGTCCGACCACATCGCATAGAGGGTCACGTCGCCCATGTGGTCGTCTGGAAGGACGGATACCGCGCTCCCGCTGAAGTAGGGGGATGCGAACCATCCCATGAACTCGCACCCGTCTTTGGAAGGCGCGCTCAGCACGAGGCCGGTGCCGACCGTGTACTCGCCGACGTTAGCGGCTGCGTTTATGCCGCCGTTCAGCACGTATTCTACGCTGTAGGTGTCGGGAACCCATCCGGCGTAGAGGCTGATGCTGGCGGTGATGGAGTCCGCCCTCTCGTACGACCAGGTCGTCGGTGTTGTGCATCCCGGGTCGTCGAACCATCCGCCGAAGGTGTATCCGCTCCGCTCAGGGGCATAGTTGGACACGAGGTCGAACATGCGTTCCGATGCGACGCTCTCGGTGAGGCATACGGCGTCGGTGCCGTCGTTCATCATGAAGCTGACTGCATCGAACGGCAAGGCAGGGATGTTATAATTGGCTGCAGGATCGTAATTGGACCATGAATCGGCGTATTCCTGCGAGTAGTAGATCTTGCACTTGCTGTAGTTGCTGATGACGTACGTCCCGATGGAAGGGAGCTCGCCTCCTATGTAGACCTCCTTCAGGGAGCCGCAGTTGTAGAACGCGTTGGTCTGGATGTGGTCTGTGCCTCCTATGAACACGGTCTCCAAGGCGCTCATACCTCCGAAGGCCTGGTTGGAGTTCAAGTGCAGCCCGGTGCCTGTGCGAAGGACGAGGACTCCGCTGTTCCTGAAGGTGTACGTTCCACCGATGGTAACGTCGTCCCCTAGCGTTACGTACTTCAAGCCGGAGCATCCGGAGAACGCATAGGTGTAGAGGGTCGCCCCGTCGGGGATGTCCACCGATTCGAGCACAGGGCAGTTCTGGGCGAAGTAGCTCTGTATCACCGGAGACGACTGCGGAGAGAACACGATGCTCTTGAGCGAGCTGTTCTGATAGAACACGGAGGATCCCGTACTGACCAACGAAGGCCCGAACTCAACGGACTCCAGGGCGGTGCAGCCGTTGAAGGAGTATCCGCCTATCTCGATCACTCCCGTGAGGTCGGCGGATGCCAAGGAGGTGCAGTTCCTGAATGCGTATGTGCCGACCTTCTTCACGACGTTCAGGTTCTCTATGGCGGTCAGGGAGGTGCAGCCTTCGAAGGCGTTGCTTCCTATCTCGCTTATCGTCAAGGGGAGGACGACGTCGGTTATCGATATCTTGTTCATGAAAGCCGAAGGCCCTATCGTGCAAACCACGTACCTCTTCCCGTCTATGGTGACGTAGTCGGGCACCTCCGCATACGCTATGGAGACCCCGTCCACGATTCCTGTGACGGTAGCGCGGCCGTCGTCCGTCGAGAACGTGAATATCTCCAGAGGGTCCGTGGGCGGAGGACTCATGAAGGCGAAGACCGTGATGCCGTCGCTGCCGACCGTGAAGTCCCATCTGTCACCAGAGCCGCCCTCCTGGGTGTACCATCCGAGATACACCAGCTCCTTTCCGGACTGCCTGTAGAAGGCGCTCTCCGGGACGGAAAGGCCGGACTCGCGGTCCCCTGCGAACTCGATCGACTCGATCATGGAGCAGAAGAACGCCTGGTCGCCGATGCTCGTCACGGACGAGGGGACGATGAGATGTGTGAGAGGCGCATCGTAGAACGCCTGTGCGCCTATGGAAGTCACGGATCCGGGGATGGCTAGTGCCATGCTCAGGGCAGTCCCGTAGAACGCCTTGTCCCCTATGGAGACGATATCGTCGCCGAGTTCGAGGCCGACGAGTTCGGAGTCGTTCATGAACAGCCCCTCGGGTATGGCCTTGACGCCACTGGGCACAGCGAACGACTCAACCGACGTACCGGCGAAGGCGTAAGCCCCCATCTCCCCGACGGTTCCGCCGAACGTGACGGATGACAGGCTGGCGCAGCCATAGAACGCATACGCGCCGACAGAAGCGACGTTGTCTTCGAACGAGACGCTCGAGAGAGGGGTCGATTCGAAAGTGCGCGCGCCTATCGAGACGTCGCTGGAGGATATGCTCAGAGCGGAGAGGCCGGTGTGGCTGAACGCCTTATCGCCTATCCTGGTCACGGACGAGGGTATGTCGATGGAAGCCAGGCTCGTCCTGTCGTAGAACGCCATCCCTGCTATCTCGACCACCGGGAGGTCGCCTATCACAGCGGGTATGGCGACGGATTCGGAGTTCCCGTTGTATCTGCAGATGACTATGCCGGCATCTACGATCTTCACCAGGAACTCGGGCATGTAGTCGTCGGTCATGGATCCGAAGGCGTTCTCGCCTATGGAATAGACGTAGTTCCCGATGATGACGTTCTCCAGGGGACACCCGTAGAACGCATAGTCGCCTATGACGGTGACGCTGTCAGGAAGCACGACATCAGTGATCCCGGTGCCATAGAACGCATAGTCGCCTATCCTGGTGACGCCGTCTTCCACGAGGATTGTCGTCACGCCGGAGTTGTAGTACGCGTATGCGGGGACGTCCTCGGACACGACCACGGAAGCCTCGGACTCAACCGAGTAGTCCTTGGTGAAGGGGGAGGTCAGCAGGTACGAGGGTAGGGTCCCCTCAGGTCCGTACACCAGCGCATAAGAAGTGTTGATGGAGCCGCTGACGTAGTGCTTTATCTCCTTCCATCCGCCGTTCATCCATTGCCAGGTGTTCCATCTCACGGCGTCGCCGTTCTTGAGGTCGCCGATCTGGGTGACGCTCAGGGACGTGGCGGTGGACTTGTATCTGACCGTGGTGCCCTCGTCGAACAAGCTGCTTATCTCGAGGCTGTTGGTGCGGACCCAGCGGTAGTCTACGCTTACGGTGTCCTCGATAAGGAACCTGACCGAGGTGGCGTAGAGCCCGGACCCGTCTCCTTCCTCATCTTCGTAGACGACGAGTATGTCCGAGGTCGCCATGGCTCCGAGGTCGGTGGCTCTGGTCCATGCGCCGTCTTCCTTGACGTACACGTGCCAGGCTGACCCGCCAGCAGAAGGCGTGTCGGCGAACTCCATGCCGGCGACGTCGCAGCCGATGCCTTTGATGGACAGTATCTGCTCTATCACGGCAGAGACAGCGACCCCGTCGTCGAAGAACGGGTAGCTGAACGACTGCGGTCCGAGAGCGTAGTAGAAAGTGGAGGACACGGGGTTGAACGCCTCGTATCCCTGCATTTCGGGGAGGCTGTCGGTGTAGAACGCGTACATCTTCCCGTTGTTCCACTGGAGGCTTGAGGAGCTGGACCAATATCCTGCGTAACCGCTGCTCGCATTGTAGTAGGCGGCCTTCCAGCTCTTTCCGTCGAGATTCGTGATCCCGGTCAAGGACGCGACCGCGTTCGGATCGCCGAGCATCGCCGTGGCGTCATTTATGGCGTCCAGTTTGGTCCCATAGGTCCCGCATACGTGGGCCCATCTGAGGTCGACCCCGTCCTTGAACAGTATCGTCGTGTAATGGCTGGTGTTGTAGGGGGTGGAGTTGCTGTACACGCAGATTCTGCCGTCGACGACCTTCGCCATGAACAGCCCGACTGCCGAATAGTCCTTCGCAAGCTCTTCGCCGGTTATTGTCTCGGCATACGTCCACTTCTCAGACGATGCGTCCCAGAACCCGAACACCCACTTGAAATCGCCGGTGTTCTCGAAGAACCCGTATCTCGTAAGGGAGTTCCCGTCCCATGCCGCACCGTATTTCTTCTCCGCCTTGAACGCGGCGGCCTTGAGCGCGTCTATCAGCTTCAGGTCGGCGGAGCTGTTGTCGATCTTCGCAGACTTGATGGTGAGCATGGAGTCGAATATCACGGTGAGGCCGCCGTCCTCGGCTACAGGCCTCTCGTCTGTCCAAGGCGCAGCGTCCGTGCTCACGTATGCGGTCATGATGCCGCCGTCGGAGACGTAGTATATCCCGCCGTTGTGGACCGAAACGCCCGTGAACACGAAGTTGGGGGTCGAGTCGTTCAAGGTGAACAATACCTCCCCTTTGCTCATGGAGTTATCGTATCTGACGCAGGTGACATCCGGCGACATGTTGCCGCCGGACGGGGTGATGTACACGTAGATCTCTCCGTCACCGTCGTCCTTCTCGGCGTCTATGCAGATGAGCCCGCCGCCGTTCTTGATCTCGGTGGCCCACTGTACCTGCAGAGTGTTCCAGTCCAGGCACACAAGGTGAGGCTTCGAGTTGTAAGAAGTCGCGACGTAGGCCTTTCCGTTGTAGAGGGCCGGATAGCCGTTGAGGGACACGTCCACGCGCGAGTTAGCGTCTATGGTCCCAGTATAGGGGTCGAAGTCCATAGCGGCTATCTTGCCGGAGAAGCTTGCATAGATCTTCCCGGTGTCGGGGGAGTAGCATACGCCTCCGAGATACGAGTCGTCCGGGAACGCCTTCAGATCAGACAGGATCCCAGTGAACCTATCGAAGACCATGAGGCTGTAGGTGGTGTCGCAGAAGATCACATAGTTCCCCGCGACGCAGCACGTGTCCGTGTAGATTCCGTTGCCTGTGGGGGATATGGACCTCCAGACCTCGTTGATCGTGTATGTGGATCCGACCTTGTGCAGGTTGGCGTCTATGCATACCGCATATCCCGTACCGGTGTTGAATCCGCCGCAGCTTCCGACGTAGATGAACCCGTCGTCGGACAGGGTCATGCTGGATCCGAACCCTCCGAGGCTGAGGGATGCGAGCATCTGCCCGGTGGCGACGTCGATGGCTCTGAGCTGGGGGCTTCCGCCCGAAGTCTGCTCGAAGAAGACGCCGTTGTAATATACCCCGCCCTTGAGCTGGTAGATCCCGCTCTGGGGAGAGGTCCATATGATCTCTCCGGTGGTCTGGTCGTAGGCCGTTCCATTGGCCATGACCAGGTTCCTGGAAGATCCGTCAATCACGATGCCGTCGGCGAATACCGGCAGCCCGTAGGAGCTGTAGGAGAGCCCTCCTTCGTAGCTCTCTGTGGCTCTGTAGTTTCCTGCTCTCTGGACCCATTTGACGAGCCCTTCAGCTCCATACACGCCAGCGGTGTCCACGACACCGTTGCTGTTCTCGGAACCCGATCTGTCAGGGAAGAATGCGTCTGTTCCTTCTCCGAAGACGATCATCGGCGTAACGAGCATAAGGGCTATGACCACCAGAGAAGCGATCACGCTTTTACTGTCGTTCATGTGCTTTCCTCACAAAAGTATCCGTCCTCCCATAGGAATGCCTAAGTTGGATGGATGGATAGTCGTATCCATATATATATTAAAAAGTATTTGCTGGTTGGATTATTTTTTTATGATTAGATAGGGAATATATACTATTAATTCGGCTTAATTTATCTATTATTAACATTTTTCTTACTTGCTATAGATTAAACGACTACATCGAAGAACATAACAAGCTTGTTAATCCTAAAGTCTGCCGTGTGCAGTAAATTCTGATCTCACATTCCTGCCGTTTTCTGAATGCTGGCTATGCCGCAGTGGAAGGTTTTTTATAGTTTACCTACCATAATATTATAGTAGGTAAATACTATGGGAAGGCCGCGC
>JAFYAH010000016.1 GCA_017540825.1 Candidatus Methanomethylophilaceae archaeon | reverse complement strand
GCTGCGGAAAGGTCGGGAAGTTCATATGGTCAAAGAGGTCGGAGGCGATGGGTGTCTACGAGCAGCTGTTCGACGAAGAGGAGAACATGAACATGAACCGGCGCGTGTTCTTCAGGAAGGGCCTCGCCGAAGGGGAGAGGAAGGGACTGGTCGAGGGCGAGGAGAACGAGAGGAGGAGGATCGTCTCGAGGCTTCTTTCGTCGGGCATGCCTCCCGAGGATGTCGCTCGGATCGTCGGCGTGCCTCTCGAGGAGATATCCAAGATGAGCGAAGGCGTCCGATCAGGGCCAGATCAAATCCGGTAGCCCTCAGACCAAGCGGCTTCTAGCCACCTGCGCTATCCTGGAAGGGTCCCTCTCCGACCACCCGTAGAAGTCCTTCCCGCTGGACTCCACGGCCTTCCCGAGGTCCTCCATGAATCCCGGGACGTCCGACTCCCTCATCCTGCCCAGGACCGTCCCCAGCCTCTCCTTCCCGCGGACGTGGGATCCGTCGAAATGGATCTCGTAGGCGGGCTCCCCGTCCATGGACGCGCATCCCATGAACGCGAGGGCCCCCACCTGGTGCGCCGCGCACGACGAGACGCACCCGGATATCCTGACCGTCGGCAGCGTCCCGTCCCTGAACCCGTTCCTGCGCTCCATCTCCACCAGCCTGTCCAGCAGCCCCCTGGAGTCGCGGAGGCCGATCTGGCACACCCTGCTCCCCACGCACGAGATTGAAGACTGGAACCTCGTCCTGGAGCTGTCGTCCGCCAGCTGGGCGAGCTCGTCAGCCTCGATCCCGGTCAGGTTCACGGCGTACAGCGTCTGGTTGGGGCCGACGCGGACCTCCGCCCCCATGCCCTCCACTGCATCCAGGATCTCGATCGTCCTCTCAGGCTCGGGATTCCCGCCAATGGGGTGGTACGCCACGTAGAAAAGCCCCTCCTGCCTCTGGGGCCTCGCCCTCGGGCTCTCGGGGGCCGACCCGTCCCCTTTCTTGCAGATTCCCAAGGGCTCCGGAGCGGGCATCCTCGCGTCCGGGTCGTCCATGGCCGCCTCCATCAACCTCCTGAACTCCCTGGCGTATCCTTCGTCCCCAAGGGCGTCCCTGATGTATCTGACCCTGGCCCTGGACCTGTCCTCGTAGTTGCCGTGCTCCACGAACATGTCCAGCATGGCCTTGAGGCAGGGGCCGACATCGTCCTGCCCGACGGATTCGGCCACGAGCAGCCCCAGCTTCGGACGGGCCCCCAAGCCTCCTCCGGAGTACACGTCGAACCCTCCCTCTCCGTCAGCCACGAACCCGAGGTCCCTGGCGGTGGCGTCGGTCCCGTTCTCCATGGTGTTCGAGAACCCGACCTTGAGCTTCCTCGGCAGCCTGACGCCCAGCGAAGCCTTCAGCAGGAACCTCTCCGCCGCCTTGGCGAAGGGCTGGACGTCCGGGTCCGAGGAGCCTATCACCCCGGAGAGAGGCGTCGCTGTGACGTTCCTGGGGCAGTCCCCTCCGCCCCCGTAGGTGACGATCCCGTGGTCCAGGGCGTCTTCTACCAGCCTCACGACGGAATCGCCCTCGAGGCCATGGAGCTGCACGGACTGGCAGGTGGTGAGGTGCACCGTCTCCGGCCCGAACTCCTCTATCGCCGAGCGGACGAAGCCGATGTCCTTCCCGGCTATCCTCCCTCCGGCCAGCCTGAGCCTCACCATGCCCTTCTCCCCGCCCCTCTGGGCGTAGCTGCCGTAGGTCCCGGACACGCCCTTGTACTCCTTCGCCCCCATGCGGCCGGAGTAGAACCTCTCCGTGGCGTCCGCGAAGGCCGGGAGCCCCGCCTTGAAGCCTTCCTCGTCCATAGGGGCGCGATGTCGGGGGCGGGTAAAAACGTGCGCATCCCCGCATCGCCCTCCGCAGAGCCTAGGCCGCGGCTGTTGGTTTCTCGGTCCAATATCTCGTTCCGGAAGAAATAGTAACATATAGATTCTGAACATTCCGAGGCTTGATGAGAGGTCGCATTCTGCCTAGAGAGGTGCTCTCCGGGCTTCCTAAGACCGTCCATGGAGGGCAGGCGTGGAAGCTCAAGGACGTCGAGGACTACAGCCACAACCTGAACCCCTTCGGCCCGCCCGACGACCTGGCGGAGATCATCGCCTCTGCGGTTGGAGATTTAGGCCACTATCCGGACGACTCCTGCGCGGAGCTGAAGGACACGATATCCAAGGCCTTCAACGTCAGCGCGGACTGCATCACCGTGGGGGCGGGGTCTTCGGACATCATCCGCAACGTCCCCAACACGTTCTACAATCCTGGCGAGAGGATCGTCCTCAGCAGGCCGTCCTTCGCGGAGTACGCCCAGCAGTGCCGCATCGTCGGCGCCTCCATCGACTGGAACGACCTTTCCGAGGAGAACGACTTCAGGCTGGACGCCGACAGGCTCATCGAGAAGGCCCAGGGCGCCAGGGCCGTGTACATATGCAACCCGAACAACCCTACCGGGAGGGTGGAGCCGAGGGACAAGATAGTCTCCATAGTGAGGGCATGCGAGGAGACCGGGACGCTGGTATTCCTGGACGAGACCCTCCTCGAGCTCGTCCCCGGATACGTCGACGTGACCCTCTCCGGCATGGTGGAGCGCTTCTCCAACCTGATCGTCGCGTCGTCCCTGACGAAGTCTTTCGCCATCCCCGGGATAAGGATAGGCTTCGGGTTCTCCAACCCTGATCTGATCTCCGAGATGGAGAAGGTGCGCATGACCTGGAACGTGGGGCAGATAGAGCAGACGGTGGCCAACGTCCTCATCCGCGACAGGATGGACTACGTGGACGACGCCGCCGCCACCATGGCCACGGAGTCCGAGGTCATGAACGCCTCCCTGAACGAGCTGGGCTTCCCCGCCGGGCCGGTCTCCGACTCGTTCTTCTACTTCAGCTCCGTGAGGCCCCTGGGGATGGACGCCTCCGAGTTCAAGAGGAAGATGCTGGCGCGGGGGATAATGATACGCGACTGCTCCTCCTTCGGCGAGAGGTTCGCCGACTACGTCCGCTACAGCGTCAAGGACCGCGACAGGAACTGCCGCTTCATCGCCGCCGTGGATTCCGTGATCAACGGTCGAGGATAAGATGGAACTCTGGGTGGACGCTCTCCTCATCGTGGTCGCCGCTATTCTGATAGACCGCTTCATCGGAGAGCTCCCTAACGCCGTCCATCCGCTCAGATGGATGGGCAACATCCTCGATGCCATCAACCGCAGGGTGAAGGACCGCGCCTCGTTCAGCGCCACCGTCATAGGCTTCCTTTCATACATGCTGGTGTTCGTCCTGTTCTGCTTCGCGGGGCTGCTGGTGACGACATTCTTCCGCTGCGCCGTGTCCGCCCTGGCCTCCCCGCTCTGGGGAGAGGTCGCCTGGATCATAGCCACGGCGTTCATGTTCAAGGTGACCTTCGCCGTGTTCTCCTTCAGGCACCACTGCGACCCGATCGTCGCAGACCTGGACGCCGGGAGGGTGGAGGACGCCGCCGCCAAGGTCCAGATGATAGTCAGCCGCGACACCCGGGGCATGGACGCGGAGCACATAGCCTCGTCCTGCTGCGAGACCGTGTCCGAGAACCTGGTGGACAGCATATTCTCCCCCACGTTCTACTTCGGCCTCCTCGGGCTGCCGGGGGCGGTCATGTTCCGCTGCGCCAACCTGATGGACGCCATGTGGGGCTACCTAAACGAGAAGTACGCCAGGCTCGGGTACTTCCCCGCCAAGCTCGACGACGTCCTGGGGTTCCTCACCTCCAGGGCGTCCCCGTTCTTCGTCGCCGTCGCCGGATATCTCCTGGGGATGGAATGGAGGGCCGCCGTCCCCGCTGCTAAGGCGGAGCATGCCAAGACCCCCAGCCCCAACAGCGGGTGGTCCATGACCGCCGTCGCCGCCGCCCTGGGCATCAGCATGGAGAAGAAGGGCGTGTACGTCATGGGCACCGGGCCGATGCCGGGGACCCGCGACGTAGAGCGCTGCTGTCGCCTGGTGGAGCTGACATCCATAATATTCATGCTGTCGGTTACGTTCATATTATACGCTTTAACCGGCATTCGCGTGCAACTGTTCTTCGAGAGCTATGTTCAACAGATATGGGGTGTTTTGTTTTGAAAATGATTTCATCTTGCGAAGTGGTCGAGCGCGACGGCCTCGGCATAGGGATCGTCCGCTTCTCGGAGACGATGGAGGTCCTGAGCTCGGCGATACTGAACGGAGGCTTTTCTGAGGCGGACGCCCTGTTCATAATGCAGGTGCCTCACGACTACGACCACGACGACCCGGTGGCCCACGCCGCGTCCGTCAGGGACTCGCTGGGGCTTCCCGAGAACTCCGTCGGCATGATGACGGCCGCCGAGGTGGGCTACGTGTTCAACAGGCAGGACGCGGAGTACGAGGGCTTCTCCGTGAGCGCGATATGCACCGCGGGCCTGAGCAACCACGTGGTGGCCGGGGACGTCCTGAAGGACTGGTCCTCCCGTCATCTGGTGTCCCTCGCCAGGGCCGCGAAGATGATGGCAGGCACGATCAACGTGGCCATCGTGACGGAGGACCCGCTGACCGAGGCCGGCAAGATCAACATGTTCATGCCCCTGGTGGAGGGGAAGTCCGCCGCCATGGGGGACAAGGGGTTCAAGGAGACGGGGACCACGTCCGACGCCATGGCCATATTCTCCCCCAAGTCCGGAGAGAGGATAGGCTACACGGGCACCGGGTCGTACATCGGCATAGCCGCTGCCAGGGCGGCCAGGGCAGCCGTGGGATACGCCCTGACGGCGAGGGGGGAGCATCCCGTCCCGGAGGAGCCAATGGCCCTGCTGGGCCGCCTGGGGTACGACGAGGAGGCCCTCTGGACCCTCTCCGAGACGTCCATGTCCAAGGAGGAGTTCGCCAGGTCCCTGGCCGAATACCTCAGGGGCGACGACATGAAGACGTTCCTGGACCTGGCCGTGTTCGTCTCGGACCGCGTGGACTCCCTCGCCGAGGACGGGAACGTGACCGTCCTGCCCATGATGTACGAGGCCTGCCGCTCCTACCTGGGCATAACCCCTGACCTGAGCAAGGGGATGGTCGAAGGCATCGTCTCCGCCATCGCTGAGGACGCCGGGAGGAAGCCCCGATGGCGAAGGACGGCACCAGCGGGCTGTCCGCCCTGAAGGGGATGGTCTCCTTCTTCACCCTGTGGCACATGGACATCACCCAGAGGGAGATGGACTCCATGGAGGCCAGGTTCCATCTGGTCCCGGTAGTCGGGGTGCTGTTCGGGGTCCCGCTGATGCTGGCCATGGCAGGATGCGTCCTGCTCTCGCGCGAGATAGAAGCCGACATGGCGCTCCTGGCGGCAGTCGTCTGCCTGCTGATCGTGTACATCGGAAGCAAGTTCATCCATTTCGACGGCCTCACCGACTTCGGGGACGGGATGATCGTCTCCGGGCAGAGGGAGGACCACGTACGCGCCCTCAAGGACACGCTGGTGGGCGCAGGAGGGATCGGAGTGGCCCTGGCGGTCACCCTCACGACCTTCGCCGTCTACTCGACATGGGGGCCCCTGATCCTTGTCATGCTGGCCCCTCTCACGGAGGTCATGGTCAAGAACGCCATGGTCTTCGGGGCCTCGTTCGGGCTCCCAGGGAAGGGCATGGCCGGGAGGCAGGTCTCTATGACCACTCCGAGGTCGGCGGCCAAGAGCGTCGTCGTCAGCGTCCTGTGCGCCGCCCTGCTTTCATCCCTGGCCTCGCTCCTGTACGTCTGGCTGTCCGGAAGGATGCTAGCCGACATGCTGATGCCGGCCGCCGCGATGTTGGTCGTCGGGATCGCCGTCTCGGCAGTCGTAGGCCTGGTCATGGCCCGCAACGCCAACAGGGTCTTCGGGATGGTCAACGGCGACATCCTCGGGGCCACGAACGAGGTCTGCAGGCCGATCGTCACGCTGGCCATGGGCATAGCGTTCGTGCTGGTGATCCGATGGAGGCTCTGATAAACGCCGGCGGGAAGGGCTCCCGCATGGGGAGGTGCGGAATAGAGAAGCCCATGCAGCCGGTGGGCGGGGTCCCGACCGTCAAGAGGGTCGTCGACGCCCTCTCCGCCTGCTCCAGGATCGACAGGATCCTCGTCTCCGTAAGCGACAACACCCTGGATACGGAGGCCTACCTGGACAGCATAGGCGTGGAGACCATCAGGACCTCTGGCGAGAGCTTCATGGACGACCTCCACACGGCCTTCGAGAGCATGGGCGGAGAATACGTCCTGACATGCCCCTCGGACCTGCCCCTCCTCACCACCGAGGCCGTGGACGAGTTCCTGGACTTCTTCAGGCCGGGCGAGATGCAGTCCGCGATCGCGGTGGTGGACGAGGAGACCGTCCGCAGCGTGGGGATAACCCCTTCGTACACCCGCGAGGACGGCGGAAGGAGGTGGGTCCTGTCCGGGATATGCATCATGAGCCGCGAGGGGACCCTCAGAGGGGACTACCTGGAGGAGGCGCTGTTCAAGACCGGCCGCGTGGACCTCTCCGTGAACGTCAACACGCGGTCAGAGCTGTTCCTGGCCAGAGGGATGCTAGGCGACTCCAGCCAGGCGCCCATGGGGCACGACCGAGCGGACAGGTCCCGACGTCGTCGCCCGGCTGCCGCCGTCATGCCTTCTCCTTCTCCGAGAGCTTCTTCTTGGCGGCATTGGCGCAGTATGCTATGGCCATCATCACAAGGACTCCGAGCATTATCGGGACGAAAAGGTACTCTATCGACCCGAACCCGCTCATGACGCAGGTGATGGCGGTCGCTCCTCCCGGAGGGTGTATGGTCCCGGTGAGCATCATCGTCACGATGGCCAGGCATCCGGCCAGCCCTATCCCCGCCCATTTCCAGTCGTCCATGCTCCCGGTCTGGACCAGCACGAAGCACACCGATATCCCTATGATGGCGGAGAACAGATGGCCGAAGAACACGTTCTTTGGCTTCGAGAACGGTGCCTTCGGCGCCCCGTATATCAGGACGGCGGTGGCTCCGAACGACGCCACGAGGTAGGGGTTCGACAGGGTCTGGTCGAGGAACGCCAGGAACGCGAGGGCAGCGAACGCCGCAATGGCCGTGATCGCGACCACGGCGGCGCTGTACTTCTCGCTCGGTCTGAAAGGATTGTCCATTCTATTCGCCTTCTTAGTTCCTGCAGGGAGGGCCCCGCAGGATGAAACCGTTTCTTCATTCGATCTTCAGTATGGCCATGTCTCCGGCGACCGTCCCGCTGGCCTTGATCCCGAACGTCTTCACGAGGACGTCCAGCACGCCAGGGGTGATGAAGCCGGGGAGCCTCGGCCCCAGCATGATGTCCTTCACGCCCAGGCTGAGCAGCGTCAGCAGCACCAGGACGGCCTTCTGCTCGTACCAGGATATGTTGAACGACAGCGGCAGGCCGTTTATGTCGGTGCCGAACGCCTTCGCCAGCGCGTCTGCGATGACCACCAGGGAGTAGCAGTCGTTGCATTGGCCCGCGTCTATCACACGAGGTATCCCTCCGATGTCCCCAAGGTCGAGCCTGTTGTACCTGTACTTGGCGCATCCTGCGGTCAGGATGACTGCGTCCTCGGGAAGGCTCCGGGCGAACTCGGTGTAGTACGTCCTCCCCTTCTCGCGGCCGTCGCACCCCGCCATGACGACGAACCTCTTTATTGCTCCGGCCTTGACCGCGCCGACGATCCTGTCCGCCAAGTCGAGAACCTGTGAGTGCCCGAACCCTATGGTCAGGGAGACGTCGTCTATCTCGGCGGGCGGAGGGCACCTCTTCGCCATGGCTACGACCTCGGAGAAGTCCTTCCTGCCGTCCTTTGATCCAATATGCTTCACCCCTTCGACGCCGGCGGTCCCGGTGGTGAAGAGCCTGTCCCTGTACGAGTCCTTCGGGATCAGGACGCAGTTGGTGGTCGCGACCACTGGCCCGTTGAAGGACTCGAACTCCTCCTTCTGCTTGTACCAGGCGCCGCCGTAGTTCCCGACGAGGTGCCCGTACTTCTTGAACGCCGGATACGAGCTGGCCGGGAGCATCTCCCCATGCGTGTACACGTCGACCCCGGTTCCCTGCGTCTGCTCCAGGATGTCTTCCAGGTCCTTCAGGTCGTGCCCTGTGACGAGGATCCCGGGATTCTTCCCGACGCCTGTTCTCACCTTCGTGATCTCCGGGACGCCGTATCTTCCGGTGTTCGCCTTGTCCAGCAGAGCCAGGCAGGCTGCTCCTACCTTCCCGCATTCCATGTTGAGGGCTATGAGCTCGTCTGCGGACCTCTTCTCTGCCAGCGCGGCCATCGCCTTCCTTATGAAACCGGTGACCGCTTCGTCCTTTTCACCGAGCACGCGCGCATGATGATAGTATGCGGCCATGCCCTTCAGGCCGAAGAGCAGGAGCTCCTTGAGGGACCTGAGGTCGTCGTCATCGTCGAGGGAGCTGATGTCCTTGCATCTGATCCCGACATCCTTCCCGATGAGCGCCTTCGCCCTCTCTGTCTGGGAGTCTATGGCCTTCCTGTCGAAGTTGGTGTTGCTCAGCGTCATGAACAGGCCGTCGACCATGGTCTCGTCGACTTCATCGCCCCTCTTCCCGCTGGACGCCAGCTCGACGAGCGTTCCGACAAGCATGTCTTGGCTCTTGGCGAGCTCCTCGGTCTTCCCGCACACTCCTCTCTTCACGCATCCCGTCCCTTCGATCGTCTCTTCGCACTGTCTGCATAGCATGTCTTCGGATCTCCCGCCTGATAGCAGGTTTCTAAAAGATACCATATTATAAATATCGCCACTTTCTGTTTGGAAACCATGGACAAGATGTGCACGGTTTACAAGACGATGGACTATCTCTCGAAGAGATGGACGGTTCTGATCTTGCACGAGATGAGCAAAGGGGCCGAGTGGAAGAGGTTCTCCGAGATAGAGAGGTCCATGAAGGAGGTCACAGCGAAGGTCCTCACCGAGCGCCTCAGGGAGCTGGAGGCCGAGGGCCTTGTAGAGAGGCGGGTTGACACGTCCTGCGTCCCCATCAAGAGCGAATACCGTCTGACAGAAGCCAGCAGGGAGCTGATGTGCGTGATCCACGAGCTCAAGTCGTGGGCGCTCAAATGGAAGATCGACAACCCGGTGTGCGCCAACACCCAGTGCAGGCTCTGCACTCTGCGATCGCTCGATCAGACCGTTCAAGAACAGTATCAGGTCTTTGAACCTGGGCTTGTTCAGAAAGTAGACGTGGTCGTTGCCGTCCTTTCTGGAGGATATCAGCCCGGCGTTCTTCATCTTGCGGATGGCCGCGCTGGTCGAAGCGTAGTCGAGCCCGAAGAGCCCCTCAGGAAAAGGGGACCTGGCTTCCTGCTTGGAGAGCCCTCTGACGATGGCGAGAACGTCCTTGTCTGCGAGAGCCTCGAATATCTCGTGCTCTGGATCGTCCGTTATCGTTAATGCTCCTCTTTTCGTCAGGCAGATGTGCTTGCTAGGGCGGACCGGTTGCTCTTCCATAAGCGCCCATGCGTGAGTCTGTATATAATTTGAGTGAAGACATCGTAGCTCTCGATACGATTAAATCCCCACAGGCCTATTGCATCTTGACTCCTTTGTGCTGGCCCCGGTGGGCCGTAAGGGGTTTATTCGCCCTCATAGGAGGACGGCTCTCAGCAGCTCGGCCAGAAGCCGGACCGCATCGAGGACCAGGGAAAGTTTTGCGTTCCGCCCCTGGTCCTTTTCATCATCCAGGATCATCGCCTCCTTTCAGATTACTCAGGACGGGCCCGGCGCACTGGAAGCCCGCACGCCGGACTTCCACCCTAGCTGCGATTTATCCGTACGTCCAGGTTTTAATGGTTCTGTGCGCAATTCACTGATTTCAGTCGAGGCACCAATATTGTCTATCATGAGGCATTAAGCTCGCAGTTCACAGATCATGCCAATTCGGGTCGCAGCGGCCGTTAAGAATGATGCCTTTTTTGCTTGGGATAGCGTATCAAGGGTGGCTTCTGAAAACGTCTCGATGGGATTAAATCCTAGGACGAGAATCTACGAGCCAGACTCTGAAGCCGGCCCCGGAGGGCCGTAAGGGGTTTATTCGTCCTTATAGGAGGACGGCTCTCAGCAGCTCGGCCAGAAGCCGGACCGCTTCGAGGACCAGGGTCAGTTTTGCAGTCCGCCCCTGGTCCTTTTCATCATCCAGGATCATCACCTCCTTTCAGATTACTCAGGACGGGCCCGGCGCACTGGAAGCCCGCACGCCGGACTTCCACCCTGGCAGTGAATCATCCGAGAGTTCGGAATATAATGGTTCTGTGCGCAATTCACTGATTTCAGTCGAGGCACCAATCTTGTCTATCATGAGGCAATAAGCTCGCAGTTCACAGATCATGCCAATTCGGGTCGCAGCGTCTGTTCAGATCATAATATTTTTCTTCGATATCGAAGACAACAACAGCTTCTGAAAGCGTCTCGATGGGATTAAATCCTAGGACGAGAATTTGAGAACCAGACTCTGAAGCCGGCCCCGGAGGGCCGTAAGGGGTTTATTCGTCCTCATAGGAGGACGGCTCTCAGCAGCTCGGCCAGAAGCCGGGCCGCTTCGAGGACCAGGGTTAGTTTTGCAGTACGTCCCTGGTCCTTTTCATCATCCAGGATCATCACCTCCTTTCAGATTACTCAGGACGGGTCCGGCGCACTGGAAGCCCGCACGCCGGACTTCCACCCTGGCTGCGATTTATTCGTATGTCCAGGTTTTAATGGTTCTGTGCGCAATTCACTGATTGTTGGTTCGATCTAAAGAACGATCGTCAAGCAAGAGCTTAGCTCGATGATTGATTTGTGCCTTTTTATCAGCGCAAATGTTCATCATTCGCCAGACGGCTTGAATTGTTTGAAGCGCGTTGAAGCTGGGACAGAGGATAGGGCGCATCAACCATTCATCACAGAAATGCAGAAGCGGAATGCGACCTCAGCACATTGAGCTACCGGACGATCCGGTCCATGTCAGATAAATAACGCACCATGTTTTATATCGGCCCATACATCCAATAGGCATGCAGGTTGAGGCAGACGGCGTTTCGTTCTCTTACAAGGATAAGCGCGTCCTCGAATCCATAACCCAAGGCTTCGACAAGGGCGAGATCGTGTCGATAATAGGCCCGAACGGGGTAGGGAAGTCGACGTTCCTGCATTGCTTGAACAGGCTGCTGACGCCTTCAGAGGGCAGGGTGCTCGTAGACGGCAGAGGCGTCGAAGACTACAGCCTCAAGGACCTGGCCAAGGAGATGGGCTACGTGCCTTACTCCCCTGCATCGAACTTCCCGCTGAGCGTCATCGACATGGTGATAATGGGGAGGCATCCGTACAGCCGCATCGGATCGTCGAAGGATGATCTGAAGGCCGTGCATGCCGTCCTCGAGAGGCTGGACATAGACGACCTGGCATTCCGCCCGTTCACGGAGCTCAGCGCCGGGCAGCGCCAGAAGGTCATGATCGCCAGGGGCCTGGTCCAAGAGCCGGAGGTCCTTCTGCTGGACGAGCCGACCGCCAACCTGGACATAAAGCATCAGATGGAGGTCGCCAGCCTCCTGAAAGAGCTCTCGGAGAGCATCGGGCTCTCGGTCATAATGGTCAGCCACGAGCTCAACATAGCCGCGAAGTACTCGGACAGGATGGTTCTCCTCCATCAGGGCAGGATCTACAGGGCCGGAAGCCCCTGGGAGGTCATCACGCCCGAGAACATACGGGAGGTCTACTCGGTGGATGCCGAGGTCATCGACCATTCCGGGAGACCGTACGTCCTGCTGAACAATCCTCTGCGAGGCCGGACATGAAAGAGGACGAGTTCGACGACGGCTATCTGAGATTCATACGCCACAAGGTGACTTTCATCCTGGCGGCCGTCGCCGTCGTGGTGCTGGCCGCAGGGGTTTCCTGCCTGGTGGACGGCAGGCCGATTGGCGTTCTGGACGTGTACCGCATCATAATCGACCACATCCTGGGCACCGAATACGAGTTCGCCACCCCGGAGTACTGGGACGACTTCGTGGTATGCCAGATGAGGCTTCCCAGAGTCGTCCTTGCCATAGTGGCGGGGGCGGCGCTTTCGACGTGCGGGGTGGCCATGCAGAGCATGATGTCGAACCCGCTGGCCGACCCTTATACGACCGGCATGTCGTCCGGAGCCTGCCTGGGAGCGGTGATCGCCATCGCGATGGGCTTCGCGTTCACGGGCCCTTCCGTCTACGGGATAATGGGCATGTCCTTCCTGATGTCCCTGGTCCCCGCCCTGATCATCATCCTCCTGTCCCGGATAGTCAGGACGTCCCCTGCGACCCTGATTCTCCTGGGCACGATCATGTCCTATCTCTTCGGAGCCGTCAACACCCTCATCCTGGTCAACCAGGAGGGCGAGACGCTCTCCGCCGCATATCTCTGGACGGTCGGGTCTCTCGACAACGTAATATGGTCGGACCTGTGGATCCCGGTCGTTCTGTCGACGGCCGGATGCGCCGCCATGATCTTCATGTCCGGGAAGCTGAACGTGATGATGATGGGCGACGACCAGGCGAGGAGCATGGGCCTGGACGTGGACAACTTCAGGACCGTGCTCCTCCTGGTAATGTCCCTGATGATAGCATCGATAATCAGCTTCACCGGGATACTGGGATTCATCGGGCTGGTGGCGCCGCACATGGTGAGGATGGCCATAGGCTCCGACAACAAGTTCGTGATCCCCGCCTCCATGGCTCTGGGTGCGGCTCTACTCTTGGTAACTGACACCCTTGCGAGGTTGGTGATCTACCCTTACGAGCTCCCTGTGGGGGTCATACTGATGTTCATAGGCGGCCCCTTGTTCCTGTACGTGGTCGTGAAGCACAACGGATACGGGGGGATGTATTGAGCTGGGACGACTTCCTTTCCGAGAGCAGGTCCCGGGCCATGCGCAGGGCGGCGTTCATCCTGGCCTTGGCTGTAGCCGTCGCGGCGCTCCTCGTCGTATCCCCCTGCCTCGGCGCCTATCCCGTATCCGTCGAAGAGGTGTTCGGAATACTCTGGAGCCACCTGCTCGGATCGCCACCGGGGGACAGAGCCGACTTCGTCGTATGGGACGTCCGCCTGACGTCCAGCATCATGGCGGTTGTGGCAGGGTTCGCCCTGGGCGTCTGCGGCTCCGCCATGCAGGCAGTCATGCGGAACCCGCTGGCGGACCCTTATACCATGGGCGTGTCCTCGGGGGCGTCCCTGGGAGCGATAATGGCGATAGTCCTGGGCTTCTCGATAATCCCTGGCCTGAGCGGGAACGCGATGACGGTATGCAACGCCTTCCTGCTTTCGCTCATTCCTATGACGGTCATTCTGGCCTTGTCCGCGCTGAAGAGGATGACGGACACGATGATGCTGCTGTGCGGGATAGGCGTCATGTACTTCTTCTCGGCCGCTTCCTCGCTGCTGATGCTCCTGGCAGATCCGACGCAGATGAGCGCGGTATACTCGTGGAACCTCGGCAACATCGGCACTGGCTACTGGGAGAACCTCCCCACGATGGCGATTCCGACGGCGGCGTGCACTGCCGCTCTTCTGCTGGCAGCGTCCAGGATAGACATACTGACCTCCGGCGACCAGCTGTCCCATACGGTCGGGGTGGACCCGTTCAAGGTCCGCATCCTGTCATCCCTGACCGTTTCGGTCATGGTGGCGGCCGTCGTCAGCTTCACAGGGACGATAGGCTTCATAGGGCTCGTATCCCCCCACATAGCCAGGGCCTTCGTGGGTTCCAGGCAGTCCTTCCTGATGCCCGCCTCGGGGCTTGTCGGGGCGCTCCTGCTGCTGGCTGCCAACGACGCGGCCAGGATGATCGGTTCCCTGCCGGTGGGGGTCATAACCACGATCGTCGGATGCCCGCTATTCTTCATCCTCCTCATACGCTATAGGCGCTCTCAGTGGGTCTGATTAGCCAACTAAGACTAAATTTATATATTGATTGTCAAACATCCATCAGACGAACATCACTTTCGCGTGTTCAGCAACGTGATAATATGGGCAAAACGAACACAATAATCATCGTGGCCGTCATCGCCGCGATAGTGGTCATCGCCGCCGCGGCCCTCGTTCTCACCAAAGGAGGCGACGACAAGGGGTACCACTCCTCCGACGTCACCGGACGCCTGATGATAATGGGGAACGCCGACAACAACGACTATCTCGACAACGACGACGTGAAGAAGCTGGAGAGCCTGAAAGGCACCTCCGACTGGAAGGCGAGCTTCCCCCTGGCCGATGCCAACAACGACGGGGCGATAACCGACGCCGACATAGACATGGTCAAGAGGATGGTCAAGCGCGAAGCCATGGACATCTACTACGCGTACTCGTCCGGCGCCGACCTGGTGATCAGCAAGGTCTCCTATCCCATCAAGAACTACCTTCTAGTGGGGGACGACGTCTCCATAGCGCTCCAGTCGATCAAGGCCACGTCCAAATGCAAAGGGGTGGCGGTCTCCGACTTCGACGACCCCATCAACTCCTGGGTGGGGAGCCTGGCGCGCATCGGGAACAAATCTACCGCTGCCGACGTCGCCTTGGCTACCAACGTCGCCGACAAGGACACCGTGCTCATCACTTCGGCGGCGTCCCGCTACGTCACTAACCAGGACGCTTTCGAGCTCGCCAAGATACCAGTCGTCAGGATGAACCTCGGCACGGGAACCTCCGGCAACATCGAGGCCAACTACGGGCTCCTCACCATGGGGTACCTGCTCGGGCTCGAGAAGGAGGCCAACGACGTCGTGAAGTTCAGCGACGACGTGATAAAGAGCATCCAGGACAAGGTCTCCAAGAAGGCCGTCAAAGCCAAGGCCATCGTCGCCAACAGGACTGCGAACATCTCCGGGAAGACCTCCGAATACTACTACATCGCCCAGCTGGCCGGTGCGAAGAACATGATAGACGAGAACTCCTCGTTCACGTCGTTCAACGTCAGCAAGGGAGACGACTGGCTCTACGGGGTGGACGTCGACTACATCCTCCACTTCACCTCGCTCGGATACGGGAACGTCGACAAGGGCGAGACGTTCAAGAGCTTCGAAACCAACTTCAAGGAGACCGACGCCTACAAGAGCCACAACTACTACCTCATGAACGCGAACATGCCCACCTGCGCCTGCGTGGCGTTCTCGGCCGCGGCCATGTACAGCGACCTCTTCGATTCCGACTACCCATACAGCGTCCTGAAGGACTACGTCAAGAAGTACACCTGCCTGCCTGACAGCTACGACGTCAAGAACGGCGGGGCCTTCTTCTTCATGGGCTCCTGAAACCATTTTGCGGGGGGTACAACCCCCGTGATATCCATGAGCAGAGCGATAATCGTAGCGAGCTTCGGCGCTACCAGCCCCTCTCTGAGAGCAAGGTCGATCGACCCGTTCGAGAGAGCGATAGCGGAGAGGTTCCCCGATCGCCGCGTCTACAGGGCATTCACGAGCCCGATAGTCAGAGAGAGGATCGAGAGCAAGGAGGGAACGAAGGTCCCAGGCCTTGCCGAGGCTTTCGAGGCGGCGATCTCCGACGGCATGCGCGACGTTTGCGTCTTGCCTGCGCTCCCTATCGGAGGCCTCCAGTTCGATCACATTTCTAGAGTTTCGGACGGATACGAAGGGAGATTCGACAAGGTGTCCGTATGTCCTCCTCTTCTGGAGAGCAGGGAATCGATCGAACGCTTTCTTTCGTCTCTTCCGTCCGTCTTCCCAGATGCTTTCAGAGACAGCACCGCTTTGGTGATGATGGGCCATGGAAACAGCGCAGTATCTGACGGCTACCTCTGCCGCCTCCAGACAGTGTCGTCGATGCTCGATTGGAATGCTTACTTCGTCACGATCACGGGGACACCCTCTCCCGAAGACGTCGTCCGGATGCTATCCGCGCGCAATATCGGCAAGGTATGTCTCGCTCCACTTATGTTCGAAGCCGGGTTCCATGCTCACAAGGACATGTGCACCGGAAAAGAATCGGTGAGAACAGTTCTGGAGCGGCATGGCTTTGAGACAGAATGCATCATGCTGGGGATGAGCGAGATACCTGCATTCCGTGAAATGTTCATCGACGGCCTTCGCAGATGTTTTGAATGAAGTCCGTGCATTCGTTGCTGTTTTCATACGATGCTTCCTACCACTTGGAATGAGAAGGAATCGAGCCATGGGTTCAAAATGAGGCGCAAGCTCTACAGACAATTGCACAATTACGTAGTTTTATTATTATGCGTAGAATTACATCATTATATGTTGTTTATGTTTCTTTTCCTAGGTTAAATAACTGTTGACGATATATTGACTTTATTTTGTATGTTGTTAAAGTGCCAGCGGAAACGTTTCGATGGGATTAAATTCTAGGACGATAATCTGCCAGCTAGACTCTGAAGCCGGCCCCGGAGGGCCGTAAGGGTTTTCCTCGCCCTCACAAGAGGACGAGCCTCAGCAGCTCGGCCAGAAGCCGGACCGCATCGAGGACCAGGGAGAGTTTTGCGTTACGCCCCTGGTCCTTTTCATCATCCAGGATCATCACCTCCTTTCAGATTACTCAGGACGGGCCCGGCGCACTGGAAGCCCGCACGCCGGACTTCCACCCTGGCTGTGGTTAATTCTGACGATTGGAATAAAATGGTTCTGTGAGCAATTCACTGACAGCAGTCGCCTCATAGGTCTTGTCATACCTATGGGACCATGTGAGTATCGAACGTTTCGTTCCAATTACCGTGTCGCAGCAGCTGTTCAGATCAAGTCCTTTTATATTCCCTGTAACGACAAAGAGAGGTTGCTGACAACGTCTCGATAGGTTAAATTCAAAGGACGAGGTTCATTTAACCAAGCTCCGATGCCGACCCTGGAGGGCCGTAAGGGGTTTACTCGTCCTCATAGGAGGACGGCTCTCAGCAGCTCGGCCAGAAGCCGACCGCATCGAGGACCAGGGAGAGTTTTGCAGTCTGTCCCTGATCCTTTTCATCATCCAGGATCATCATATCTTTTCAGATTACTCAGGACGGCCCTGTGTAACGTAATCCGTACGCCGGACTTCCACCGGCAGCAATCCATCTTCGGTTTTGATTATGGTTTTGTTAGCGATCCACAACCGTAGACGCTCAAATGTCCATTGGTCAGTTCGATTCAATCTGGGCGGAACCGAATTCTTGTCAAGGAGGGGAGATCGTCCGTCAGAACTTCATTTGAATGATGCCGGATGATTAATACGAGCACGTCTTGTCTAAGAAGGGGATAGCATGAGCTTCATGGATTTGGTCAAGGACAGGTACCCGAGAGGTATTTCGACAGCAAGCCGATTGAGGATGATAAGATGGGTTTCATCCTGGAGGCTGGTCGTCTTGCTCCCACCGCATGCAACTACCAGCCGCAGAGGTTCTATATTATCAAGAGCGAGAAAGCCCTTGAGAAAGTGGATTCGACCACCCGCTTCAGGTTCGGGGTGTCGGCCGTCATACTGGTGTGCTATGATGCCAACGTCGTATGGAGCATAGACGACGCGGGATTCAGCGGGCCGTACTGCAGCGGGGACCAGGACGCCAGCATAGCAGCCGCATCGATGATGTTCGAGGCCGAGGAGCTGGGAATACACACCCTGTGGATAAGGGGGTTCGATTCGGAATCCGTGGCCCAGACATTCTATCTGCCGGAGGGCATGATTCCTGTGGAAGGATTCCAAGCCCAGCGCATGGCACTTCAAGAGGAATCCGATGGACAGCTTTGCAGTCGAACTGTGAGCTCAGGCTATACACTATAGTATGTCTAATGCCGATTCGGCCTCCCTCTGTCGAGAGGCCGGTCGGCTCTTTAAAGCAATAATCAGTCGAACCCCATGATCCCGCGGTAGAGCTCGTGGACCTTTTCCACCAGGTCTTCGCAGGTTATCCTCCCTTCGGATTCGATGATGGCCCCTACAGAGGCTCCTCCGCACCCGACGCCCTCTTTTATGAAGCCCCATTCGTACGCCTGCAGGCCTTCGTAAGGGCTGTCACTATAGTCTACATTAACATAGACTATAGGGATACGGTCGGAGATGGAGTCCATGATCCTATTCATGCTGGAGTTGGGGTCGTTCATGAGCCATCTGGTCGTTCCTTGGAAGAAGTTGCCGACGACCTCGGGATGCATCTTCGCTACTCCCGCCATGACCGCTGCCATCTGGGTCCCTCCGCCGACGATGACGGGCACGCTCTTGGCCGCTCCAGCTATGATTCCGATGTTCGCAGGCATCATAGGGTCTCCGACGCACTCTATGGCCTTCAGGGGGTCGTCCGCAAGGTCGCCGGGCCTGATTCCCGCCGCTTCCAGAGCCTCGGCCACCAGCCTGCTCTTCAGCTCCTTGGGGTTCTTGGGGGAGCTGCTGCTGACGAGGTTCTCCTTCAGCACTCCCATGGCCATCATGACGGCAAGGGCGGTCGTGGTCCCTCCGGCGCAGCTCTCGCTGACGATGACGTAGTCGTACGCCCTCGCGAGCATCTCCCCGAGCATGTACCCTTTCTCGTACTCCGTCCTGACGTTCTTCACGGCGTGCCCGGTGGTGATCTTCTCCCCACACTCGCCGCCCATGTCGAAGTAAGGCACGTAAGGCACGATCTCGCATCCTCCGTTGACTATGTAGTAAGGGATGCTGGACAGCCTCAGAGCGGCCATCGTGAGGGTCGCAGGCGTGGGTATCCCTCCCGGGTTGATGGGTATCCCCTTCATGCAGGTGGTCTTCCCGCTGATCAGTATCTCCGCGTCAGCCGCAGGGGTGAACATGGTCAGCTCGGGCGTGTCCCCGGCGTCCGAAACTCCCGGGATCGTGGAGGTGCGGGTGTTCGCCACGGTGCAGGTGAACACGCCCCTCTTCCCCCAGATCTTCGATAGCAGTCCTTTGGCTTGCTCCTCGTCGCCGTAAACGCTCAGCGACTCCGGTAACTCGAATCCTGTCATTTCCATCATATCCTGTTCTCGAGGAGCAGCTCGACGACGCGGTCCAAGGGGACCATTGAGCCGTCAGGTAGCCCTGTGTCAATTGTCGTCCATAACGGGACGTCCATCAAAATATGTTCGCCTGTGACGCAGGACGTCCCGTGGTCGACGAAATAGATTATGTTGTCAACGTCGGAGAAATGCTCCCCCATCATCCTGTCCGCATGCTCCAGGACGGCCTTCTTCTTGAAAGGGTCCTTCTGGTGGCTGTACTCGTCCACCTCGTCCACATGCAGGAAGACGTCCCCTTTTTTGAGCGCCTCGCGGGCGGCCGGGAACCTCTCGTCCAGGTCGTCGATGAGCTCTATGTCGAATCCCAGCGAGGCGCAGATGCCCAGCGAGGTGGGGCTGTCGGATATCGCGGTTAGCTTCCCGATTCCTCTCACGGGAGGGTGCTGGGGCCCCAGCCTTCCGCATCCCCAGGGGTAGTCCGTCGTCCCGTCCAAGTCGTCAGCCACCGCAGAGACCAGCCTTCCAAGGTCTCCGGGGACCTCGACGTAGGGCGCGTCCCTGGGCGGGGAGGGGAGGTCGGGGATGTCGTCGCAGTCCATGGTCAGGACCGCCCTCCCGCCAATGAAGAACCTGATCTGGGGGTCGTAGGGATCCACGATGTCCATGTGCGACTCTACGGTCGGTACCAGCCTCTCCGTCTGCTCCGTCGTCCTGTACTCCCAGCGTACCATGCCGTCGGCTATGACGGCGGGGCTCAGCCTGTACGCCGTCCTCCTGGGCCCGGACATGTCCATCCCCAGCCCCATGGCCTCCAGCGCCGCGCGGGGCATGTCCGGGGGATGGCCGGTGAAGAACTCGTTGAGGAAGAGGTGCGTGTACCCTCTCCCAGTCGTCTTCAGCCTGTGGGTCGCCCTGCTCCTGAGGAACGGCATGTCCGCCGCGTCGATGGGCTTCCTTCCTCCGAGAAGCGGGTGCGGGTGGTCCTCTGCTCCGTCCAGCAGCACGAACAGCGTGTTCTTCATCTGATCATCCTCAAGGCTATGGCGGCTTGGCCGACCGATATCCCCCCGTCTCCGTTGGGAACGTCTTTGTGTTGGATGGATAGATGGTCAGATGATTTAACCATGTCTCTGAATAATTTAGATATGGGGGCGTTGTACGAGACCCCTCCCGTGATGCCGACGCACCCTATGCCGGACCTGTCCGCCTCCTCGACGGCTGCCTGGACCATCTCCTGCATGACGTTGTGGACTATCGAGTAGGCCACGTCGGCCTTGTCTGCCCTTCCTCTGATCCCGGAGAACAGATGCGCCGTCTTCACTACGCCTCCGACGGTCTCTGTCTCGAATCCTTCGACGAGCCTGCCGTGGGCCAGGAGGGGCTCCAGCCTCATCGCCGGCTCCCCGTCGTACGTGCGCTCGGTGCATACCCCGAGATAGAAGGAGAGGGCGTCCAGCAGCCTCCCCATCGAGGTGGTCGCGACGCTCTTCCCCATGAGCTTGGAGAGGACGGCCGACTCCCTGTCCGTGAAGTCGCGGTTCTCGTCCCCGTTCATCGCGTCTATGGCGAACCCCAGGCGCCTAAGGTCGTACAGAGCGCGTTCGGATCCGAGCAGAGGGATCTCCTCCAGGTGGGCCACGCGCCTGTATCCCTCGAAGTCGGCGGACATGACCTCCCCTCCCCAGGCCTTTCCGTCGTCTCCATGCCCGGTGCCGTCCAGAGCCAGCGCTACGCAGGAATCGACGGAGTTGTCGGCCATCAGGGCAGCCGCATGTCCCCAATGGTGCTGTATGTCCCTGATCTCCGCCCCATATTCTTCCGCGAGCCTTCTGGCCAGCCTTCTGTTGGAGTATCCTGGATGGAGGTCCTCCGCGACGATCTGAGGGGAGCATCCCACCAGCCTTATCTGCGTCCTGACGGCCTCCTCCAGGTACTCCGGGACCCCTATGTTCTCCCCGTTGCCGATGTGCTGCGTGGGCCATATCTTCCCTCTGGAGGCGACGGAGCCGGTGAGGTTCTCCTGTGCGCCCAGAGCGACCGCGTCGCCCGCGTGCGGGACGGACAGCCCGAACGGGACGTGCCCCCTCGACCTTCTTATGAACTGCGTCCTTCCCTCGAACATCCTGAGCACGGAGTCGTCCGCGCGGTTCACTATCGGCTGGTCATGCAGGAGGTAGGCGTCGGCCCCCAGCTCTTTGACGGCCTCGTCGTCGACGATCATGGGCTCCCCGGGGATGTTGGCGGATGTCATGACAAGGGCGTCGTGCTCCAGCCTGGAGAACAGTATGTGGTGCATCCCGGCGTAGGGGAGGAACATGCCGACGTTGTCCAGGCCGGGGGACATGAGCTCGGTGACCCGGCTTCTCTTCTTCTCCACCAGGACGATCGGCCTGTGCGGAGACAGCAGCTCCATCTCCTCTTCCTCTGTCGGCGAGGCGTAGCGCCTGAGGGCCTCCATGCTCCCCGCCATGACGGCGAACGGCTTGTTCCTCCTGCCGTACCACTCCCTCATCCTGGGGAGCTCGTCCAGGCTGCAGCAGATGTACATCCCGCCCCATCCTTTGACGACAGCGATCGAGCCTTCGTCCAGCATCCTCGCCAGCTTTCCGATGGGGTCGTCCTTTACCGCGGTCCCGTTCGCGAGCTCCAGCCTGTACTTCGGCCCGCACTCCGGGCAGCATACGGTCTGGTGGTGGAACCTCCTGTCCGCCGGGTCGGAGTACTCGCGCCCGCACTCCGGGCAGAGGGGGAACGACTCCATCGAGGTCAGGGGGCGGTCGTAGGGCATCCCTTTGAGAAGGGTGAAGCGGGGCCCGCAGCCAGTGCAGGTGGTGAAAGGATACCCGGAGCGCCTCCCGTCGCCGAAGATCTCCTTCAGGCACTCGTCGCATACCGCGCTGTCCGCAGGGATGGACGCGCCGCGGCCGCTGCTCCCGGACGGCGATATCGAGAACCCCCTCTCGCCCGTGTATGGGACGTCCTCTTTCTCTACGGACTCTATGCGCGCCAGGGGCGGGAGGCTAGCCAGCAGCTCTTCCAGGATCCCGTCGCCCGAATCCGTGTCGATGACCACGTCGGACCCGTCGTTCCATACGGCTCCGGAGGCTCCGCAGCGCTCGGCGGCACGGTACACCGCAGGCCTGAACCCGACGCCCTGCACGGTCCCCCTTATCGTGATCCTCATGAGGCGGTGATGCGAATAGGGATATTTACCCTAGCCCGGCCAGGTGCCATCTGGAGGAGCCGTCGGCATCCCGCGGCGAGCGGTCGTTCTCGGCAGCTGCATCGCGGAGAGCCCGACTTATGCATAGCAGCGACGGCGCATCCCCGTGTCGCAACGATAATACGCAACTATCGCATACGGGCGCTCATGGCTTTAGTCTCGCTCAAATGTCCCAACTGCGCCGGCGACATAGACCTGGACGACTCCCGCGAGTTCGGCTTCTGCATGTACTGTGGCTCCAAGGTCCTCGTCACGAAGGATGTAAACCATATCAACATCGAGATGTCCGTCAAGGAGCAGAGGGCCAGCCTGAAGCCGTTGGCCGCCGCCTACTGCCAGAAGGGCGAGTTCGACAAGGCGCTCGAGATGACCAAGAACCTCATCTCCATAAACGCCGCCGACGCGGACATATGGCGCATAGACGGCGTCAGCGAGCTGATGAAGAGCGACTTCCCGATAGCCGACCCTCCGGAGAGCGCGGTCCGCTCGCTGGAGAACAGCTGCATCCTCTCCGGCACCCCCTTCAAGAAGGAGCAGATGGACTTCATGATCTTCGACGTCGTCCTGAACCTGGCCAAGAAGGGGGACGTCTAGTCCCAGTACAAGCTCTCGTACATCTATTCAAACAGCACCCGCCTGCAGTCCGACTCCGAGGCCTTGAAATGGTTCGAGAAGGCCTCTTCCGGGGGGAAGTGCACCAGGCCCCTGCGCATGATCATAAAGGGCTTCAAGACGTTCACAATCCCGCCCAGGACTTCCAAGATCGACAGGGACATGTTCCGGGAATGCAAGAGGCTGGTCAGCATAAACATACCGCCGTCGGTGAAGTCCATCGGCGACCGCGCGTTCCAGGGCTGCACCTCGCTGGAGTCCATAGAGATCCCCCCTTCGGTGACGTCGATAGGGAAGGACGCGTTCTCGGGGTGCAAGTCGCTCTCGAAGGCGATGATCCCGCCCTCGGTGAAGACCATAGACTACGGGGCGTTCTCCGGCTGCAGGTCCTTGGCTGCGATCACCCTGCCGACTTCCTTGGCCGTCTTGGAGAGGGGGATGTTCTCGGACTGCAAGTCCCTGGCCTCCGTGACTCTGCCGCCTTCTTTGATATCCATAGAGAGGAGCGCCTTCTCCGGGTGCACCGCGCTCGCCTCCGTGAGCCTCCCCCAGTCGCTGACCACCATAGGGGAGCGCGCGTTCCAGGGATGCACCGCGCTGTCGTCGGTGTCCATGCCCCCCTCGGTGACCTCATTGGGCGAGGGGGCCTTCCGCGAATGCAACGCCCTCTCCTCGGTGACCATGTCGCCCAACCTCGCGACCATCGGGGACTTCGCGTTCCAGGGGTGCGACTCCCTGTGCTCGGTGTCCATGCCATCCTCGGTCACATCCGTGGGGGAGGGGGCCTTCCGCGACTGCACGAAGCTCTCCTCCGTCGGCCTGTCGTCCTCGCTGTCAAAGCTGGGGGACAAGTCGTTCTCGGGATGCACCGCCCTGCACTCGATATCGATCCCCTCGTCCCTGAACGCCATCGGCACCGGCGCGTTCGCCGGATGCACGTCCCTCTCGTCGGTCTCCATGCCGTCCTCGGCGGTGGCGATCGGCGACCGCGCCTTCACCAGATGCACGGCCCTGGACTCCATCACGCTCGGCAAGGACTCCACCCTGGGCGCGGAGGTCTTCCCTTCGAAGACGAAGGTCGCTTACAAGGGGGGATCGTCCTCCGGGAGCAGCGACCAGCCCCAGGAGAAGAAGGGGATAAAGCTGTTCGGGTTCAAGTTCTGAAGCGGAGGCGGCTGAATGGAGGGCAACAGATTCTTTCCCGAGGTCAAAGGGAACTTCGGGTTCGGGCTCATGCGCCTTCCCTTGAAGGAGGGGGAGGTCGACAGCGACGAGCTCTGCAGGATGGTCGACGCCTTCCTGGACTCCGGCTTCAACTATTTCGACACCGCCCGCCCGTACCACGGCGGGAAGTCCGAGACCGCGCTGCGCGAATGCCTCTCCGAGAGGCACGACAGGAAGGATTTCCTATTGGCCGACAAGCTGACCGAGCCCTATTTCGAGAAAGAGAAGGACATACGCCCGTTCTTCGAGAGCCAGCTGGAGTCGTGCGGCACGGAGTACTTCGACTTCTACCTGATGCATTCCCAGAACAGCAGGAACTACGGCAAGTTCCAGCGCTGCAAGGCCTACGAAGCCTGTTCCGATCTGAAGGACGAAGGCCTGATAAGGCATCTCGGGCTCTCTTTCCACGACAGGGCCGACGTCCTGGAGAGGATCCTGGACGACCATCCCGAGGTCGAGTTCGTGCAGATCCAGCTTAACTACGCCGACTACGGCAACCCTTCAGTCGACAGCGACAACGTCTATGCCGTCTGCGAGGAGCGCGGGCTCCCCGTCATGGTGATGGAGCCGGTGAAGGGAGGGAGCCTGGCGGACCTCCCGGATGAGGCGGACGGCGTTCTTCGCGCCCTGGGAGGCGGCAGCAACGTCAGCTACGCCCTACGCTATGCGGCGAGCTTCCCCGGAGTGGCCGTGGTGCTGTCCGGGATGAGCGACATGGCGCAGATGGAGGACAACCTCTCCACCATGGGGGATTTCCGCCCCCTGTCCGAGGAGGAGTCGGCGGCGATAGAAAGGGTGCGCTCGATATTCAGCAGCATGACCCTCGTCCCCTGCACCGGATGCCGTTACTGCATAGAGGAGAACGAATGCCCGATGGACATCCTCATACCGGAGATGTTCTCCGCTCTCAACGCCAACGAGAGGTTTCACGACTGGACCGGCCGCTTCTACTACAGGTCGTCGATAACGGCCGGCGGCCATGGCGCGGCATCGGACTGCATGGAATGCGGGAACTGCGAGCAGGTGTGCCCCCAGCATCTCGAGATAAGGGAGCTCCTCAAGGAGGTCGCCAAGAGGTTCGAGTCCGATGGCGGCAAAGACTGAACTCCGACGGATGAAATTATAAATCAGCGCCCTAATCGACGCCTCATGGACGTCAAGACGAACCCGATGAGGCATCTGGACAAGCTAGGCATACCATATTCGGTCCACACCTACGGTGACGAGCCCCTGGGGGGCATGGAGATCGTCGAGGCTCTGGGAGAGCATCCGGAGGAGGTCTTCAAGACCCTCGTCACACAGTCCAAGGACAGGTCCTATTACGTGTTCGTGGTCCCGGTGACAGGCGAGCTGGATCTGAAGAAGGCCGCCGCCGCAGTGGGCGAGAAGTCCGTGTCGATGATAAGGTCGGCTGACCTGCTGTCCGTCACGGGCTACGTCCACGGGGGATGCTCCCCGATGTGCATAAAGCGCCCCGTTAAGGTAGTAGTCGACTCCACCGCCAACGACCACGAGAGGTTCTTCGTCAGCGCAGGGAAGATAGGATACCAGCTGGAGCTCGCCTCCTCGGACATCCCCAAGGCGATCCCGGGGGTAAGGTTCGCCGACATCAGGAAGCCTGCGCAAGAGTAATAAACTCGGCAATCGGTCATAATCTCATGCCACAGGACTTGAATCCCAACTGCAACTGCCCCAACGAGAGCTGCCCCAGGCACGGGAACTGCATGGAATGCGTGGAGTTCCACAAGGCGCACAGCGACAAGATACCGTTCTGCCTCAGGTTCATGATAAAGACCCAGTGAGCGCACGAAACGCGGTCCGGCCGTTCTCCGGGCCGCATCCTTTCCATTTACAGGAGCGCCAGGTACCTTCCTGCAGCCGCTCCGGCCACGCAGACCGCCGAGTTGAGGAGGACGTTGCCCGCGGCGTACCAGTACGACCCGTCCGCGATGAGGTTAACGGTGTCGATGGAGAACGTGGACATGGTCGTGAACGCGCCGAACAGCCCCACGAACAGGAACGTCTTCAGCTGGTCCTGCATGTCCACGCCGTAGCGGAACATCAGGAACGACGCCAGGACGCATCCGACGATGTTCACGATGAACGTCGCCCATGGGAAATCCGTCTCGACGAGCCTGTACACGGAGAATCTCAGGACGGCGCCTATGGCTCCTCCGGCCGCCACCGCGATCGCGCTCAACAGCATGTCTGTCGGCGGAGCGATTCCCAGCGACCTTATAACCTTAACCTCGGGAGCCGGCAGGACGGCCGCTTCGGCTGTCGATGCGGGACGATCCGTCGAGCATACTGCGGCACCTCTTCCTGAACCGGCTGGGGGTGCATCCGAACATCTTCTGGAACTCCTCGGCGAATTTGCTCTCCTTCTGGAAGCCGATGCCGTTCGCGATCGCCCCGATGGGCTCGTCGCCGACCATCAGCTCGCCGGAGGCACAGAGCATCCTCTGGCGCTTATGGAATGCGTAGGGCGTATCCCCGTACACCTTCGAGAAGGACGAGCATATGTTGCATCTGTCCATGCCGAGGTCCAGGCATGCCTCCCTCATGTTGCATGGGCGGTCGTAGCAAGACGCCAGCCTGTCGTACAGCCGGTCCTCCCTTTTCGCGTAATCTGTCAGGACCATCCCCTCGGAGCGAGCGTCCAGCGGCTCGGAAAGGTCTTCCAGGATCTCGTCCACGAGAGCATGGATCAGCGCCCTTCTCTCAGGACGAACCAAGGCCCTCTAGATGGCTATGACGTCGGCCATGGGCCTGTCTGGCAGCCTCAAAGGCCACAGCGGCCTGTCCTTGTGCTGCTCAACGAACCGCCCGACAGCGCCGACAGGCTCCATATCGGCGTCTTCGGGCAGGATGCCGTATCTGTCCAGGTCTATTCCGATGGTGATCGACTCGTATCCTTCCGTGTGGACGGTCATGAACGACTGCACGCTCACCGGGTAATAGATGACGACGCTGCCGGGCGACAGGGACAGATGCTTTCCGCTGTACTCTATGGTCATCCTACCGCGCACCGTGCAGTCTATCATGATGTAGTTCATGTGGCCGATTTGGTTCCTGTTGGAGAACCTCGGCATGTCCGTGACCATATGGTTCACGACGAACCCCTCGAAAGGATAGTTCATCACATCGGTCGATCCGTCAGGGCCGATGATGGAGTATCTGAGGCCCGATTCGAACGGTGTGATCTCGAAATTGTTGTAGAGCAGAGCGTCCATGCCGCCTCGCCGACCTTGAGGCAGTGAGGAAGGCCCCATTATTTGTAATTTTTAGTCATGGTTAAATATTGAATCGGCGAGATAATCCATCCTGATACCATATCGGTGGTAGAATGGATAAAAAGATTATCGCTTTGATAGCCATCATCGCAGTGGTCGCCCTCGCTGCTGTGGCAGCCTTCGTCGTCATGGGCGGCAGCAGCGACGACAAGGCCCCTGTCGAGAAGGAGACCTTGAAGGTGACGGACATGGCTGGCAACGAGGTCCAGCTCAAGGTCCCCCTGGAGAGGGTCGTCTGCGGCGACGCAGGCCTGATGACCCTGATAGGGTCGATAGCTGGAAAGAACTTTGGGAACATCCTGGTAGGGTATGACAGCAATCTTCGCGAGATGTATCCAGATTTCATGGATATGTGGACTGATGCCGGCATGGACTTCTCTAAGATCAAGCCGGTGGGATCCTTCCTGGACTCCTCGTTCAACTGGGAGACGGTCGCTTTGCTGAAGCCCGACGCCGTGTTCGTCCCGTACTGGTGCATCACATACGGGATGGTCACCCAGGAGAGCATCGACAACATGGCCAAGGCCGGAATCCCAATCGTCACCCTGGACCTGTTCTCGGCCAAGCTCAACGCGGACGAGATGGCCAAGAACTGCGAGGTGCTCGGAAAGATATTCAAGAACGAGCGCACGGCGGGCGATGTGGCCAAATTCTACAGGAACCAGGTGGAGAAGGTCTCCAGCAAGATGTCGCAGGTCCCTGCGGACAAGTACACGTACTACATAGAGACGATAACCAGTCTCGGCCAGTATTGCCTGAACTATTCTACGGACGACGGCAAGCCGCAGGAGGCGCTCAACCAGAAGTCCCTCACCAAGTACGGCGAGACCGTGGGCGCAGAGGCGTTCGCTTCCAGCGATGTGGACTTCATATTCCTGGATCTTCTCAGAGCATACTACCCGGACGTCGGGAAGTACATCGGATGGGGAGCCAAGGCCCCCACGGAGCCGGAGCTCCGCACGCTCGCTGCGGCTCTCGACAAGAGGGTCGGATGGGCCGGCAGCATCCCAGCCATCGACAACAACGAGGTCTATTTCATAAACAAGATGTCCATGAGCGGGACCATAGACGGCTGGTGGATACAGCAGTTCTATGCAGAGAAGATGTTCCCAGAGATCTTCGGCGACCTGGGATACATCGAGGCGCTGGGCGATTTCTACAAGACGTACCTCCCCTGGGTCGACTTCAGAGGCGTATGGTACTTCGGCCTCAACGGCGAGGTCGGGGCGACCCCGGTGTCGGAGAGCAGGGACAAGGAGACCACGGTCACCATAACCGATCTCGCAGGGCGGGAAGTCAAGATAAGCACCCCTGTAGAGAGGGTGGTCTGCGGCGACGCCGAGGTGATGTCCTTGATAGCGGCCATCGCCGGGGAGGGCTTCAAGGACTGCCTCGTCGGATACGACAGCAACCTCCAGACGTACTACCCCGACCTGGCCAGGATGTGGGAGAATGCCGGGATAGACTTCTCCAAGATCGCCTCTGTCGGAAGCTTCCAGAACACGACGTTCAGCTGGGAAGCCGTCGCCTCCCTGGACCCGGACGTGGTCTTCGTCCCGATGTGGGTGTACCAGTACGGGATGGTGTCCGAAGACACGGCCAAGAAGATGGCCGACGCAGGCATCCCGATAGTGAACCTCGATCTTTTCGTCAACAGCTACGACGCTGATACGATGTCCAAGAACTGCGACATCATCGGAAAGATCTTCGACAGGAGAGGCGTCGCTTCCAAGGTCGCCGACTTCTACGCGGAGCAGCTGGATTCCGTTCTCGGCAAGAGATCCCAGATCCCTGAGGGGAAGTTCTCCTTCTACGAAGAGATGCTGGTCAAGCTCGACACGTACAGGGGCGGAGCCAACGTCGCAGAGGCACTGGCTCTCGGCCAGGAGAACATCGCGACGCCCGGGCAGCAGATAAGCGCAGAGGCCTTCGTCTCGAGCGATCCGGATCACGTCTTCTTCATGGCCTACAACGGCGCGGCCGAATGCGGAAGGAACATCGGGTGGGGTGCGACGGTCACCGCTTCCGACATCGCCGACATAAGCGCCTCGTTGTCCAAGAGACCCGGATGGAACAGCGTCACCGCAGTGAAGAGCAAGGACGTCATGGTCTACGACCAGGTCTATTTCAACACGTTCGAGAACTGGATGATCCTCCAGCTCCATGCTATGCAGATGTTCCCCGACATGTTCTCGTCGCTGGACCCGGTCGGATCCCTGGAAAGCTTCTACGAGGAGTTCCTGCCCTGGGTCGAGCTCAAAGGCGTCTGGTATTTCACCCTGGACGGCGACATCGGGGAGACCCAGACGTCCGGGGGCGGAGACGTGGGCAGGACGGTGACGGTGACCGACCTGGCCGGGCGCGAGGTGGCGCTCGAGGTCCCTCTGAAGAGGGTGGTGTGCGGCGACGCCGAGTCGATGACCCTGATCGCCTCCATCGCAGGCGAGCAGTTCGTCGACATGGTCGTCGGATACGACAGCAACCTCAACTCGTTCTACCCGGACCTGAAGGAGATGTGGTCAAACGCCGGCATGGACTTCGGAAGGATGACCGAGGTCGGCAGCTTCCTCCAAGGGACGTTCAACTGGGAGACGGTCGCATCGCTGAACCCCGATGCGGTCTTCATCCCCACCTGGTGCATCCAGTACGGGATGGTCAGCCAGGATACCGTGGACAAGATGGCGAAGGCAGGCATCCCCATAGTCACTCTCGACCTGTTCGTCGGAAAGCTCAACCCGGACACCATGAGCAAGAACTGCGACATCGTAGGAAGGATATTCGACAACCAGTCCACGGCCGCGAAGGTCGCCGACTTCTACAAGAAGCAGGTCGAGAAGGTGTCCAGCAAGCTCTCGCAGGTCCCTGCGGAGAAGTACACGTACTATGTCGAGCTCGTCACATACCTGTCGCAGTACAGCCAGAACGAGTCGGACAACCCCATAGAGTGCCTCAACCAGAAGTCCTTGACCCAGTACAAGCAGACCGTGAGCCCCGAGGTGTTCGCGACGAGCGATGTCGACTTCGTCTTCTTCGACCTCCTCAGGTCGTACGCCCCGGAGTGCGGCAAGTTCATCGGATGGGGGGCCAGCGTCACCAAGTCCGACATCGACTCCATAGCGGCCAAGCTCGGCAAGAGGATAGGCTGGAGCGATTCGGTGCCTGCGATCAGCAGCGGCAACGTCTACTTCATCGACAAGATGAGCATGATCGGCATGTTCGACTGCTGGTTCGTCTACCAGTTCATGGCTGAGACCATGTTCCCGGAGATCTACAGCGACCTGGACTGCCTCGGGACCCTGGACGGGTACTATTCCGAGTACCTCCCATGGGTCGAGTTCAAGGGCGTCTGGTATTTCTCCATCGACGGAGAGGTGGGAGCCACTTCCTGATGCGTTTCTTCAAACCTATTCCCAAACCCCTTCAACGATTGCAGATCGGGGTCAGCAGATGGAGAATCACGAAGCTACAGACGGCTCCCGCATGATGAAAGGATACGATCGCCTGATAGGCAGGCGCAAGATGTACCTGGCGGCATCGATCGTGGTGTGCGCGGCGGCTTTTTTCATAGACCTCACCGTGGGTTCCTCGGGGATGTCGGTCATCGACGCCATAAGGACGCTCTTCGTACCGGACCAGGTCACCGCCATGGACAGGCTGATAATCTATGACATACGCCTTCCGGCGACGACCATGGCGATAGCCGTCGGGATGAGCCTAGCGCTCGCCGGATCGGTCATGCAGACGATCCTGGACAACCCGATGGCCGAGCCGTACACGCTGGGGATATCCTCGTCGGCCGGGTTCGGGGCCGCGCTGATGATAGTCGTCGGGTCCTCCGCGGTCGGAGCGATGGGGATGATCATGATCTCCGCCGGCGCATTCGGCTGCAGCATGATGGCCTGCCTGGTCATCTACATGGTGGCCAGGTTCAGGGCCTCCGACAAGTCGACCATCCTGCTGACAGGGATAGCGATATTCTTCATGTTCCAGGCCCTGCTCTCCACGATGCAGCTGCTCGCGAACAGCAACCAGCTGTCGGAGATAGTGTTCTGGATGTTCGGGAGCCTCGCCAGATGCTCGCTGGAGCAGTGCGGCGCGGTCATCCTGGTGCTTTCCATCTCATCGGTCGTGTTCCTTCTCAGCTCGTGGAGGTACACCGCCCTCAAGCTCGGGGACGCGTACGCGTCTAGCCTCGGCGTGGACGTCGCAGGGCTCAGGAGAAGGACCCTGATAGTGGTGTCGGTGCTCACCTCCGTCGCCGTCTGCTTCGTGGGAACGATCGGCTTCATCGGGCTGATAGCGCCGCACATCTCGAGGTTCCTCGTGGGCGAGGACCACAGGTACTACATCCCGATGTCCATGGCGGTAGGTGCGATCATCCTCATCATGGCCAACATGCTGAGCAAGGTGGTGGCGGCGCCGTCGATATTCCCGGTCGGGATCCTCACGTCGTTCATCGGGATCCCGTTCTTCTTCTATCTCGTCCTTTCGAAGAGGAGGTTCGCATCATGAGCCTGGAGCTCAAGGGCGTGGTATGCAGCTACAGCCAGAAGCAGGTCCTGCACGACGTGTCCTTCGAATCCGACGCCAGGCTGATAGCGGTGGTGGGGCCGAACGCCGCGGGCAAGTCCACGTTGATCAAATGCATGGCGGGGCAGATTCCCCATGGCGGGTCCATCTCGTTCAACGGCACGGAGATAGGCCGCGTCGACCAGACCTCGACCGACCTGGTGGGATACCTGCCGCAGCAGCACATGAGCGCCGTGGCGATGACCGTGTACGAGACGATCCTCCTCGGGAGGATCAACCACATCAGATGGAGCCCCAGCGACGAGGACAGGCGGATGGTGGACCATGCGATGTCGGAGCTCTCTCTCGACAGGATCGCGGACAAGCAGATCAACGAGCTGTCCGGCGGGCAGATGCAGATGATCTCCATCGCCCAAGCGCTGGTCAAGGAGCCGCAGCTCCTGCTCATGGACGAGCCCACGAACAACCTCGACCTCCAGAAGCAGCTGGAGATGTTCGAGGTCGTGAAGGACCTGTCGGAACAGCGCGGACTGGTGACAGTGATGATCCTTCACGACCTGAACCTGGCCTCCCGCTTCGCGGACGATGTCGTGGTGCTCCAGGAGGGGCAGGTGTATGCCAAGGGGCCCGCCCAGGAGATCTTCACGGAGGAGATGCTGAGGGACGTCTACAAGGTGAACGCAGAGGTGATCCACGATCGCGACGGGCTCCCGCATGTGGTCGCCTACGGGTCCCTGAAGCACTCTTGAATCCGAAAGATGCAGGATGCAGGTCAGGAACAGAGATCGATTGACTACGAAATAGGTGGAACATGGTCAAGAAAGACAAGCATAGCCGCATAGCGGAATTCGAGAGATATGCCGAGGGCAGGCATCATTGGGTGACGGCCTCTATGATAGGGTCGGCCATAAGCTCGATTCTGTCCATCGTGCCCTTCTATTACATCTGGCTGACGGTCAACGAGGCGCTCGGCGCGGGCGACATGGATGCGATGATAGGATACGGCTGGTCGGCGATGGCTTTCGCGGCGCTGTCGATAGCTGTCTACATCCTGTCGCTCGTGGTGTCGCACTTCGCCGCCTTCCGCATAGCCAAGAACATGAAGAAGACGCTCGTGGAGCATTCCCTGAAGCTTTCTCCAGGCGCGTTCGACGATGAGGGCAGCGGCAGGATACGCAGGGTGATACAGGACTCGGTGGAGTCCACCCACGAGTTCATAGCGCATAATCAGCCGGACCTGGCCGGGATGTACGTCCTCCCGTTCGCGATAGCCGCCCTGCTGCTGGTGTTCGACTGGAGGCTGGGCGTCGCCGCTCTCGTCCCCGTGATGATCGGGGGATACATCTCCATGTCCATGATGGGAAGGTCCTCCATGCAGGAGAGCATGACCGCATGGCAGTCTTCCATGGCCGATGTCAACAACAAGGCTGTGGAGTACGTCCGCGGGATCTCCGTTGTGAAGATATTCCAGCAGACCGTGGATTCATTCCAGAGCCTCAATGGGTCCATCGACTCCTACGCCGCGTACTGCCAGGGGTACACCGAGATGGCTAGGAGGCCGATGACCGCATTCTTCGTCCTGGTCAACAGCTGCGTGTCGTACGTGATCGTCTTCGGGGTGCTGATCATCGAGGTCCTGGAGAACGGCGAGATAAGCAGCGGCATGGTCTCCAACGTGATATTTTACGTGGTGTTCACGCCGCTCATCTCGGTCCTGTTCATGAGGATAATGTTCTCGTCCGACCAGACCTACAGGGTGGACGACGCCCTGATGCGGGTGAACGAGATCCTTTCCATCGAGCCTCTGGAAGAGCCCGCCGCCCCTAGGATGCCGAAGGGCTTCGACATCGCGTTCGACAACGTCCGCTTCTCCTACTCCGAGGGCTTGGCGTCCGCGATAGACGGCGTATCCCTGGAGCTGAAGCAAGGGACGATAACCGCTCTCGTAGGGCCCTCCGGCAGCGGGAAGTCCACGATGGCGGGTCTGGCCGGAAGGTTCTGGGATCCGCAGGAGGGCTCGATATCCATAGGCGGCATCGACCTCCGGGACATCGGCAGCAGCAACCTGCGCTCCATAGAGAGCTACGTCTTCCAGAACAACCGCCTCATCAAAGGGACTCTGCTGGAGAACGTCCGTCTGGGAAGGCCTCAGGCCGGGCCCGAGGAGGTGGCGGAAGCGCTCAGGCTCGCCCAATGCGAGGACATCGTCGCCAAGATGCCCTATGGCCTGGACACCCTGATAGGCCCAGGAGGGACGTACCTCTCCGGAGGGGAGGTGCAGAGGATCGCCATCGCCAGGGCCATCCTCAGGGACGCCCCCATAGTCATATTGGACGAGGCGACGGCGTTCGCCGACCCGGAGAACGAGCATCTTATCCAGAAGGCGTTCGAGGAGCTCTCCAAGGGCCGCACCGTGCTGCTGATAGCGCATCGTCTCACCACCATCCGCAACGCGGACCTGATATGCGTGATGGATCGCGGCAGGATAGTCGAGTCAGGAAGGCACGACGAGCTTTTGTCCTCCGCTGGAAAGTACCGCGACATGTGGGAGGACTACCAGAAGGCCCTCTCCTGGAAGGTCAAGGAGGCGTCCGCATGAGCGTTCCAGGGTCTCTCAAAGAACGCTGGGGGCTCTCGGAGTAGCAATGGAGCAACCTCAAGGAGGCCATCGCGGCGACGCTCCTCACGGATTTCGTCCTGATGGTCCCGATGATGGTCGCCATAATGTTCGTGGCCGGCCTGATAGGGGACAACCAGTACGATTTCGGCCTCGAACTATGGGTCTATGCGGCGATAGGCCTGGTGCTGATGCTGGCGACCGGCGCCGCCTATCTGTACCAGTACAACCGCTGCTTCTTCGACGTCTACCAGGAGAGCAGGAACGTCCGCACGGGCATGGCGGAGAAGATGAGGAAGGTCCCGCTGTCGTTCTTCGCCAAGAAGGACCCCACCGACCTCACGGTGCGCATGATGGGCGACGTGACGATGCAGGAGACCGCGCTGTCCCATTGGATCCCCGCCCTCATAGCCTCGCTGATATTCACGACCGCCGTCGGCGTGATGATAGTCGCATGGTCCCCCATATTAGGGCTGGCGATAGTCTGGCCGATCCCGGTGGCGCTCCTCATGGTGTTCCTCTCGGCCGGGATGCAGAAGAAGGAGAACAGGAAGAAGATCGAGAAGATGGAGGCCGTCACCGAGATGATACAGGAGTCTCTGGAATGCTCAGCGGACCTCAAGGCCAACGATGCGCAGGGCTCCTATATGGAGAAGCTGGGGAGGAATCTCGACGCCGTCGAGGGCGCGGAGATCAGGTCGGAGCTGACGATGACCATATTCGTGGTCGGCGGGCAGCTGGTCTTGAAGCTCGGGATCGCGACCACGGCCATAGCAGGCGCCGTGCTGCTCTCCGAAGGTTCCATACCGCTGATAGCTTACGTCGCGGCCCTCATCATGGTCGGGAGCATCTACAACCCGATCCACATCGCCTTGCAGAACCTTGCCGCCATGCTTCTGGCGGAGGACCACTGCGAGCGCATCCAGGAGATCAACGGCATGGAGATCCAGACCGGGTCGGAGTCCTTCGAGCCTCGGAACTACGATATCGAGTTCAAGAACGTGGGGTTCTCGTACAACGGCGGCCAGACGGTCCTGGAGGACGTCTCCTTCGTGGCGAGGCAGGGGGAGGTCACAGCGCTGGTGGGCCCGTCCGGAGAGGGGAAGTCCACCGTCGCCAGGCTGGCCACAAGGTTCTGGGATGTCGACAAGGGGCAGATAACCCTGGGGGGCATAGACATATCCACGGTCGATCCCGAGACGCTGATGGGCAAGTACTCCATAGTATTCCAGGACGTGGTGCTGTTCAACACCACGGTGATGGAGAACATCCGCATAGGAAGGAGGGGAGCATCCGACGAGGAGGTGCTCGCGGCGGCCGAAGCTGCGATGTGCGACGAGTTCGTGTCCGCTCTTCCCGAAGGATACGGCACGGTGATAGGCGAGAACGGGAGCAAGCTCTCCGGAGGCGAGAGGCAGAGGATATCCATAGCGAGGGCGATACTGAAGGACGCCCCGATCATCATCATGGACGAAGCCACGGCCTCGCTCGACACCGAATCGGAGAGTAGGGTCCAGAAGGCCCTGTCCAGGCTCGTAGTCGACAAGACGGTGCTGATAATCGCCCACAGGATGAGGACCGTGGAGGAGGCTGACAAGATCGTCGTCCTGTCGGGAGGGAAGGTGGGCGAGGAAGGCCCGCCGTCGGTGCTGAGGGAATCCGGAGGGCTGTTCGAGAGGATGGTGAAGCTCCAGACCGACTCCGACGTATGGAGCCTGCGAGGACCGACCGCGCCAGGGGTCCGGGGACGACAGGAGGGGACCAGAGACGGACGTAGGGATCGCCGGACGCCGCAGCGACCGTCGCGGGCTGCTCCGACACGGTTATTAGAATCCCTTGCGGTGCACCCTCATGGATTTGACAAGAGCCGAGGAGGCCATCCTCAACGGCGAAGAAGGCGAGGGAAGGCAGAAGGCCATGGAGCTGGTCACCGCCCTCGGCAAGATATACGGCGCCGAGAGCCTGGTGGACATAACCTCCGCGCACCTCTCCGGCGCCTCCTACAAGACCATCGGCGACGGCGGCATGAAGTACCTCGAGGACATGGTCGCGGGCGGGGCCAAGGTCTCGGTCCCGTCCACCCTGAACCCCGTTGGGATGGACCGCACCAGATGGAGGGAGATGCACATCCCCGAGGCCTTCGCCGAGAAGCAGCTCAGGATCATCGACCTGTACGGGAGCATGGGCATCAGGACCACCTGCTCCTGCACGCCTTACACCGGGGCCAACGTCCCGAAGCTGGGGGACCATGTGGCCTGGGCGGAGTCGTCCGCTCTGTCGTTCGTGAACTCGTTCATCGGCGCCCGCACCAACCGCGAGGGCGGACCCGGGGCCCTGGCCGCCGCCATCCTGGGCAAGACTGCTAACTACGGCCTCCACCTTGACATCAACAGGAGGCCTACGGTCGTCATAGACGCGGACATCGACGGCTCGGTGTTCTCCTATTCGCTCCTGGGACAGGCGGTCGGCATGTCGATAGGCACGGGCGTCCCGTACTTCAGAGGGATAAGGCCGCAGGTCGAGGAGGCGAAGGCCCTGTCCGCCGCGATGGCCGCTTCCGGGTCCGTCGCGCTGTACCATGCCGAGGGGACCACCCCGGAGGCGGGCAGGTTCGACGTCTCCGGCCTGGAGACGATACATATCGGCGAGAAGGAGCTCGAGGCGGCCTACGACAAGCTGAACGTGGCCGACGACGTGGAGCTCATAGCGATAGGGTGCCCCCATCTGACCGAGAAGGAGATGCACCAGATAGCGTCGTTCCTCAAAGGCAAGAGGAAGGTCAGGAAGGACGTGGAGATATGGTTCTGCACCTCCGCGGAGGTCAGGGACAGATGTCCCGAGGACGTCAGGGTGATGGAGGAGTTCGGGCCTGTCCTGGCCGACACGTGCATGGTAGTGGCCCCCATAGAGGGTACGTTCTCGAGGACGGGGACCAACTCCGCCAAGGCCGGAAACTACCTACCGACGCTGTGCTCGCAGAAGGCCATGTGCCGCGACATCTCCGCCCTTATGGGGGTGGTCATGTGAGGTTCGAAGGACGCATGATATCTCCCGGGAAGGCCCGGGGCGAGGTCCTGGTGATCCCGGAGCCGCTGAGCTTCCTCGGAGGCGTCGACGGGGCCACGGGGGAGGTGCGCGTCGGGGACGGCGGCAACGTCGCAGGGAAGGTCCTCGTGTTCCCCAGAGGGAAGGGCAGCACCGTCGGATCGTTCGTCATGTACGACCTCGCGGTCCATGGGAAGCAGCCAGCCGCGGTCGTGAACGAGTCCGCGGAGACCATAGTCGCCACCGGGGCGGTGATCTCGTCCATACCGATGATAGACTCGATACCCTCGATAGGGATATTCAGGAACGGCGACACGGCCGTCGTGGACGCGGAGGCCGGCACAGTAGAGGTAGAGGGCGTCACGATGCGCGAATCCGTTTCCTCGGTGCTGTTCGACGGCGAGAGGATACTGATGCTGAAGCGCCCAGAGAGGTGCCATTCCTTCCCCGGAAGGTGGTCGCTGGTCGCCGGAAGGGTGGAGGAGGGGGAGGATCCCGCAGATACCGCCCGCAGGGAGATCATGGAGGAGACGAGGGTCTCTGTCGGAGAGCCGGACGGCCGTCTTCCCCCCGTATACACCAGGGAAGGGAGCATACTGTGGAAGGTCTATCCGTTCCTGTTCAAGGTCAGGGATGTGGAGCCGGTCCTCAACGAGGAGAACGTGGCCTTCAGATGGGTCCTTCCCGAAGAGGTTCCTGCCCTGGAGCACGTGGACGGCACTCCAGAGGTCGTCGCAAGGCTGCTCGGACGTATCCGAGGGCGGCATCCTTCTGGCTCGGAGCCGGATCCCGCATCGTTCCGGACCGTCCTCCGAGCCTTTCGCCTTCCCTCCCCGCTTCATGAGGCGATCCAGCACGGCGGGCCCGTGCTCGCAGACGAGGTAGGAGACGAGGAGCGCCGAGAGCGAGAACAGGACCCTTGCGACGCCCGTGAAATCCGTCGGGAGGCAGCTCGATTCGTCGAATGCGAAGAACGGGGCGAGCGCCATCTTCGCGATGAAGACGTGCAGCAGCAGGATTCCCAAGGTATGCCTCCCGAGCTTCTCCAGAGCCTTCGACAGCACCGGGATCTTCGATATGAAGAACGACAGGTAAAGTATCGTCACGAACGCCAGGACGCCCTCGACCATGTATGGGAAGGCGGAGTACCCTCCGTATTCCCCGAAGCTCATGCGGTCGAAGAATATGCCCGGCGGAAGCACGTGCACCATGGCCAGCAGGATCCCGGCGCTCCCGAGGAACAGACTCCACCATCCGAGGCTCCGGACCCTTCCGGACTCAACCCATCCGCCCAGGCCGCGCTCGCGCATGTACATCCCGCAGATCATGAACGCGGCAGCTATCGGAGACAGGTTGACGTACATCGGGAGAGTGAAGTCCAGGGCCTCCCTGTAAGCAGCCGTCAGTGCAACCAGAGCGACCACGGCCAGGGTCCCCAGCCTGGTGTCGTCCCTGACGCGGTCGGCGACAGCGTAGAACACGAGGAACGCGAACAGCATGCACCACAGGAAGTAATACCCCATCGAGAATCCGCAGACCGCCCATGGGACGGTGTCGTCGTACGGCATGAAGGACAGCTCCATGGCGAAGGTCCGGATAAGGCAACGGAGGAGGTCCTCCGCGTCCGTAGGCTGCCCCCACAGGCAGCACCATGCGAAGCTCGCCAAGGGAAGGACGGTCGCGGCGACGATCAGGACCAGCAGGAGCGACCTGCAGCGGCGCCGCATGCTCCCTCCGAAGCCTCTTCCTGGCGCGAGGAAGTAGCCGGACATTATGAAGAACCCCATGAGCCCGAGGTACAGGGCCTGAACGGCGGGAGCGGGGGCGTCCATCCCGGCTCTGGCCGCGATCGCAAGGTGGAGGACCGCTATGAAGGATATCGCCAGGCCCTTGAAGACGTCCGCGGACCTCAGCCTGCCGTCCTCCGTTCTCTCCATCAGGATGCATCATGCTGCTGATGATATATGAATCCTGACTGAAAATCCATCTCGTAGCCATTCCAGCTATCGGAGAAGCAATGCATCGGAAAAGATGGAAGAAGGGGGATGCACCCCCGGTTTAGATCATGCCGCTGCAGGCTCGTCCCTGTCCTTCAGCCTCTTGATCACGAAGAACACGAGGACGGTCCCCGCCGCTCCCAGGAGGGTCACGACGATGCTCTGCCAGAACCCGGCTATGAGGAAGAACACGAAGCAGATGGCCGCCACGATGAGGGCGTACGGCGTCTGCGTCGACACGTGCTCGATATGGTTGCATTGGGCCCCGGCGGACGACATGATGGTGGTGTCCGATATGGGCGAGCAGTGGTCTCCGAACACCGATCCGGCGAGGCATGCGCTCACTCCGACGATCATCAGCGGGTCGTTGACGTCGAACACGGTGAGCACTATGGGCAGCAGGATCCCGAACGTTCCCCAGGACGTTCCTGTGGAGAACGAGATGAAGCATGCGATGAGCATGAACAGGGCCGGCAGGAACGCCGTGCCGTCGAACCCGGCGATGACGCCCTTCACGTACGCCGCGGACTCCAGCTGCCCCCTCGTCATCTCGCACAGGGTCCATGCGAAGATCAGGATGAGGATGGCGGGGACCATGTTGCGGAACCCTAGGGGCAGGCAGTTCATGACCTCGTCGAACTTGAGGACCCTGCGGAGCATGAAGTAGAGGATCGACAGGACGAGTGCGATGCCCGAGCCGTACACTAGCCCGACGGAGGCGTCGCAGTCCGCGAACGAGTCCTGGATGCTGGCTCCGCTGAAGAACCCTCCGGTGTACATGAGCCCGAGGATGCATCCCGGGATCAGGAACAGGAAAATCGGCAGGAGGAGGTCGACGACCTTCCCGTTGCCGCTGACCTCCTCTTCGCCCTGCTTGTCGTTCGGGTTGAAGGGGACTGTGAACAGGTCGCCGTTCTTGGCGTTGGCCTCGTGCTTCTTCATGGGGCCGATGTCGATGTCGAAGAAGATGATGCAGAGGACGGCCACTATGGTGAAGATGGCGTAGAAGTTGTACTCGATGCTCTGGGTGAAGACCGTGTAGGGGTTCAGGACGTCGCCGAGACCGGCGTCCCCGATGGCTCCCGACACCGCCGCCGCCCAGGAGCTGATGGGAGCGATGATGCATATGGGCGCCGCCGTGGAGTCGATGAGGTACGCCAGCTTGGCGCGGGACACCTTGTGGGCGTCCGTGACCGGGCGCATGACCGATCCGACGGTCAGGCAGTTGAAGTAGTCGTCTATGAAGATGACGCATCCGAGGATCATGGTGGCCAGCTGGGCCATCTTGCGGCTGTGGATGTGGGCCAGGGCCCATTCCCCGTACGCGCGGGTGCCTCCGGTCTTCAGGGCCAGCGCTCCGAACGTCCCCAGGATGACCAGGAATATCAGGATGCCGATGTTCCAGGAGTCGCTGAGGACGGTGATGAACCCGCCCTCGAACATGATGTTTATGACTTTCTCGATGTTGCCGTCTCCGGCGAATATCGCGCCTATCGCGATACCGATGAAAAGGGAGGAGTAGACTTCCTTCGTTATCAGCGCCAGCAGGATGGCGACCAGGGGCGGGGCGAGCGACCATATGGTGCCCGCGAACCTGCTCCCCTCGCCGGTGGGCGCGGTGGTCATGAAGGCCGCGAGAAGGACGACGAGCACCAGGAAAACGATCGCTCCCGCCTTGTACGCGGTCAGTGGCTGTATCTTCGAGATATAGAATCCCCCTTGCCATCCAGCACGCGGCGGACGGCCATGAGTCTGAGGATTGCATATGTCGAATATAAGTTGTTTGAGCAGCAATTGCGGTTATTCGTAGAAAAAAGACTATAATTCTACGATTTTCGTAGGAACGATATGAATCAAAGTCCGAGAAGCGCCGATTAAGGCGTTCTGCGGACGAAAGGTGCAGGGGAGGCCGGAGAGGAGCCCCTCCGGTCCCCCTTGGGATCTCATTCTATGGGGGAGATCCCGATTGTGACGGTCTTCCCGCCGAACTCCCACTCCTTGACGACGGCTCCGGCGGGGCTGTCGGTTATGGACAGGCGGGAAGCTCTGACCTCGGCGGCGATGGGGTCCTTCCACTTCTCCAGCAGGGAGTTGTGGAACTCGTCGGACATGAGGTCGCAGGCGATGAACTGTTCCACCTTCAGCTTCATGTCCTTCCTCATCTGCTGGATCCTCCTAATGACCTCCCTGGCCAGCGCCTCGGCCTCTATCTCGGGGGTCACGGTGAAGTCCACGAACACCTCTCCGTCATCGAACTCCGCCTTGGCTATCTTCTCCGAGGCCTCAGGCTCCTGCCCGGGCTCGAGGTAAACGACCTCCTTGGAGTTGGTCTGGGAGGCCAGGACGTCGTGGAACCTCCTGACGTAGCCGTTGGTGTCGGCGTCCTTCCCGCGGACCATGATCCTGAGCAGCGGCCACCTGAGGTTGTAGGACGCCTTCGCCCTCTCCGACGCCACCAGCTCGTCTATCTTCTGGACGAGGTACATGCTGCGCTCTATGTCCTCGCGTATGAGGTCCGCGTCGCAGACCGGCCAGCTCTCCATGTGCACGGACTCGAGGCCCCCGTCCATGCTCCTGTAGATCTCCTCGGTGATGTGGGGGGCTATGGGGGCCAGGACCACGGTGGTGCTCATTATGGCGTAGTACAGGGTGAAGTAGGAGGCGATCTTGTCGTTCTCGGCGCCCTCGTCCTCCGACCAGGACCTGTCCCTGACGAGGCAGACGTACCACCTGGAGAGGTCCTCCATGATGTAGTCCTCCAGGGTCCTGGCGAGCTTGTGGAGTTCCCTGGTCTCGAGGTACTTGGTGGTCTCCGCCTTCATCTTCTCGGTCCTGGAGATCATCCACAGGTCCTCGTCGCGGAGGTGCGGCATCACGTCCTCCATCGGGTGCTCGTCGGGGTCGTACCTGTCCAGGACCATGTACGTGGATGCGAAGTTGACCACGTTCCAGAGGGTGTTCAGCACCTTCCTGGCGTTCTTCGGCCCCTCCTTCTGGAAGGCGGTGTCCTCCCAGGGGGCGTTGGACCTTATCAGGTAGAACCTCATGGAGTCCGCCCCGACCTCGTTGATCAGGTCGAGCGGGTTGATCACATTGCCTTTGGACTTGGACATCTTCTGCCCTTTGGGGTCGAGGACCCAGCCGTGCATCATGACCTCGTCGTAGGGCGCTCTGTCCATGGATATGCATCCGGCTCCCAGCTGGGAGTAGAACCATCCGCGGGTCTGGTCGTGGGCCTCCACGATGAACCTCGGGGGCCACCACTGGTCGTACTCCTCCTTGTGGTGGGGGTATCCCAGTTGCGCCCATGCGCTCACCCCGGAGTCGAACCACACGTCCAGGACGTCCGGGACCCTGCGCATGGTCCTGCCGCACTCGCACTTGAAAGTGACGCCGTCTATCCAGGGCCTGTGGGGGTTCATGCCCTCCGTGTAGCCGTCCCCGGCCTTGAGCTCCTCGTACTGGCCGACGACCTTCTTCCTGCCGCACTCGCACTCCCATACGGGAAGGGGTATGCCCCAGTACCTCTGGCGGGAGATGCACCATTCCCTGGCGCCGTCGACCCAGTTCTTCTCCCTGGTGGAGCCGGCCCAGTCGGGGACCCACTTCACGCGGTCGATCTCCTTCAGCATCTCGTCCTTTATCTCGGGGATCTTGACGAACCACTGCCTGGTGTTCCTGTAGATTATGGGGGACTTGCACCTCCAGCAGTGGCCGTACCTGTGCTTTATCTTGGCGACGTTGTATATCGCGTCCTTGGACTCGGCCAGCATCTTTATGATCTCTTCGTTGACCGTCTTTACCTTCTTCCCGGCGAGGGGAGGGAACTCCTCGGTGTACCTCCCGTTCTCCGCCACGGGGCAGAACGCCTCCATCCCATACCTCTTCCCGGTGTCGTAGTCGTCGGGTCCGTGGCCGGGGGCGGTGTGGACGAGCCCGGTGTTGTCCTGCTCTACGTAGTCCGCGTTGACCACCTTGAACGTCCATTCGCTCTTCCTGACGGCGTCCAGCTCGAACGGGGGTACGTACTCCAGCCCCTCGAGGGCTTTTCCGTTCATGGTCTCGAGGATCTCGAACCTCTCGTAGCCTCCGGCCTTCATGACGTACTCGGCCTGGGAGGCCATTATGATGACCACTTCGGACCCCTTCTCCCCGCTCATCCTCACCCTGGCGTACTCGAAATCCGGGTGGGCGGCCACGGCCATGTTGGACGGGAGGGTCCAGGGGGTGGTGGTCCAGATGAGGAGCGAGGCGCTGCCGTCCTTCAGTGGGAACCTGACCATCACTGAAGGGTCGGTCTCGTCCCAGTACTCTATCTCGGCCTCGGCGAGGGCAGTCTCGCACCTCGGGCACCAGGTGACGACCCTGCTGGAAGCGTTGAGGAGGCCCCTGTCGTAGGCGCGCTGGAGCGTCCACCAGGCCGACTCTATGTATTCCGGCTTGAGCGTCTGGTATGGGTTGTCCCAGTCGAACCAGGCTCCGAGCTGCTTGAACTCCTCGGTCATCTCGGCGTGGAGCTTGTGGGCGTGCTCGTCGCAGGTGGTGACGAACTTGTCTATGCCCATCTCCTCGATCTCCTTCTTGGAGTGGATGCCGATGAGCTTCTCGACCTGAACCTCGATGGGGAGCCCGTGCATGTCGAACCCTGGCTGGTCGCGGACGTTGTAGCCGTTCATCCTCCAGTACCTGAGCAGGATGTCCTTGATCGTCTTGTTGAAGGCCGTTCCCAGATGGATGTGCCCGGTCGTGTAGGGCGGCCCGTCGACGAAGTAGAACTTCTCTCCGCCGGCCCTCGCCGCCTTGGTCTTCTCGTAGGTCTTCTCGGCCTTCCAGGTCTCCTGGATCGCCTTCTCGAGCTTGGTGCCGTTGTATATGGGTTGGATCTGCTTTATCATCGTCAGTCCCTCCGACGGGTGTATCTAGCCTGCCGGTGCGGACGGCTATGCGGACTTCCTATAAATGCGTCTGCGCCTCGTCCTTGCACGATATAAACAACCACGTCGATACCTGCCTCATGGCAGTCTACAGATGCACGATATGCGGCGAGATCTACGACGAGGACTCCGAGCCCGTCAAGTTCGAGGACCTGCCGGACGACTGGGTGTGCCCGCTGTGCGGTTCTCCGAAAAGCGCCTTCGTCAAGGTGGGGGAGGAGTCCGCGGAGCCTTCGGCGGAGCCCTCCTCCGAGCCCGCGCCCGCCGAAGAGGCAGAGGCTCCCGCGAGGAAGGGGATCCCTCCGGCTCTAGTCAGGCGCGACGGCGGCGTCATGGACGACATCCACGCCATGGCAGAGACCGGCAGGAGCATATCCGGCGCCATGGACACGGAGGCGAAGGTGCCCAGGTTCGACGACATCCTGATCCTCGGGGCCCAGCTGGACCCCTTCCCCCTGGACGACGGCGCCGAGGTCTCCCTCAGGACAGTCATCGGGAAGAAGGCGAAGAGGCCGATGGTCCTGGAGAGCCCGGTGTTCGTGAGCCACATGTCCTTCGGAGCGCTCTCCGGTCGCGCCAAGATAGCCCTCGCCAAGGGCAGCGCCATGGCGAAGACGGCGATGTGCAGCGGGGAGGGCGGAGCGCTGTGGGACGAGATGGAGTCTTCCTACCGCTACATCTTCGAGCTGGCGCCGAACAAGTACTCGTTCGACACGGCCACACTGAACGGCTCCGACGCGATAGAGATCAAGATAGGACAGGGGACAAAGCCCGGCATGGGAGGCCATCTGCCTGGCGACAAGGTGACGCCTCTGATAGCGACCATGCGCGGCAAGAGCGCATGGAACGACATACAGAGCCCGTCCAGGTTCCCCGGGGTAGACAGCCCGGAGGACCTCAAGGCCCTGGTGGACATGCTCCGCGAGAGGAGCGGCGGACTCCCGATAGGGGTGAAGATCGCCGCCGGCCACATCGAGGACGACCTGGCGTTCATATCGGGGTCGGGTTGCGACTTCATAACCATAGACGGCCGCGGCGGCGCCACCGGCTCCTCTCCCAAGTTCCTGAGGGACGCCTCCTCGGTCCCCACGGTGTACGCGCTGGCGAGGGCCCGCAGATACATGGACGAGCACGGCATGGGCCAGGACCTCGTGATCACTGGCGGGTTCCGCACGAGCGGGGACGTGGCCAAGGCCCTGGCGATGGGGGCGGACGCTGTGGCTATGGCCTCGGCGCCTCTGATGGCCCTCGGATGCCAGAGGTACAGGATATGCGGCTCCGGGAAGTGCCCCATGGGGATAGCCACGCAGGACCCCGAGCTGGAGGACCGCCTGGACGTGGAATCCGGCGCCGCGAGGGTGGCGAACTACCTGAACGCCATGGCTTCGGAGCTGAGGACCTTCGCCCGCGTGACCGGTCACGAGGACATCCACGGCCTGTCACTCGACGACCTCTGCACCACATGCAGGGACGTCGCGGAGAGCACCGGGATCAGGCACGCCTGACGTCCTCGCAGCCCACGATGTGCCTGATGGCCTCGTTGGCCAGGGTCATCCCGAATATGGCGGGCACGGTGGGCAGCGACCCGAGGACGCTCTTCCCGTGCTCGTCCCTCGACCCGGGCACGGCCAAGGGCTTCTCCTCGGAATAGACGCAGGTTATCCTGGAGGCGTCGAGCCCCCTGAGGGCGGACCTCACCTTGGAGGCCACCGGGCATACCCTGGACTCCATCACCGGGGCAATGCGCACGGCTCCCGCATCCAGGTGGAGGGCGGCCCCCATGGACGAGAACGTCCTTATCCCCGAGTCGCAGGCGGCCTGGAGCAGCAGCGTCTTCATCCTCATCGTGTCTATGGCGTCCACCAGGACGTCGAACCCTCCGTCCAGGATGCGGGGGATCGTCTCTTCGGAAACGAGCTCGTCCATCGTCTCGATCTCGATGTCGGGATTGATGGACAGGGCTCTGAGGCGCGCGGCCTCCACCTTCTTCATTCCGATCGTCCCCACGGTAGCCAGCACCTGCCTGTTGAGGTTGCTCTCCGAGAAGACGTCCTTGTCGACCACGCGGATCCTCCCGATCCCGGCGCGGACCAGCCCCTCGAAGGCGTAGCCTCCCACCGCCCCGCATCCGCAGAGCACCACCGAGGCGCTCTTCAGCCTCTCGACGCCCTCGTCCCCTATCAGGATCCTCGTCCTCGCGCTCATCCCTTCGTCCATGCAGAACCCTCCTCAGGTTGTCCCTGACCGTTTTAGAGAGCTCGTCTGGGTCCTCGTCCCTGATCCCTGCTACCGTGCGCACGAAGCCCGCCATCCCTGCGAACCCTTTCGGGACATGCGGCGCGTCGCTCTCGAGCAGCAGGTTCTCCGCAGGTATCGCCCCCAGAAGGCGCTTGAGCCTGACCTCTGAGCGGGCAAGTATGCGGGGGTTGATCGAGAGCATGCATCCTTCGGCCACGAACGGCCTGACGTAGCTGTCGGAGGAGTACGAGTGCAGGATTATGCCCCTGCAGCCGCCTCCCAGCTCCTTGACGGCCTTCAGGACCCTGTCCTCGCAGCCTATGTCGTGAATGGACGCCAAGCGCTCCATCTCGGACGCGACGGACAGCTGCTCCTCGAACGCCGGGATCTGCTCTTCCACGGTCCCGCGCTTGGAATCCAGGCCGATCTCTCCTATCTGGGCGCCTTGGTTGGACTCGAGCATCGCAACGAGCTTCGCCTTTGTCTCTTCATTCCATTCTCCGCAGTACCAGGGGTGGACCCCGTAGGACATGGTCGCGCGAGGGTCGTCCGTGGAGAAGCCCCACTCGTCCGTCTTGGCCGCGCAGGTGACGTACTCCTCGAGGGAGGGGAAGTCGATGTAGGCGTCCGAGCCGATCCCGTCGCATAGATGCAGGTGCGAATCCGTCAGGAACATCGTTCCTCCCTATGTATTCTTGATATTATTCATCCTTGCGGAGGCTGACGACTGTTTTAATTTAGGATAACCTAAATAATAAATACTAATTTTTAGTTTACACTAAATATGAAGGCGGAGGGGGGCATCTGCACATGCAAAGGCGCCATCCAGGAGCGCATAGTCAGGCACTGCGCGCCGACGCTGGCGGGGATAAAGTGCGGGAGCATGTTCAGGATGCGCGGGTCCAGCGGCGACATCATCGAAGCCGTCCGCGCCGTGAACAGGATCCTTCAGTCCACAGGGGTCTCCGTGATGGTCCTCCGCTCGTGGCAGGACGCCGTCCTGGTGTACGTATACCGCCCCGAGATGCTCTCCCGCGTGGTCTCGGACAATCGCGTCAGGGAGTTCCTCGCAGGCTTCGGCTACTGCTCCGACGGATACGCCTCTAACCTGAGGCATCTGGTCTCCAGGTACGGCGGAGACGCCATGCCCCACGAGGTCGGGGTCTTCCTCGGATACCCTCTGGACGACGTCAAGGGGTTCATCGACGACAGGAGCGGCTGCACCTGCTCCGGATGCTGGAAGTGCTACAGCGACCCGGCGGAGGCCGAATGCAGGTTCAGGCGCTGCAGGCAGTGCACCAGCAGATGCGTCGAGATGTTCGTCTCCGGCATGACCTTGGACGCCATGGCGTCGGAGCTGCCGATGCTGGCATGAGCCAGATGGTACCATTATTATCTCTGACAGGCATTGCCTTCCAGTGATAGTGTGGATTCGAAGATAGCATCGAAGCTTTGCATCATTCTGGGAGTGGCCAGCATCTTCATGGTGATAGGCAGCTCCCTCCTGGGCATGTCAGTGTTCATAGTAGGCGCCGCGCTGGCGATCGCCTGCTTCGTCCTGGGATTCCTAGGGCGCGACGAGCACGGCGACAGGAAGATATCCGGAGGAATATCCTTCGGCGTGATAACGATCTTCGTCCTTGTAGCCATATTCCTGATGTCCACCGTGCAGGTGGAGGCCGGGCAGAAGGGGGTCATCGTCAGCAGCCCGTCCGGGAACATCGGGGAGGTCATAGACGAGGGGTGGCATTTCGACCCCGCATACTCCTTCGCCACCGTAGAGAACATTAGGTACAACACCCAGACCGTGGAGTACATAGGGTATGACGACGACATAGACACCGTCGGGGGAATCACGGTCCTGACGAAGGACAGCCTCGTCGTGGACATGGACATCGCAGTGACGTTCCATATACCGCCGGAGATGGTCAAGAAGCTCAGGTTCGAGTACGGATCCGACTGGAAGATCACCATCCTCCATCAGGAGGTCAGGTCCGTCCCCAGGCTGACCTGCGTCAACTACACCGCTCTGGAGATTATCTCAGACAAGAGGCCCGAGGTCGAGTCCGCGATCACCACGAACCTCAGCTCCCAGATCATGGACAGGTGCGGAGGCTGCATCGTGGTGGACAAGGTCATCATCCGCGAGATGCGCATACCAAAGGCCATGAGCGAGGCGGTCGAGCAGAAGCTCATATCCCAGCAGCAGCTAGAGAAGGCAAGGATAGACCTGGAGCGCGTGCAGGTGGAGGCGGAAGCCAGCAAGGCGGCCGTGGACAAGGTGCGCGAGTCGTTCGACAGCGACGAGGCTTATCTGAAGTACATATTGTACGAGACGCTGAAGGACATGAACGGCGTGCAGGTGGTGCTTACAGACAGCGGGACGGCCACCGTGAAGGTGGTGTGAGGCTCTTCGGGGGTCCTGCGCCCCCAGCCCTGCAGGGCGTCTCTTCAATGCGTCCTGCAGGCCGAAACATCTTCGTAAGGCCCTCGGAACCAGCTGTCCAGGGACCTCTGCTTCCTTCTGCTGGACTCCGCTTTCCTGGACGCGTCTATCTTGTTCACGACGGCCCTCACGCGGTCCTCCGAGAAACCGTAGGACGTCATCATCTCGACCGTCTCGTCCATGCTGGCGGCCCCCGGTTTGACGTCGTAGTCGTCGGACCTGGGCCCGTTCAGGAATATGTCGCGAACGTCCTGGTACTCCGGGATCTCCTGCCCGATGGCGGCGAGAGCGTCCTCGAGCCTCCTGTGCTTCTGGATCAGTTTCAGCCCCTTCTTCGGGCCTATCCCGTCGATCCCGTGGTTGAAGTCCGTCCCGATCATTATGCAGACGTCCACCAGCTGCTCCCTGGTTATCCCTAGGCCGTCGAGCATGGACTTCGTGTCGATGATCTCGGTCTTGACGTCCTTGTACGCGTTCTTCCCCGGGATCTTGCGCCGTCCGGATATGGTCAGGTTCCTGACAAGAAGCGGCGCGCCGAACAGTATGGAGTCGAAGTCCTGCGACGCCGCCGCGTAAACCGACCCCTTGGAGCACATGTACGCAGCCTGTGCCTCTCCGTCGCTGGGCGCCTGCACCACTGGGATCCCCAGAAGGTCGAGGAGCCTCTTCGAGCTCTCCAGTATCTCCGGCGTCATCCTCGACGTCTGCTGCGCCTTGGAGAACGCCTTCTTCAGGTCGCCCTCTTCCAAGGCCTTCTCGTACTCCTCTTTGGCCTTCTCCCTGCGGGCTATCCTCTCCTCGATGGTCCCAGCCTTCATCTCGTTGGCCTTGCCGTCGAAGACGAAGACAGGCTCCACCCCCGCCTCGATGAGGTTGGAGGTGCGGTAGAGGATCCCGGAGAGATGCGAAGTGACGTTGCCGTCCTGGTCCATCAGCGGCTTCCCGTCCGGCTGCCTTATTATGGAGAGGAACTGGAAGATGGTGTTGTAGGCGTCCACTGCGACAGTCTTACCGCGCAGTTCGGAAAGCTCAATCTCGCGGGCCTCGGTTATCGGGGAAAGGTTCACTCCCATCCTATCGCCTCACAGCGTGGGCCCGTAAGTCTTCCATCTGGCGATCTCCGGGGCCATGTCGTCCAGCTTGAAAAGGGACGAGCCTGCCACGAGCACGGTCGCTCCCGCGTCTACGCATGTTCTCCCGGTGGCGGCGTTGACCCCTCCGTCGACGGAGATCTCCAGCCTCTTCCCCTTGGATTCCGCGATCTTCCTGATCTCCGCTATCTTCGGGACGCACTCGGGGATGAAGGACTGCCCCCCGAACCCGGGATGGACGGTCATAACCAGGGCCAGGTCGGCTTTGTCCAGGAACGGCTCAATCCTCTGCACAGGGGTCTCTGGATTCAGGGACACGCCTGCCCTGATCCCTCTGGCCCTGATCCTGTCCATGGCTTCGTGGATGTCCCCTTCCGCCTCGCAGTGGACGGTGATGATGTCGCATCCTGCGTCGGCGAAGGCGTCAACGTATCTGGCGGGGTCCTGTATCATGAGGTGGGCGTCGAAGACCATCCCGGAGTGCCTGCGCATCGCCTTGATGACCGGCGGCCCGAAGGTAATGTTCGGAACGAAGGCCCCGTCCATGACGTCCAGATGGGCCCAGTCCGCGCCTGCCTTCTCGATGCGCGCGAGCTCCTCTCCCAGCCTCGCGAAATCAGACGACAGCATCGAGGGTGATACCTTGGTCATGCCGTCATCATGTGCGACGCACGTTATTATATTTGCTCACCTGCGGCTCCTGTACCCGGCCAGCGCCTGGAGGTTCTCGTCGGGGGTGTGAGGAGGGACCCCGCATTCCGGCGCTATTATGGAGTATCCAGCGTCGGAGGCCTTCCATGCGTCCGCGACGATGACGTCCGGGGTCCCGTTCATCAGGTGGTCCACGGGAGGTATGCCGCCTATCACTGCCACCTTGTCCCCGATCCTCTCCATGACGCCGTCGTAGTCCAGGAACGATTCGACGGACAGCCCGTCCTCGCCCATCGAGGCGATCCCCGCCATGACGTCCGTGGTGTCGCCGCAGCAGTGGACGGTGGAGTACGAGCCTTTGACGTTGCTGATGATCTCGGACGCGGAGTCCTTGGTGAACATGTCGAACATCTCCGGAGGGGCCACGTCCGCGGAGGCTTCGATTATGATCTGGACGTCGTCGGACACCTCTGAGAGGGCCTTGGCGTAGGCGTCCAGGCAGGGGACTATGGCCCTCACCCATCTCCCGCAGAGGTCGGGGTCCATCATAGCTCCGACAAGGAACGTCTCCAGGCCCACCATCTGGTATGCCGTCGAGAAGGCGTCCTCCATGCCTGTGACGAGGAAGAGGTCCTCCCTGCGCGATCTTATCTTGGATGCCGCATCGAGCATCAGGGGGCACCTTCCGCTGGCGAGGAACTCGTCGGGAGAGATGATGTCCGGGACTTCGGGGACCATCATGTCGTCGTTGCGCCATTCGGACCCGGACACGGCAGGCTGGCTGTCCTTCTTCCCTTCTTGGATCTCGCAGCCCATTATCTCGGGTATGATGGTGATGTCGAACGGGATCTTCACGGTGGCGAACCCGAACATCTCCGCTGGCTGGAGGGCCAGAGTCACCATCTTCTCTACGTCGAAGTTGGCTTCCGGCCAGCAGGCTCCGCATGCGTCCATCTGTCCGACCGTTCCCGTCTGGGTGAAGATGGCAGGCGGCGCGGCGTCTCCTCTTTTTCTTTCCAGAGCGTCTATGATCTCGTCTCTCGTGGTCATGGACTTAACATCCCTTAAGGCGATTTATCAGTTTCCATAGAGGATTTCCATTACAATTATACAGTATATCGACGATTCCCGGGGCATGGCACTAGCAAAGCATGACGTCCAGCCTGAAGTCTGCGATGTCGCAGGCTGCAGCAACCCGGCCGAGAGGTCCTTCAACATTAAGCAGGTATCCAAGTCCAGCCTCAAGCTCAAGGACGAGGGCGCCCGCCAGATCCACCTGTGCAAGGAGCACTACAGGGAGTTCAAGAAGGAGACCAAGACCGACAGGTCCCTCGACCAGGTGTACTGACCATCTTCGAAGGTGGAGCGGGATGGAGATACTGTTCCTCGGCACAGGCGCCAGCGTCCCGTCCAGGGACAGGTCTACATCCTGCATCGCCCTCCGCAGCGGATCGGACATCGTCCTCATGGACTGCGGGGAGGGGTCCCAGAGGCAGATCATGGTCTCTCCCTTCTCTTTCATGAAGATCCGCGCGATTCTTATAACGCACCTCCACGGCGACCACATCCTGGGGCTTCCGGGGCTGCTCCAGACCATGAGCCTGATGGGGCGGTCTGAGCCTCTGGCGATCTTCGGCCCGGAGGGGTTCTCCAAGGCCCTCGGGATGATGATGTCGGCGACGGACGGCGACACCTTCTACACGGTCGAGCCCAGGGACGTGGCTCCCGGGGACTCCTTCATGGTCCGCTCCTTGAGGGTCTCCGTGTTCTCCACGGACCACGGCGTCCCGTCGGTGGGGTTCTCCGTGTCCGAGCCGGACCTCCCGGGGAAGCTGGATCGCGAGAAGGCGCTGTCTTTGGGAATAAAGGACGGTCCGGACATGGCCCGCCTGAAGAGGGGCGAGGCTGTCGGCAACGTGAGGCCGGAGCAGGTAGTGGGTCCCGTCCAGAAGGGGGTGAGGGTGATCTACACCGGCGACACGCTTCGGTCCGATAGCGTAGTGGAGGCGTCGAGGGGCGCGGACGTCCTCATCCACGAGTCTACTTACATGGAAGGCGACTCCGTTCTTGCCAAGGAGCATTTCCATTCGACGTCACGTCAGGCCGCGGAGTCAGCCGTCGAGGCAGGGGTGCGCTGTCTGATGCTCACCCATGTCAGCGGCCGCTACGACGATGTCAGGGAGGAGGTCCTGACGGAGGCCAAGGAGGTCTTCGAGGAATCCTATCTGGTCAACGACTTCGACCACTTCGACGTGTCCCCCCGCTCTATAAGGACGATGTCATCCTGAAGCGCGTCATATGAGCTTCAGCATGTCCGCGTTCGTTATCAGCCCTGTGACCTTTCCTTTCTGGGCTACGAGTACCGCGTTGCTGTCGCTCATCAGGAGGGTGACCAGCGCCATCGGGGTGCTGTCCGACACTATCGGGAAAGACTCCTTCATGACCTTGGAGACCTGGGTGGACCTCATCTGCCCCATCGTGAAGCCCTGCCTCAGCATGTCGAACAGGTCCCTCTCCGATATGCTCCCGACCGGGACCTCGCCGTCCATCACAGGCAGTTGGGAATATCCAGTGCTCCTGAGGATCTCGGAGGCGCGGAGCACGCTCTCCGAGCTCTGAACCGTGACCACCCCTTTAGACGCGACGTCGGATGCGGTCAGGTCCTTGAGTCCTTCCTGCTTCATGGCCTCTAGCGTCTCGAAGAGCTTGACCACGGTGGCGTAGCTGGCGGAAATCTTCCCCTGCTCTATCTTGGCGATGGTGCTCTGCCCGATACCTGACTATTTCGCGAGGCAGGTCTGCGTCACGTCCATGGATTTCCTCATCCTCTTGATGTCCGTCGACGGCGGGAACTTCATATCGAATATGGCTATAATATTCTTATTTGAATAATTAACTGCGGATTGTTTATTAATGATGACTTTTTCAGCATTCCGATAACATGAGTTCGAAGAACATTTACGTGGAGGGTCTCAACGAGATCCCCACTCCTATGAGGAAGGTCGAGATCGTCGAGAGGAAAGGAATCGGCCACCCCGACAGCGTCTCGGACGCCCTCGCGGAAGAGGTCAGCAAAGCGCTCTGCAGGATGTACAAGAAGGAGTTCGGGCACGTTCTGCACCACAACACCGACGAGACTCAGATCGCCGCGGGAGAGGCAGCCCCCAGGTTCGGCGGCGGGACAATCATCGACCCCGTGTTCATCCTCCTGGTAGGACGCGCGACCACCCACGTGGGCGAAGGAAAGGACATGAAGTCCTTGCCCTGCAAGCCCACGGCGCTGAAGGCCGCCACGGAATACCTCAGGAAGACCTTCCCCAACCTGGACGTCGACTCCCAGGTAATCCTCGACGCCAAGCTCGGGATGGGGTCCGACGACCTCACCGGCGTCTACAAGACCTCGGGCGTCCTCGCCAACGACACCTCTTTCGGAGTCGGCTACGCCCCCTACTCCGTCACCGACAGGCTCACCCTCCAGACCGAGGAGTACGTCAACGGCGCCATGAAGAAGAAGCTCAAGGAGACCGGCCAGGACGTCAAGGTCATGTGCTCCAGGGTCGACGACAAGGTCACCATGACCATCGCCTGCGCCATGGTTGACAAGTACATCCCGGACAAGGCCCACTACGCGTCCGTCGTGGAGGAGATGTACGACCTCGTGACCGACAACGCCATGAAGATAATCGGAAGCGAGAAGGTCGACTTCAAGCTGGACATCAACACCGGCGACAACTACGACAACGGCGTCTACTACCTGACCTGCACCGGCCTGTCCCAGGAGATGGGGGACGACGGCTCCGTCGGAAGAGGGAACAGATGCAACGGCCTGATCACCCCTTACAGGCCCATGTCCATGGAGGCCACCTCCGGAAAGAACCCGATCACCCACATCGGGAAGATCTACAATGTCATGTCGAAGCTCATCGCAGAGGAGGTCGCAGAGGAGGTCACCAACGAGGCCGAGATCAGGGTCAGGCTGCTGTCCCAGATCGGAAAGCCTGTCTCCGAGCCTCTCAACGCGTCCGTCCAGATAGTCCTCCCCGGCGCCGAGAAAGACCCCCGTCTCGCCTCCTGGAAGTCGGACGCCGAGGGCATCGCGGAGAACTGGCTCGACAGCGTGGACAAGGTCTCCGACATGATCATCGAGGGAAAGGTCAGGACATTCTGATCCTGCAAGGCCGCAGAGTCGTCAGATGTTTATAAACACAGGCATCCGGCTTGTGCTGGATGCTTGTTCCTTTATTTTTTATAATGTTCTTTTTTGGCAGATTCATCATCACTCATCCAACATTTTTAAAAGCGATGGCGGTGATACTGAATTAAGGTGGTAGCCTTGAAGATTATCGATGAACCTCAGTTCGGCCCGATGTTCAGATTCAACGATGCGAACGTCTATTGGTCCCTCTACGTCCTGTCCGGCGGCAAGTCCATGGGAAGGAAGAGGCTCGCCCAGGAAGTGGGCGTAGGCGAAGGAAGCATGCGTAGGATCATTGACACGCTGAAGGAGTGGGAGTTCATCCTCATCAAGCAGACCGGGATAACCATAACGAAGGCCGGGCTGGATTTTCTGAAGCAGATCCCTATAAGGCCCATGGAGATAACCGTACCAGACATAGTGGTGGGGGAGTGCCAGCAGTCTGTGCTCGTCCTAGGCGTCGCCAGCAAGGTTAAGAACGGGATGGAGCAGAGGGACGTCGGAGTCAAGATGGGGGCGCAGGGCTGTACCACCCTCGTGATAAGGGACGGCGTCCTCATGATGCCGCCCGACTGGAACCTGGACGAGAAGGCTCCCGACACCGCCGCTATGATACGCAAGGAGACTGGCATGACCGCGGACGATGTCCTCATAATAGGAGGCGCCGAATGCAAGACCAACGCTGTCGAAGCCGCCGTCTCCGCCGCGCTGGCGCTGTTCTGAGAGAACCGGGAAATGAAGCACCTGCTGAGCTACTCGGTATACCAGGACATGGGGTTCTTCGGGAGGACCCCGCGCAAGCTCTTGGACGGGATGGGGTGCGACGGGCTAGAGATGCTTACGTCGTACGAGCCTCCGCCAGAGTCCCACCGCGAGCTCTCCTCGTCCGTCCATCTCCCATACGCCACCGACTGGCTGGCGGCGTGGGAGGGCAGGCCATACGACTTCGACGAGTACCAGTCCCTGTACTACATGTACGGGCGCTCCCCGGAGGAGGTGGTGTTCAACATCTCCAAGGCGGTCTCCTGCGCCTCCGTGCTCTCCCCTCCGTACGGGGTCATGCACCTCGGGAACGGGAGCGTCCCCTATCTACACTGCCACGAGCAGCCGTTCTCCGACGACCACGTCATCAAGGCGTTCGCCGAGGTCATGAACCGCGTCGTCGCCTCGATGCCGGGAGGGGAGCCCCCGTTCCGCATCCTGTTCGAGAACCTCTGGTGGCCTGGCCTGCGCATGACCGACGGCAGGGGCTTCCGCACCTTGGAGGACAGGATAGAGTTCTCCGACTGGGGGCTCTGCATCGACACCGGGCATCTGATGAGCTGCCTTCCCCGCATATACACGGAGCAGGACGGGATAGACGCTCTGCTGGACGTATTCGCAGGGTACAGCCAGGACATCATCGAGAAGGTGCAGACGGTCCACTTCCACTACAGCGCCTCTGGCGAGTACCGGGAGAGCTTCGAGGAGGTCGTCCCCGGGGACACCCCGCTAAAGGAGTACGTCATCGGGATGTACCCTCACGTGGGCAAGATAGACCAGCACATGCCGTTCTCCGATCCCCGCTGCAAGGATCTCCTGGACATTCTTAAGCCAGAATACGTCACGCACGAGATGCCGGGATCCGACGTGGGCCCGATCGAGGACTTCCTGAAGCAGCGCTCGCTCCTCTGACCGTCGGCCAGGGGAACATAGAACCGTTTTTATATGACTTCAATAATGCGATGCCAGAGGTATATAGATGGCACGTTTCAAAGAGGCTGAGCACAGGCTCCTTGACAAGTCTGTATGCATGAACTGCTATGCCACCAACGCCCCCAAGGCGACCAAGTGCAGGAAGTGCGGATACAGCAACCTCAGGCCCAAGGCCAAAGAGAGCAGGAAGCAGTAAGCGTTCTGGCAATTCGTTCTTACGGCCGGGTCCGGCCGGTTATCGATGAGGATCATCCTGGGGAGGCATCCCCGGGTCTTCCTTATTGTCTTGTTTTGCGGTCTCCGGTTTCGGGCGACCAATTCCCATTAATATTTAAACCTGTATAGGTGGCCAGGTCAGGCCATGAAAGTGCTGGTAGTCGATGATAACGCCGGTTCGCAGGGCGTGGTGCGCGACTTAGCAGAGGCGGAAGGCTGTCTGACGCGTGTAGCCAGCAGCTTGGATGAAGCCGTCTCGAAGATATCCGGGTTCGCTCCGGACATCATATTCCTGGACTCGAGCGTCGAGAACGGGCTGTCGCTCATCTCCTACGTCAAGGAAGCCCACCCGTCGAACCCTTTCAGCGTCATAGTTCTGACCAGTATCGGAGACCACGTCCCCACCGACATCCCGGAGATCAAGAGGGTCATCCAGAAGCCTTTCAACTCCACCGTGATAGTGGACGCCTTGTACAAGAACGCCCCTCCCAAGAAAGAGAGCGCCGCGGAGCCCAAGAAGAGGAAAAAGAAGAAGAAAAAAGAGAAGGGCTCCATCTGGTCTCGCCTCTTGTCTTGGATCTGTTTCTGGCGGAAGAAGGAGAGGATCCCGGCTCCGAAGACGGACCCCGAGCATTCCGGCGCGACGCTCGGAACGTGCTATGTGGTGTTCGAGGAGTATCCGGAGGGCATCTACAAATTCGTGGGGCTCTTCAACACCAACGAGTACAGCGTCATGATCGTCACCTCCGATAAGTTGAAAGCGGTGAAGGCGAAGTTCGACTACGGCAACATAGACGTGAGGACGATGTCTTCCAGCCCCAAGGACGGGATGTTCGACATCTACGGCCTCGGCACGGTCGTGACATCCGTCCGCGAGTTCATCGAGAGCTCTCCCAACCCGGTCGTCGTCTTCGACAATTTCGACGACATATTGACGGTGAACGGGATCAACGACACGCTGAAGATGTTCCATCTACTGATAAGCAGCACCGAAGGGGTTCCGCGGACGATAGCGATATCTGCCGACGATACGGTCCTCACCGAGAAGGATCGCTCCATCCTGCTGCACGATATGAAACAGTTTGTTCCTAGCGATTGAGGTTAGTTTATGCAGATCGAGAAAGTATGGGCAAGAGAGGTTCTGGACTCCAGGGGAAACCCCACCGTCGAAGCCGAGGTCACGGTCAGAGGCCACAAGGTCACGGCGATCGCGCCTTCAGGGGCATCCACAGGCTCCTGGGAGGCGCTGGAGCTCCGCGACGGAGGACAGAGGTACGGCGGCAAGGGCGTCCTCAAAGCCGTGGAGAACGTCCGCGGCAAGATCGCCGGCCGCATCGTGGGCATGGACCCCACCGACCTGAGGGCCGTTGACGAGGCCATGATCGAGCTCGACGGGACAGACAACAAGTCGAACCTGGGCGGGAACGCCACGGTGGCCGTGTCGCTGGCGGTCGCGAGGGCAGGAGCCATGTGCGAGGGGATCCCGGTGTACGAGCACATCGGGGGCGACCACGTCACCCTTCCGGTGCCCATGCTCAACATAATCAACGGGGGGAAGCACGCCGGAGGGAACCTGAAGATCCAGGAGTGCATGATCATCCCCGCAGGCGCCAAGTCCTTCTCGGACTGCCTCCGCATGTCGTCCGAGGTCTACATGCACCTCAAGTCCATCCTCAAGTCCAAGTACGGCGCCAGCGCGATCAACATCGGGGACGAGGGCGGTTTCGCCCCTCCCCTAGACACGCTGGACGAGGCGCTCACTGTGATAACCGACGCCGTCTCGGATGCCGGGTACGAGCCCGGGAAGGACGTTTTCCTCGCCATAGACGCCGCCTCCTCGGAGTTCTACGAGGGCGGCAGGTACAGCGTCGACGGCATGGTCCTCTCCGCAGGCGAGCTTCTGGACCACTACGTGGAGCTGATAGGCTCCCACCCGCTGGTCAGCATAGAGGACCCGTTCTTCGAGGACGACTTCGCCACCACCGCGGAGTTCACGAAGAAGGTAGGCAGCCGCGTCCAGATCGTGGGAGACGACCTCTTCGTCACCAACAGCAAGCGCCTTGCCCGCGGCATCGACGAGGGAGCGGCCAACGCCCTCCTGCTGAAGGTCAACCAGATCGGGACCGTCACCGAGTCCGGGGACGCCGCCGAGCTCAGCTACAAGAACGGCTACAACGTCGTCGTGTCCCACAGGTCCGGAGAGTCCGAGGACTCCACGATCGCGGACCTGTCCGTGGGATGGGGGTCCGGGGAGATCAAGACCGGCGCTCCGGCACGCGGGGAGAGGACAGCCAAGTACAACCGCCTCCTGCGCATCGAAGAGGAGCTGGGATCCAGGGCCAGGTTCCCCGGGATCTCCAAGTTCCGCGTCTGAGGGATCCCATGTCGAAGCTTTTCCAGGCTTCAGAGGAGGAGATCCGCTCCGGGTACACCATGGACGTGTACTTCGAGCGCACCAGGCGCATCCTGGAGGCCTGCGGCAAGGCCGACATCCCGGTATGGGCGGAGTTCACAGGCAGCTCCCTGCCTCGCGGATGGGAATGGGCGGTCTTCTGCGGCCTGCAGGAGGTCCTGAACCTTCTGGAAGGGAAGGACGTGTCCGTGTACTCCATACCCGAGGGGACGCTGTTCAGGCCCAGGGCGGAGAATTCCGTCAGGGTCCCTCTGATGAACATCAACGGCGCCTACACTGAGTTCGGGGAGATGGAGACCGCCATACTCGGCATGCTCTGCCAGCCCACCGGCATCGCGACGGCGGCCGCCCGCACCAAGGTGGCGGCGAAATGGAAGACCGTGTTCGCGTTCGGAAACAGGAGAATGCACCCTGCCATATCCGGGGTCATCGACCGCTCCGCATACATAGGGGGCTGCGACGCCGTCTCCTCTCGCATGGGCGGAGACATAACCGGCACGGTGCCCGTCGGGACGGTCCCGCACGCCCTGATGCTCATGATGGGCAGCAACGACGCCGCCTTCAAGGCGTTCGACAGGATAATCGAGCCCGACGTGCCACGCATAATGCTCATAGACACGTTCTCGGACGAGAGGACCGCCGCTCTGGACGCATGCAAGTCCGTCAAGGACCTGAAGGGCGTCAGGCTGGACACGCCTGGGTCCAGGAGAGGAAACTTCAAGGAGCTCATCAACGAGGTCCGCTGGGAGCTCGACATGTACGGATACAAGGACGTGGACATCATAGTCTCCGGAGGGCTCGACGAGACCTCTGTAGCCGCCATAGCGGACACGTGCGTAGCCGGGTTCGGCGTGGGCACCTCGATCAGCAACGCGGCCACCCTGGACCTCTCCATGGACCTCGTGGAGAAGGGAGGGCACCCCATCTCGAAGCGCGGGAAGTTCGGTGGGAGGAAGTTCACCTATCGCTGCCCTCACTGCTTCTCCATGGGCGTCTCCCTGTCGCCTGACGACGAGGTCCGGTGCAAATGCGGGTCCGTGATGGACATGATTGAAACCAAGGTCCTGGACCATGGGAAGAAGTGCTGCCCGGACCGCAAGCCGTCCGAGATCCGCGACTACGTCATATCCCAGGTCAAGCAGATCTCCGAGCTGTGAAACCCGCCGGGAGGCCGGCCTCGGCTTCCTGGCCCTCTTCGTTGCCGCCTCGGCTACAGCCTTCCTTGTCCCTAATCGATCCGAGCCGGTTCTTAAACTCTGGATTCATCTTGTTTCAAGGCAAGGCAATCTTTTCAGACTATCAGAGCAACGATCAGAGACATGATCAGGGACGTCTGCTCTGATGTCTGACAAGGCTTATATCATGCATCACCATAGGGTAGTCCTGCGCGAAAACGTGCCGGTTCTGAGGGGAAGAACAAGCACAATCGTGCGATCGCCGTGATACGGTCGGTCTCACAAGCTAAAGGGGATAGGATGATAGTTCGGGATAACTATAGCGAAAGCCAACGCTGCGGTTGCGGCAGGTTCCAGATGCTGGAGCCGATGCAGCATGGCATGAGCGTATACTGTTCTTGTGGGCGTATCATGGATCTTGACCGTCAGGAGATGGAGTTCAAGATATGCTTGGGAAAAGAGCTGGAGTGCAGCAGATGCCGCAACATGCGCATCGGCCGCGAGATCGAGCTGCTGAACGCGTTATTCTCCGGCCTCGTGGACGAGGACGGGTGCGTAACAGCCGAAATGGTTTGAAGGAGCCAGGATCAGTCTTCCTGGCTCTCTTTCTTCTTCGTCGTCTTCTTGTGGGTCGCAGGCTTCTTCGCCGCCTTCGGCTTCTCTTCTTCGTCCGCCTTCTTGTCGCCGGTGGGCTTCTTCCTTCCGGGGCACTCGGTGTTGATGCATTCCTCCGTGCTCCCTAGGACGATCATAGGGGCCTTGCATAGCTCGCAGGGCTTCTTCGCGGACACTATCGAGCCTCTGGGCCTCAGCGGGTAGGTCTGCGTGCACGCCGGCCATTCCGAACATCCGGCGAACCTCTTCCCCTGCTTGGAGTACATGACCCTTATGCGCCCCTTCCCGCATGTCGGGCAGGGCCCCAGCTCGTTCTTCTCGATGTTGCTGGGGCACTTGGGGTCTATGCACTGCAGGGACGGCGGGTTGCCCTTCCTGATTACCCTGAGCTGGGGAAGGCCGCAGACCTCGCAGACGCTCTCCGTCATCTGAATGAGCGCCCCTTTGGGCAGAGGGAACGCGTTGGTGCATTCCGGGTACCCGTTGCAACCGATGAAGTTCCCGTTCTTGGACCTCTTTATGATCATGTCGTTCCCGCACTTGGGGCAGGTCCCTACGTGCTGCTGGGAGCGCAGGGCGGCCCTTATCTCCTCCCCTATGGCTTCCGAGCCCTCGGAGATCTTGACGGCGACGCTGTGCAGCATGTCCTGGGACTCCTTCACGACCTCCTCTAGGGTACGCTCGCCGCTGGTGATGCTGATCATGTCGGCCTCCAGCTTCGCGGTCATGTCCGGCTCCGTTATGCCTCCGCCGTGCTTCTCCAGCGACTTGGTGAGGGCTATCCCGCTGGAGGTGGGTATCATGTAGTTCCCCTGCACGTAGTTCCTGGAGAACAGCTTGCTGATTATGTCGTGCCTGGTGCTCTTGGTCCCCAGCTGCAGCCTGTCCATCTCCTGGATCAGGCTTCCCTGGTTGTACCTGTAGGGGGGCTGGGTCTCCGACTCCGACACAGAGAGGGACCTTATGTCGAGCTTGTCGCCGACCTTCAAGACCGGCAGCTTGGGCTGCGGGGCCTTCAGGTACTTCTTGTAGTACTTCTTCCAGCCGGGCTTCTTGAGGGCGTACCCTTCGGAGAGGAACTTCTCCCCGGCGACGTCTATGGCGCAGTTGGTCACCTCCGACTCGGCGTTAGGGGCGACGGTGGCCAGGAACCTTCTGACGATAAGCTCGTACAGCTTCCACTTGTCCCCCTTCAGCTTGCTTTGGGACGCTCCCGCGGTAGGGTATATGGGCGGGTGGTCGGTGGTCCTCCTCTTCCCTCTGGACGGGACGATCTTCTCCTGCGCGAGCACCTCCTCCGCCTCGGACCTGAAGTCCGAATCCTTGAGCTTCTCGAGGACCGACCTGAGGTTGAGCGTGCGCGGGTATTCCGTGTTCTCCGTACGGGGGTACGATATGTACCCGCTGGTGTATAGGTCCTCGGCCAGCTTCATGGCGGTGGTCGGGGGTATCCCTATCTTGTTGGCCTCCACCTGCATCTGCGTGGTGTCGAACGGGGCGGGCTTGTACTCCTCCTTCGCGACCGTCTCGTACTCGATCACCGTGCCCTCCTTCTCTTCGGAGATCTTCGCCATGATCGCGTCCGCCGCCTCTTTCTCCCAGAAGTGGTTGCCTTCGTGGCATCCTTTGAACGCCAGCATCCCGAACTTCGCGACGACGTCCCAGAACGGCACCGGGACGAATTTCTCTATCTCCTCGTGTCTGTCTACGAGAAGCTTCAGGGTGGGGCTCTGCACCCTTCCCACGGACATGAAGTTCTTCCCTACCTGCCCCGAGGAAAGGGATATGAGCCTGGTGAGCACCGCCCCCCAGGACAGGTCCACGATCTGCCTGGTCTCGGCCGCGTCCGCCAGCTTCTTGTCGGGGTCGGCCAGGTCTGAGAAAGCTGATTCGACCTCTCCTTTCGTGAGCGCGCTGAACTTCGCCCTCTTGACCGAGATCCTGCCGTCCAGCGTGCTCCCGGACTCTGTCTCCTGGTACACGCCTATGGCCCTGACGGTCTCCATCCCGATCAGCTCTCCCTCCCTGTCGTAGTCGGTGGCTATTATAACCTCGTCCGACTCCTCCGCTATCGCCTTTATAGCGTTGAGGATGGACTTCACGTGGACCGTCTTGACCTGCGGGGCGTACACCAGATCCACAGGGGACACCGCGCTCCAGTCGTTGTACTCCTTGGAATAGTCGAGCTCTATGATGTGCCCCCTGAGGCTGACCACCTTGTATTCGTCGCCTCCGGCCTCGAAAGATATCACCGTCACTCCCCCGTTGGTCGCAGAGTGGGACTGGCCGTCAGACAGGATGGTGGAGATCCTCCTCGCGGCGTTGGACTTCTCAGTGATAATTAGCTTCCTCATCGGTCGCCCGAACTTTGTGCGGGTTATTTAAGAGTTGGCGGTGAGGGACTGCGTTCGGTTTTTTATTGATGCCTCAATATTATGATGCATTGGTTATATATTATACTTGGAACATACATCCTGCATGCGTTGCGACGAGATGATTTCCAAGATTCGTTCCAAACCTGGGGTCGTCCGCGTCGAGATCCTGGACTCGGAGACGATAGCTGGCCTCGTCGACGAGGAGGACTCCGTAAAGGTCTTCTCCGGCTCCATGGACCTAGAGAGCGTGGGGCTGGGAAAATGCGTCTGCAGGGATTTCGTCGCCGTCGTGTTCTGCGATTCCGATTTCCCTCGCCCGGACGTGGTGACCATAGAGATAGTCGACGAGTACGGGACGCTGATGGCCCAGGACGTCCCGCCGAGCCTCATGGGAAGCATATCGAAGCTCGACAACGTGGTATGGCTGTCGGAGTCGTTCGTCCTCTACACGGACTCCATATCGTCCTCGAAGCCGCATATGGTCATGAAGGCGAGCCCGTTCCCGGGGCCGTCCGACTTCGGGACGGAGCAGCCCTGGATATTCTACCCTTCCGTCAGCGCGGCCGACTACCTGAACCGCCGCTTCGGAATGGAGGGCTCGGAAGGGATATCCACCATCGTCCTGGGAGTGGACGGGGTGGAGAGGTCAGCCCCTGTGCCCGATGTGGTGGAGATTCCCTGTAGAGGGCGCTGCCATGGTGAGTCTTCCCCTGAGAACCCCTTTAATCGAGGAGACCTCGTTCGCGAAGTCCTTGAGTACCTTCAGCTCCCCCTCGCATATGAGGATCTCCATGCACTTCTCGCTGTCCAGGTGCACGTGGACGGAGGTGTTGACCGTGGCCATGTGCTTGTGCTGGATGTCGGTCAGCTTGTCCCCTACCGAGTTCAGGGTATGGTCGTAGATCAGCACGATCGTGCCCACCATCCATTGGTCGTCGTTCTTCCACTCGTTCTCAGCGAGCGAGTCGCGGATGAGGTCGCGTACAGCTTCTGACCTGCTCACATAACCTTTGCTGCGGATCGAGCTGTCGAACTTATCGAGGAGCTCGGGCTCCAACGAAACGCCTATGCGCGTGACTCCTTCCATGCCGGTCGTATCATTGGCGGTTTAGATAACACTTTTCATATAGCCAGAACGCTAGAAGTGATACCGGCGCCTCCTGAGCCGTGGCATATCCTTTTTATTCGTCCTAGGGGATTCCGCACGCATGTCCGTGAATTCCGAAAACCTCGAGAGCGCGATCATTTCCGCCGTGAGGACAGGCGTCGAGGACCGCGACGTCGCCGTTGCATTCTCCGGCGGTCTGGACTCCGGCCTCGTGGCCGCCATCGCCAAGGACTACGCCAGGTCCGTCACTCTGTACACGTCAGGAAAGGACGAGTCCTACGACGTCGTGATGGCCCGCGACATGTCGGAGAGGCTCGGCCTCCCATGGCTGCACATACCGATAACCAAGGACAACATCGAGTCCAGGCTCCGCGAGATGATATCCATCACCGGGACATCCAGCCCTCTGACCCTGTCCTTCGAGCTCCCTTTGTTCTTCGTCTGCAGGACCGTGCACGAGAGGTACATAATCGGCGGCCAGGGGTCTGACGAGCTGTTCGCCGGATACAGCAAGTACATCGGCATGCCCGACGACGAGCTGGCCAGGGCGATGAAGTCGGACATGGGCAAGCTGATCACGTCCACCATACCTCACGAGACCCGCGTGGCCAACCACTTCGGCAAGACGCTCCTGTACCCCTACATAGACCCGGTCGTCACCATGCAGGTGGGGGCCATGGACATCGCCGACCTGAAGCCGAAGGACGCGGACTCGAGGAAGGCCCTCCTGAAGCAGATCGCCAGGGACCTCGGGTACCCGTTCATCGCGGAGAAGAGGAAGAAGGCGGCGCAGTACGGCTCCGGGACCATGGACCTCGTCCGCGAGGTCGCCGACTCCAAGGGGATGACCTACCACCAGCTCGTGGACTCCATCTACAAGGAGATCTTCGACTGATCCGTTCCGGGGCTCCGGCCCCCATCTTCTTATTCCATGAAAGGGCTAATTCTGGTGAACGCGTACTCCAGGATGCGCGCGTTCGAGGTCCAGTCCTCCCGCCTGGCCGAGGAGTTCGAGGCCATCGGGGTGGAGGCGGACGTCCGCAGGAACGACGGATTCATCGCGTCCGTCGCGGACGGGAAGGTCTCGGTCAGAGCCGAAGGGTACGACTTCTGCGTGTACCTGGACAAGGACCGCTACGTCCTGAGGGCTCTGGAGGATTCCGGGATCCCGGTGTTCAACCGCCGCAGCGCGATAGAGGCCTGCGACGACAAGATGGTCGCCTGCCTGGAGCTCGCGGGGCACGGGTTCAGGATGCCCAGGACCATCCCGGGGATGCTCTGCTACGACCCGGAAGAGCCGGTAAGGGAAGCCTCGGCGGACGCGGTGATCCGCGAGCTGGGCCTGCCAGTTGTCGTGAAGGAGTGCTACGGCTCCATGGGCAAAGGGGTCCGCCTCGCCAGGAGCCGCGAAGATCTGATGGCGGTCATGGAGCAGGTGAAGACGAAGCCCCATCTGTTCCAGGAGTTCGTAGCGGAGAGCTCCGGGCGGGACCTGAGGGTCATCGTGATCGGAGGGAAGGCCGTAGGAGGCATGCTGAGGTCCTCCGGCTCGGACTTCAGGTCCAACGTCGGCTGCGGCGGCAAGGGAACGGCCTTCGAGCTCTCGCCGGAGGTGGCGTCATACGCTGAGAGGATAGCCGACGCCCTCGACCTCGACTACTGCGGCATAGACCTCCTCTTCCCAGGCGACGGGGGCGACATGTTCGTCTGCGAGGTGAACTCCAACGCCTTCTTCGAGGCTTTCGAGGCCGCTACTGGTATCAACGTCGCCCGCTTGTACGCGCGTCACGTGGCGGACGAGGTCGCCCAGTTCTACAGGGGCCGTCGCGAGAGCGCACGAAGCCTGATGGCGCATCGGTGACAATTTTATAAGCAGGGTCACGGATAACGCTGCGGAGATCATATTGGACCCAGATGGGAATATGGCCTGGCTGGACAGCCTTTCCAGCCTAGGCGTAAGGTTCGGCCTCGACAACATGAAAGAGCTTTTGGACCGCCTCGGGAACCCTCACGAGGGCCTGAGGACGATACACGTGGCCGGCAGCGACGGCAAGGGGTCCGTCTGCGCCATGATCGAGTCTATCCTCAACGCGTCCGGCTTCCGCGCGGGGGCTTTCACGTCCCCTCACGTACTCGAGGTCAACGAATGCATACGCATCGAGGGCGAGGAGGTCTCCGACGTCGACCTGGACTTCGTCCTGTCGAAGATAAGGCCGATCGTGGAGTCCATGGCCGCGGAAGGGATGCAGTGCACCCAGTTCGAGGTCCTGACGGCTGTAGCCTTCGAGGTGTTCTCCATGGTGGAGGTCGACATAGCCGTCATAGAGGTCGGGATGGGCGGGAGGCTCGACAGCACCAACGTCATAGTCCCCGACGTGTCCGTCATAAACAACATAGGGCGGGAGCACACCGGGTTCCTGGGGAGCACCCTGGAGGAGATAGCCCGCCAGAAGGCCGGGATAATGAAGCCCGGGGTGCCCTGCGTCACGATAAACGGCGACGAGGTCTACGGCTATCTCGAGGCCTGCGCGGAGGAGGTCGGATGCCCCATCAGGCGCTTGGATCCTGGCGACATAGAGGTCATAGACAACCGCATCGACAGCGTGGAGATGGTCTACAAGGGCGAGCTCTACACCGTGGGCCTCCCGGGGAGGATGCAGGCCCGCAACGCCGCCCTGGCTCTGGAAGCGGTCGCATGCCTCCCGGAGTATCCCGAGTCCATAGAGCCCAACATCTCCGAGGGGCTGTCCTGGGTCTCATGGCCATGCAGGATGCAGAAGCTGATGGGAGAGCCTGTGATTATAGACGTGACCCACACCCTGGACGGGGCCAGGTGCCTCAGCAGGGACGTGGAGGAGATCTACGGGCAGGTGGTCCTGGTCCTCGGGATGCTGTCCGACAAGAACATAGCTGGGGTGTCCGAGGTCCTGGCCAGGCTGGCGACGAAGGTGTTCATAGCGCCCCCCAAGTCCCCCAGGGCGGCCTCCCCGCAGGAGATGCTGTCCGCCATGGAGCGCTTCCACGATGACGTGACCCTGTGCTCCACCGTGGGGGAGGCTCTCCAGGCCGCCCTCGAAGCCAGAGGGGAGGAGAACGTGCTGGTGACCGGGTCGTTCCGCACAGCGGAGGATGCCTTGAGATGGATACAGAGCGGATATGCGAGATCCTGAACAGGCTCTCCGAGGTCTACGTCGGGGGAGTCTACCCTGGAAGGAGCTCCGAGGGCCTGAACCCCGAGTGGCCTGCGGACCCGTTCCACGTCCTCGTAGCGACGATCCTGTCCCAGAGGACCAAGGACGACAACACCCGCAGGGCATCGGACAACCTGTTCAACCGCTTCGGGACCATGGAGGCCATAGCGGCCGCGGACCCGGACGAGGTGGCGGAGCTGGTCCGCCCGGCGGGGTTCCCCAAGCAGAAGTCCAAGGCGATCGTCGACTGCTGCAGGATCCTCCTGGAGGAGCACGGCGGGGTCGTCCCTTCCGAGACGGAGGAGCTACTGGAGCTGCCGATGGTCGGGCGCAAGACGGCTGCCTGCGTGAGGTCGTACGCCATGGGCATCCCGTCGGTGTGCGTCGACACCCACGTCCACAGGATATCGAACCTGATGGGCCTGGTTTCCACGAAGACCCCGGAGGAGACGGAGTACGCCCTGATGGACCTCGCGCCGAGGGACCGCTGGTCGGACATCAACCGCTACCTGGTCCGCCATGGCCAGGAGACCTGCATCCCTAACCATCCAAGGTGCTCCAGGTGCGTCGTCAGGGACCTCTGCGACTACGGCATCCGCAGAGGGAGCACAGCGGCCGAAGCTGGACGGACGCCTCCCTAATCTTCCTTTTATAGGCATATGCTATTCACCGCACCGATGCATGAAGTGTCGGTCGTATCCAGCCTTGTGGACGCCATCATAAGCGAGCTGTCCAAGTACAAGGTCCTGAAGGTCAACAGCGTGACGGCCGTCGTCGGGGACCTCACCAACCTGGGCGAGGAGCAGATGGCGTTCGCCTACGAGATAGTCACACGCGGCACCATCCTGGAAGGCTCGGAATTCATCATAGAGCACGAGCCCATCGTCCTTTCGTGCAGCTCATGCGGCTTCGAGGGCCCGGCCAAAGTGCTGTCAGACCCTGATTTCGGCTCGCATTCCATACCGGTGCTCGCCTGCCCCGAGTGCGGCGGCGCGGTCAAAGTGGTGAAAGGACAGACCTGCGCCGTCAGGTGCATGGATATTGAGGAGGAGACGCGATGTTCAAGTACAGGGACGAGGAGACTGCCAAGAAGATCCTTCAAGGCATAAAGGACACGGGCGTGAAAGCGAAGTTCATGCATATCTGCGGGACCCACCAGGACACGATCGTCCGCTTCGGCCTGGAGGAGATGCTCAGGGACGCAGGGATTGAGATAGCCCAGGGCCCCGGATGCCCGGTATGCGTCACGACCAGCCACGAGATCGCGGACGCCATCACCCTGGCGCGCAACGGGGTCACCGTCACGGCGTTCGGAGACATGATGAGGGTCCCCACGACGATCGGGTCCCTGTTCTCCGCCAAGGCCGACGGCGCCGACGTGAGGATAGTGTACTCCATAGACGACGCCGTCAAGATGGCCAGGGCCCAGGAGAAGCCCCTGGTGTTCGTCGGCGTCGGGTTCGAGACCACCGCCCCGTCCACCTGCGTCCCGCTCCACAAGGAGGACTGCCCCGAGAACTTCAGCGTCTACAGCTGCCACAGGATATGCCCGCCCATACTGGACGCGCTGCTCTCGCTCGGGGAGTCCACCATAGACGGATTCATAGAGCCGGGGCATGTGGCTGTCATCACCGGGGAGTCCATGTTCCGCCCCGTGTCCGAGGTGCATGGCCTCCCGCAGGTCATCGCCGGGTTCGAGCCTTTGGACATACTCATGTCCTGCTACATGCTCTGCAAGCAGATCCGCGAGGGCCGCGCAGAGGTGGAGAACGAGTACACCAGGCTCGTCAGGCCGGAGGGCAACCCGATAGCCCTCAAGCTGATGGAGGACACCTTCACCCCGGTGGACCGCCATTGGAGGGGGTTCCCGCTGATCCCCAAGAGCGCGCTGGCGCTGAAGCCGAAGTTCGCCGACCACGACGCCACCAAGGTTCACGAGGACATCCTCGCGAAGACCCCCGAGGTGAAGGAGGAGGCCAACGGATGCAGGTGCGGGGACGTCCTCAGAGGCCTGATAAAGTCGGAGGAGTGCCCGATGTTCGGCAAGGTGTGCAAGCCGTCCAACCCCATGGGGCCGTGCATGGTGTCCATGGAAGGCAACTGCAGCATTTCCTACAGGCTGGGATCCAAGAGGTTCTGATCATGCAGAAGAGCGAAGCCAAGATCATGACGGAGATGAAGACCTCCGTCCGCATACTGGTCGTCACCAACGACTCGACCGTGTTCAGGAGCAAGGGCGTGGACAGCGCGTTCAACATATTCGGGGGCCGCGCGACCGAGGTGAAGAACCTCGTGGCCCGCCTCGACACCGCCGTGGACGAGAACGGAAGGAAGCTGTGCGACGTGTCCTACGGCGTGATAACCACCCGCTACGGGTTCGTCCCCGGTAACTACGTCATCGACAGCTATCCTCGCGTCATGTCCAACAGGGAGGAGTACGAGTTCATCGACGAGCACAAGAACTTCGTCGAGCAGGTCTCCTACCTGACCCGTCCGTTCGACAAGGTCGTCATGTGCATCCCCAAGGACATGTTCGCCATGTTCCTGGAGAGGGGCGACATATGGGACGGCAAGCTGATCGCCGTGACCTCCCCGGACTTCAAGGAGGAGTGCGAGAGGCGCGGATGGTCGTTCCTCGAGCGCAAGGGCGCGCGCGTCGGCAACGAGAACGCCGACGAGATCGAGAGGATCGTCAGGGAGCTCTGCGCCGCGAGGAAGGCGCGAAGGTCAGAGCATCGACTTCTCGTGCTCTATGAGCCTCTTCTTGAGGGCCTCCCCTCCGGCGTAGCTGCCGACCCCTCCCGAGGACGGCACTACCCTATGGCAGGGGATTATTATCGGCAGAGGGTTGGCGGCGCACGCCGTCCCTACCGCGCGGTAGGCTTTCGGGGACCCTATGCTCTCTGCTATCTCCTTGAACGTGCGGGTCTCTCCGTAAGGTATCCTCTCGAGCTCTTCCAGGACCGTTCTGCGGAACCCGGTGACCCCGTAGTCCAAGGGCAGGTCGAACTTGCGCCTCTTGCCGCTCAGATACTCGTCCACCTGATCGAACGCCTCGGCGATGACCTGGGATTCGGAGACATCCATCTTGGGCAGGTTCGTGTTCGGAAGATACACCCCCGTCAGGTTTCCGTCCCCGTCCTCGCTGATGCTTATGGTTCCGATCAGCGTCACTTTAGAATAGATGCATCCATACTCCATATGCGACGGGATATGTGACGGACCGTATATTATTTCCGTTCTGGACGCCGGTTTTCACCGTCGTTAAGACCAGCCTTTATGCCGTCTCGTCATCCAGGCGAGACAGATTTATCCGATGCCGATGTTTCCCATCCATGATCATCTGCGCCAGCCGTCGCACCGACATCCCGGCTTTCCATTCGGAATGGATGATGGGCCGTCTCCGCGCCGGCAGCGTCCTCGTCCGCAATCCGGTCTCCCGCAACGTGGTCTATCGCGTGAGCCTGCAGAGGAAGGACGTGGACTGCATCCTCTTCGTCACGAAGAACCCCGGGCCGATGGTCCCGCGCATGAAGGAGATAGCCTCCATGGGCCACATAGCCCTGTTCCAGGTCACGATGACCCCGTACGGCAGGGACCTGGAGCCGGGGGTGCCGCCCAAGGCCGACGTCAACGACGCCTGCATCCGGATATCGGAGCGCATAGGGAGGGACAGGATCGCATGGAGGTACGACCCGGTGGTCTTCGGGCCGGGGAAGGGCATTTCCTACCACGAGAGGAAGTTCGACCTCCTCTGCAGGGAGGCTTCCGAGTGGACCGACACATGCATATTCAGCTTCATGGACATGTACGGCAAGCTGGGCGGCCTCGTCGAGTCCGGGGCTCTCCGCCTCGCCACCCGCGTCGAGGAGGACGACTTCCTCCGCATGGCGTCACGCGTCGCCGCCGAATACGGCATGACGCTCTCGCCCTGCTGCCCCAAGCGGGACTACTCCGAGTTCGGCATATATCCGCGCGGATGCCTGGACCGCAGGGTCCTGATGTCCCTAGGCATCCCCTGCGAGGCTCAGCAGTCCAAGCTCAGGGAGAGGTGCTGCTGCGTCAAGAGCATAGACATCGGCGAGTACGGGACGTGCGCCCACGGATGCGTATACTGCTATGCGGCGCCTTCCTCCTCGGAGAGGTTCGGGACCAGGCTGTGCTGCTCCGATTCCGAGATGCTGTGGGGCTCCGTCACCCCCAGGGACAGGGTGGTGGAGCTGAAAGGCCGCGAAGCCTGCCGGATCGACGACTTCTGCCGATTCAGGATTTATAGAAAGATGGCATGTACGGGCCATGGACGCGCTCGCGATACTGCTGATAGCCGTGGGGCTGGCGATGGACGCGTTCGCCGTGTCCCTCTGCAAGGGCCTGGCCCTGAGGAAGGCGTCCTTTCGCGACATGCTGGTCGCCGGGCTGTGGTTCGGCGGGTTCCAGGCCTTGATGCCAATAGCAGGCTACTGCCTCGGAGCGGCGTTCTACGACCTGATATCGGCCTACGACCACTGGGTGGCCTTCCTTTTGCTGTTCGCTATAGGGGCGAACATGGTCCGCGAGGGGCTATCGGGGGAAGAGGAGGAGGTCGACGCCGACATGGGCGCCAGGACCATGCTCCTTCTCGCAGTGGCCACCAGCATAGACGCGCTGGCAGTGGGGATATCGCTCGCTATGGGCGAGGACGGCATACTGGCCCCCGCTGCGGCCATAGGGCTGATCACCCTTGCCATGTCCATGGCGGGGGTCAAGATAGGCAGCCTGTTCGGCGACAGGCTCGGAAAGAAGGCGGAGGTCCTGGGAGGGCTCATCCTCGTCGCCATAGGGACGAAGGTCCTCCTGGAGGGCCTCGGGATCATCTGATGCGGAGGTACTTCCTCGAGTAGTCCTCGATGGCATGGTCCAGATCGGTCATCGTGCCGTTCTTCTTGGCGTACTTCTCCAGAGGCTTGTCGTCGTCCTCGCACGCCAGGATGGCCGCGAGGTAGCCTTCCAGCGACGTCTTCATCTCCGCGTCGGTCCATCCTCCCGGGAACTCCGACTTGTCCGCGTTCGGCAGGTTGCTCTCTATCCTCTTGGAGATCTCGCTCAGGGAGTGCAGGCTGTAGTTGTCGTCGTCCTTGTACGTGGTCTCGTCGTAGTCGCTCACCCCGAGGTACTCGTTCACGACGTCCTTCAGGATGTTGGCGTCCCTGCTGTACGCGACCGTCCTCTGGACCAGGCTGGGGACCACGTTCTTGCACTGGTTCTTCCCGCTCTCCTCCATCCCGAGGTAGGAGGACATGAAGCAGGTGAACACCGTCAGGTACACGAACCCCTTGCAGTTGCATTCCAGGCGCTCGTCCAGGGCCTCGCACACCTTGTCTATGTGGGTCAGATAGTCGAAGTCGATGAAGTCGCGCTCGTCGGCGATGATGAGGTCGGAGACGCTCTTGGAGAAGAGGCAGACGTACGAGTCGGCGTTGTCCGTCCCTTCCATGAGGGATATGGACGTCTTCCAGTCCATGAGGGCCTTCCCGTCCTCTCTGTTGTAGCAGTAGGCGATGGCGCGCATCAGGTACGGGAAGAACGTCTCCCCGTCTTCTTTCACAATGCCCTCCGCGATCTCCAGCGCGTCCTTGCAGTTGTTGTCCTTGATCTTCTCGACCATCTTCAGGAACGTGGTTCCGTAAGGGATGGACTCGTCCGCGATGTGGCTCATGTCGGACCTGTTTGTGCGAAGGTGCTACCCGCACTTCTGGCAGTAGACCCTTCCGAACTCGTCTTTCTCAGTGCTTCCGCCACAGTACGGGCAGGACTCCATTATGAAATCCATGGCGGGTAGATTGGGTGCAGGCATATTATGGTTGTCATGCATAATGTCGAATTGTGAAGTTTTCGTACTCATCCATCCCTCTCCATCATTCTTGAGAACCTTAAGAGGTCGTTTCTGTCCGCAGGGACAGCTACGCGGAACCTCTTCCGGTCGAGCGCTTCTATGTAGTATGGGCGCAGATCGTACGTAGCCGTCACAGGGGTTCTTCCCTCTTCCCTGTGCGTGTACGCCCACACGAAGCCGTCGGTGGATATCCCCCGCGTCAGGCTCATGTCCTGCATGGCGGCGGACATGCTCGAGGCGGCAGGCTCCAGAGGCATGTTCATGGCCACGTAGGACAGGACCACCCCCGCCTCGCCCAGACATACGGACGAGCCGACGTACTTCCTTCCCGACGCCTCCATGAACGGCTTCACGAGTATCCTGTAAGTGGTGAAGCAGGGAAGCTCCCTCTTGTGCCTCCCCAGGACAGGGCGGCCCGATATGGCCTCCCCGGACCTGCGGGGGCCGTAGAACGAGTCCAGCTCCGACACGGCCTCGTCTATCAGGGCTTCCACCGCGCACGGCTCCATGATCCGAACCACGCTCGGAGCGCTTATGAACGTTCACAGGGGAGGGGTCGCTGAAAGTGCGGAACGGATATATCTTCCCGGAGGCATCGATCCCTCATGGCAGACGGTTCCCACGGCATAGGCATCCTGAACGGGTTCTATGAGAGGAAAGTGGCGCTGGTGCTGATAGACATACAGAACAAGTTCGCGAAGTCGTCCGAGAGCATCGACAGGTCCCTGAGCAGCAGGCTGGGGTACATCAACGAGGTCTCTGAGGAGTTCAGGAGGACCGGGAACCCAGTCGTGAGGGTCCTCTTCGACGGCGAGAGCTACCACGGGGAGGGGATAGAGAATCCCGACGACCCTGTGGACGGCCTGCTGATCTCCGATTCGGACGTCGTCGTCCACAAGCCGTGCATGAACTCGTTCAGGGAGTCCGGCCTGGAGGAGGCGGTGAAAGGCCTCGGCTGCACAGGGGTGGTACTGGCAGGCATGGTCGCCCACTACTGCGTCATAGCCACATATTACGCCGCGTTCGACCACGGGCTGGTGTCGTACATCCTCAAAGGCGGCATCGCGTCCAACGACGAGGAGACTGTGGCATGCGTCGAGAGGATAACGAAGGCGGTCGACCTGGACGACATAAGGAAGAACGTCAACTTTCAGGGGAGGCCATGACACGACCAGGCTGCTGTTCGTGAACGCGTGCGTGGATCGCGAGAGGTCCCGCACCATGAGGCTCGCCGAGGCCCTGGTCTCCCGCCTTGGGGCGGACGAGGTGGAGGAGGTCGTGCTGGAGGAGGCCGGGCTGGCTCCTCTGGACACCGTCAGGCTCCGGAAGAGGGAAGCCCTGGCGATGGACGGGAAGCTGGACGATCCCGAGTTCTCGGAGGCCTGCAGATATGCTTCGGCGGACGTCCTGGTCTTCGCGACCCCGTTCTGGGAGTTCGGGTTCAACTCGATGGCCAAGATATATCTGGAGAACGTCAGCCAGCTGGGGATATCGTTCGTATACAGCGACGAAGGCGTTCCCCAGGGGCTTGCCAGGGCGACGAAGGCGTACTACGTCACCACCCGCGGCGGATTCACCGACGACATGCATGATCTGGGGTACATGATGTTCAAGGAGGTCGTCGGGATGCATGGCATAAAGGACGTGAGGATCCTCAGCGCCAGCGCCCTCGACATCGTCGGGAACGACTCCGGTGCTATAGTCGAGGACGCGATCTCGAGGATAGGGTCCGTCCTGCGATGGGGATGCGGACTCGGCTCCGAGGCGGGACGTCTAGAAAATCGAGGCCTCCTTCCAGGACCATCCTGCGGTAGAACCTGGCCACGGCCTCGGAGTGCGAGACTCCCAGCTTATCGAGGACCTCTTCGGCGTCATGTAGGAGTATGGGGTCCATGCGGACGTCCACGGCGGAGTCGCGGAGGAGGTTCGCGTCCCTCAGCCCGAGGGACTCGTAGATGTCGGCGATGTACCTGTTGTACCTCACCCCTTTCCTCCTGGCTGCGTCGCGTATTAGCTCAGTCGTGTTCGACCCGTACTGCGACGCCTTCTTCGTGCGGTGGGCCAGAAAAGGGAATCCGAGGTCGGACGCCACAGTCTTCAGGACGGCCTTCCTCTCGTCCAAAGAGGCCGGGCGGAGCTCGTCCGGGTCTATTTCCTTGACGCGCCTTATGACGTCGTCGTCCAGATACGGGTAGGAGAGCCTCTTCTTGAACCGTCCGGCTATGGCCTTCTCGCACGGGACGGATACCTTCATGAGCCTCTCCACGCCCCAGTCCATGACCGCCCGGTATTCCGAATCGTCGTCGCTGACCGACCTGGCGCAGCCTCCGAAGTACTCGTCGGAGCCCTGTCCGGAGAGGATCACCTTCTCCTCCGCGTCGCGGCAGACGGCGAAGAGCTGGAGGTCGTAGCTTATCGTGAAAGGGTCGCTGACCTTGGTGGCCAGCATCATCTCCCTTATCGTCCCCTCTATGTTCTCTTCTGATATCCTGCACTGGACCCAGGGGAGGCCGAGCTTCCCGGCCAGCTCCCTTCCGGCGGCGACGTCGAACGAGTCGTTCGTCCCGCAGGTGTAGCAGGTGACCGATCTCGCATGCCTCTTAGCCAGAGCGGCGAGCAGCCCCGAATCCATCCCGCCCGAGAAGGCGACGCCGATGCGCTTCCCTTCGCAGGATCTCCTCACGGATTCTTCGATTGCTCTGCCGAGATCTTCGTATTTCGTCAACTGCATCTACCACGTGTATAGATTCAAACGAGTATCTTATACATTAGGCAAGGAACCGTCCCAATGAAAAGCTCCCATTATTACTGGCTTCGGCACTCGCTCTGCAGACGATGGTCCGTTCTGGGCAGCATCATTAGATTTCTTTGTAAAGTTAGATAGAACACAGCTGAGGGGCACACGCGTCAGCTCGAAGGAAGAACTCGTCGACAGGATATACCAGTACGTCGACCAGATCAATCAGGAGTCGGTGGTGTCCAGATGGACCTACGAGATGGATGAGGCAACAGTTTGACTAGTTAATGAAATTATGAAACGCTATCCAGTCTAAAATGTATGCTCTGCAGGGACGTATGAGGGCGGCACTCCGGAAAGGTGCAATTAACTGTCATGCAGAACCCCCAAAAAGGTGCAATTAATATTTTGGCGCTTATGCAAAAAGTGCAACTGGGGTGCTAAAGGACTTATGACATGTCGCTTTAGATATGCAACTGAAGTGCTCGGTTACGATCTCGCATCTGAAGAGCTTCCCGGGATCTGTGCTCGGAGACGACTGGTTGCGACAGCGGCCACGGCATTACAAGGCGCCGTATCCATGGAACATCATGGCCCTGCGGAAGCGCTCCTCTCCCATCCTCCTGCGGACGGCTTCCATGCGCTCGTCGGGATCCTCCGGAAGCCCGAGCTCCTTCGACAGCTCCTCGATGAGCTTGTCCAGGATGGACGACAGCTGCTCCTGCTCCTCGTCGGTGAGGACCTCGAACGCGCTGGCGGCCTCGTTCTTCGGAGGCTCGGCGCTGCGTCCCTTGTCGGTGAGCCTGACGATGATGCGCCTCTTGTCCTCCTCTGCCTGCTCGCGTACGATGTATCCTTCCTCCTCCAGCCTGACCAGGGACTGGTTCAGGGACTGCTGCCTTATGCCTAGTATCGTCGCCATGTCGGCGGACGAGGCTTCGCCGGCTATCTTCAGGAAGGCCAGAACGCGGCCCTGCCCTGCGAGCGGATCCATTCCGCCCTTAGCGTTCTCGGCGCGGCGGAGGCGCATGAGGCGCGACACGTGGGCCATCTTCATAGGGAGCTCCAAAGGATCCATGCCGTCTGTCATCTTCTCGACGAGTGATGGGCAGGCGGCTAATAATAGTCTGCTGTGGCGGCCGAGGTCCTAAGCAGTAGCAAGTGGCCTTTCGGGGGCGGCGATTGCCCAACAGGGGAGCCCTTGTAGACCATGCGATTCGCTTCAGAGGCCAAGGCTCCATCGGCTTTTCCGTCCTCTTGCTGCCATAGCATCGGGCGATCTGGAAAGAATGAATCCGGGCCGAGCGGCCCGAAAGTTGTTTCAGCCGAAGAGGCGGCTCATCTGTATGCGTCTTCGTGATGCTCCAGAAGGTCTTGGCCCTCCTCGATCTCCTTCTCGCTGAGCTTTCCAGGGAAGATCATGTTGGCGACGAATATTATGGCATAGGTCGCCACGAAGGCGAACACGGCGCAGACCGCGACCGCGACGCAGTTTCCTAGGAGCACGTCCGCGTTTCCGCCGAACAGCAGTCCGTCGACCGCCGATCCGTACTTCTCCTGCACGAAGAGCGCTGCGAGGATGGTTCCGAAGATTCCTCCGACCCCGTGAACCGCGAACACGTCCAGTGCGTCGTCGATGCGGTCTTTGAGGGTGACGTGTATGAGGTGGGAGAAGGCGTAGCAGATCGCCCCTCCGGCTATGCCGACCACGAACGAGGTGCTGACGCTGACGTATGCCGCCATAGGGGTGATGAACACGAGTCCTGCGAGGATTCCTGTTCCGACGCCGATGACCGTTATCTGCTTCTTGAAGTAATATTCAGCAATCATCCATACGAACGTCGCTGCGACGGCGGAGCCGGTGGTGGTCACGATGGACCTGACGATGGTGCCTCCGGTCCCGAGCCCGGAGCCTCCGTTGAATCCGTACCATCCGACCCACAGAAGGAAAACTCCGAGGTATACGAGAGGCACGTTGTGAGGCTGGGACTCTCTGATCTTCTTCGCTCTGAGACCCGCGAACACGGCGAGCGCGAGCCCGGACATCCCTGCGAGCGTATGCACCACCGTGCCTCCAGCGTAATCGACGATGGTGAAATTGTCCGCCAGGAACCCTCCTCCCCAGACCCAGTGGCACGCCGGCGCGTACACCAGCAGAGGCCAGAGGACTGCGAGGACAGCGATGGTCTTGAACCTGATGCGCTCTGCGCACGCTCCGATGATGATGGCAGCCGTGATCAGCACGAACTTCATCTGGAACACTGCGAAGAGCAGGGAGTCGACCCCGCCTCCCGCGGCCATGTCGTCGATTAGCTCATCGAGGAACAGATAGTCCAGGTTCCCGATGATCCCGCCTTCTCCTCCGCTGAAAGCGAGGGAGTATCCGCAGACTATCCACACGACAGCGGACATGATCACCACGATGGTGGTCTGGACGAGGATCGAGACCATGCTCTCCTTTCTCAGTAGCCCGCCGTAGAACAGGGCTAAGCCCGGTATCATCAGGAACACAAGCACCGAGGCGACCACGACCCATACGTCTCCGGAGCCGATCGTCTCATACGAGCCGGTCGCTGCAGCGACGGACGAGGCGCCCGCTATGACAATGAGCGATGCGACCAGAGCAGGCAGCAGGTACATCGCTTTTCTGAAGTAGCTCATTATTCTCACCTTCTGCTTCTCGGTCCATAGCTACAGCTACCGCTGACGCATTTCGAGAAGCTCACCTGCGAGTGCAGGTCCAGCCAGGACCTTCAGGTCTAAGCCGGAGTGAGTTGAAATTTACGTTGTTAATATTTAAAACTAATTATTTTAGATTGTTGATTTGTCTATTTATTTTTAAATTTTTGCTTATTATTATTATCTATTCAAATATAATTAGATGAATGTCAAATAATTAATTTTTTAATAGACAATCATCTAACATGGATAATCTCCTTTTCATCTAGTTGCAGGATTCTATCGGATCGTCTTTCTCCAAATGTGGAGCTGCGATAGGCATAATCTGGCGGCCGGAGGTGTCGTGCCGTTTCGCAGAAGCGCTGCCAAGGGTTCATCGGGCAGGGCGGCCAGGCACCTTTTGGAAGAAGACGAAGGCCTGGGATCAGGGTCTTCCCCTGTGCGTCCTCATATGCTCCGCGATAGAGCGGATGGTGTCCCTGTCCACGTCGTTCCTCTTCAGAGAGCCCATCCTGTACTTTCTCCTGATGGACTCCAGCCTCTCCTCGACCTTCCCGTCATCTTCCGATCTTCCCATCAGGGAGTCCAGGGTGGTCTGCCTGGAATCCCGCCTGACGAGGTTGTAGACGCACACGCCTATGCGCCGGACAGGGCGGAAAGGGATCTCGTCGAACATCGACATGGCCGTCTCGTGCAGCTCGACAGGGCCGCTGCACTTCTTTGTGATCTTGTTCGATGCGAATGGGGACCTGTCGGCGTACGCTCCTGAGATCAGCACGCCCCCGCCGGTCTTGCTGTGCTTCTCCATCACGTTCTCTATGTCGACGCATATGAGGAATACGACATCGGAAAGCAGCCAGTAGTCGTTCACGTCCTTGAGGAATGTCAGGCTTCTGCTGATCGACTTGGCGTCTTCCGGGCTGCGGGGCGTGACGGCCCTCTCGTCAATGCCGTCGGCGAGGTCGAGTATCCTCCTGGCCTGGGCGCCGAGGACGCTGGCGACCTCGTCCCTGCGCTCGCGGACGTCCTTCACAGTCCGAATTCCGATGGAGAGGAGCTTCTCAGACGTCCTGGGGCCGATGGAGTTGACTTCGCCGATATCGCGGCCTTCCATGAGCTCTATGAATTCCTGCGGCGACAGTATCTCGAAGTATCCGTCCGGCTTCATCTCCTCGCTGCCGGTCTTGGCGGACACCATGTTGTATCCGAGGCCGACCGAGCATCCCATCCCCATCTCCTCCCGGACGCGGCGCTGTATCTCGTGGGCGAAGCGTCTGGCTTCATCCACGTCGCCGGCAGACTCGGTGACGTCGAGGTAGGCCTCGTCCAGCATGACGGGCTCCATGACGTCGGCGTACTCGGACCAGAGCCTGTGGAGCTCCTCCGTGACGGAGCGGTACTTCCTCATGTCGCCGTTTATGAACACGGCATCGGGACAGACGCGCCTGGCTTCGGATAGGGACATGCCCGAGTGCAGCCCTTTGGCCCTGGCAGGGTAGTTGCATGTGCCGACGACCTGGATCTGGTCCGCGGGAGAGAGTACCGCCACCGGCTTGTCCCTCAGAGAAGGGTCGTCCCTCATCTCCACCGATGCGTAGTAGCAGTCCATGTCCACGTGGATGATGATGCGGTCCAGACGATCCCTCCTCGAGCGCTGGGCCAGGATGCCGTTATATGGTATATCGGGTTAGCGTTGCTCGCCGAAGCTTTTCGAGAGGCTATTCTAAGCTCAGTCGCTAAGAGTCTCATCCGGGGCTGTTTATCCAGGACCTAATGGCGAGGCGGCCCCCGGATCATGAAATCCCGGAGGGGACGGACGCGCCATCGACGGGATGTGGAAGAAGCGAAGGGAATGCTGCGAACACTTCGGTTTCGAGCATCAGAGTCCGCATGTCGCTCCTCCGATCGCATGGCCAGGTTCTTTGTACCTCGCTATCTACCAAATCCGATTTGAAAAACTTACGTGCAATTGTACTAAACACACAGTTCGTGAGCGAGGCGTACGCCTCGCTCGCCAGAACGAGACATCTTGCTCAAAGACTCTAAAAAGAGGGACTTCGTGACGACAGTTGGTGAAACAAACGAAACAAAGTCCCAGCGTCAGTGATGCATTAGCTTGCCAAATACTTAACGAAAGGTTCTCCGAGCATATGGGGTCGGCATGGGACTCCAAGCTCATCGGAGGCAACGTAGTTCCGCTTGTAACCT